>CP036424.1:0-351250 GCA_007745835.1 Planctomycetes bacterium MalM25
ATGAACGTGCCCGCCGTCCGCCTGGATAACCGTCGCGTCACCCCGCTGCCGTTGCCCGGCGCGCTGGGCCTCGGACGAGCTCAGGCGGGAGCGAACCAATCCCAGGCGGGAGCGAACGGGGGCCGAGGGAGCCGGAAAACGGCCGGCAGGGCGCTGCCCGCCGAACCGATCTACTACGCGGGCCCAGAGAACACCCTGGTGGCGACCGCCGTGGGGCGCTTGATCGCCGCCGCGCGAGACAAGGGCGCGGGCCAGTTCGCGGGCCCCATGACGCTCATCGGCCCCCCCGGCTCGGGCAAGAGCCTGCTGGCGACCGGAGCCGCCGCCGCCTGGGCCGACACCCACGGCCCCGAACGCGTGATGGCGATCACCGGCGTCGATCTCCGGCGGCAGTACGAGCGGGCCATCTCCGCCGAACGGAACGAACCGGGCCTCGCCGCGGCGATCGCCGACCGTTTGGCCGGGCTGCGGATGCTGGTCATTGAGGACCTCGAAGGCCTCGCCCCCTCGGTCCTATCGGTCGCGCTGCTCAAGGGTCTGCTCGATCAGTACGAGGAATCGGGCGCCCGACTGCTGGTCACCGCCGGCAAGCCGCTCGGCGAGACGGCGGGCCTCGACACGCAAACGGTCAGCCGCCTGGCCGCGGGGATCACGCTCGAAGTCGCCGCCCCGGCCGACGAGGCCCGGCGTGAATTGCTGGTGGCGTCGCTCGAAGCGACCGGCAGCCGGATCGACCCGCCCGCCGCCGACGACCTGGCCGCCTGGCTGCCCGCCGACGCCCGCCTGGTGCTGTCAGTCGCCGAGCAGCTGAAACAGCGCTTTGGCACGCGGGCGTTGATCGACCGCCGCTGCGTGAAGGCGTTCGTCGCCGACGCGACGCACGACGAGGCCTCGCTGCCGCTGTCCGATATCGCCGGCGTGGTGGCGCGCTACTACTCGATGCCCCTGCGTCAGCTCCGCAGCAGCTCGCGCAAGGCGCCGATCGTGTTGGCCCGGGCGGTGACGATCTACCTCGCCCGCCAACTCACGCCACTCAGCTATGACGAGATTGGTCGCTACCTCGGCGGCCGCGATCACACGACCGTCATGCACAACTACAACCGGATCAACAAGCGGATGCCGTCCGATCGCGCGCTCCGCTCGGCGATTGGCGACCTGTTGCGGAAGCTGGGCCGCGCCGGAACGGTCCCCCCGCAGGCGGACGACGCGGAGGGCTGGGGCTGATGAACGCCGAAGTTCAACCTTCCACACCCGCCTGGATAAGTTGGCGCGCCGTCGTCGTCGGACTGGCGCGCTGTGGCGCTGGATCGCTCGCTCGGCCAAACCACCCCGTAAGGCTCGACATTCCCCGCCACCGAATGAACCGACGCGCGCCGCTGGCGCGCCGGGTTTTCCCGGGCCTCGTCGGCCGGGGATTCCCCTTCAAAACAAGGCTCCGCCGCGTGTTGGGAACCGTTTAACGACACCCACCGCCGCCACCTTACTACTACTACCATTCATTACTTAAAGAGTTAGGGAAGCTTCCTCGGGGCAAAGCCGTTGTCCCACCGAAGCTCGACGGCCATGAAAATCACCTGTGATCGTGAGAAGCTCCTGGCGGCGTTCCAAGCGGTCGCCGCGGTCGCCCCGGCACGCAGCCCGAAGCCGATCCTCCAGAACGTGAAGCTCGAAGTCACCGACTCGGGCGAGGCGACGCTGTACGCCACGGATCTGGAGGTCTCGATCCGCCGCGGCGTCGAGGGCGTCGAGGCGGAGCAGCCGGGGGCCGTGCTGCTGCCGGTTGGTCGTTTCGGGATGATTCTCCGCGAGTCGTCCGACACGACGTTCCGTGTCGAGACCGACGGCCAGAAGACCCTCGTCCGCGGCGAACGCAGTCGGTTCAACCTGCCGAGCGAGAGCCCGGCCGAGTTCCCCGCCCCCGCGACGTTCGACGCGGAGGCGTACTACCAGGCGCCAACGCGACTCCTCAAGGAGATGATCCGCCGCACGATCTTCGCGACCGACAACGAGTCAAGCCGCTACGCCCTGGGGGGCGTGAAGTTCGAGCTGGCCGAGGACGGCAAGCTGATCGCCGTGGGGACCGACGGACGCCGGCTCGCGAAGATGGAGGGCCCGCTCGAGAAGGTCGGCGACGCCGCCCCGATCGGTGACGCCACGATCGTGCCGATGCGTTCGCTCCAGCTGATCGACCGCACGCTGGTCGATGAAGAGGCGCCCACCAAGTTCGCCGTCCGCGCGAACGACGCCACCTTCGCCACGCCCAACGCCACCCTCTCGACACGACTGCTCGAAGGCCGCTACCCGAAGTGGCGCGACGTGGTGCCGACCCGGTCCGAGTCGGCGAAGGTCGAACTGACCGTCGGGCCCTTCTTCACCGCGGTCCGGCAGGCGGCGATCGTCACGAGCGACGAGTCGCGGGGCGTCGATTTCACGTTCGGCGATGGCAGCCTCGTGCTCGACGGCGCTGGCCCCGAGGTGGGCGAGTCGCACATCGAACTGCCGATCGGCTACTCGGGCGACAAGATCGAGATCACGCTCGACCCGCGGTTCCTGATCGACTTCCTTAAGACGCTCGACGCCGAGCAGTCGTTCACGATGGACCTGGTCGATAGCGATTCGGCCGCGGTCGCCCTGACCGACGACGGTTACACGTACGTCCTGATGCCGCTGGCGCGGGATCGTTCCTAAGCCCACGATGACCGACGCCCACACCACCGAGAAGCTGGCCGACCTGGTCGCCCGTTCCGAGAAGGAGCGGAAGCGTTTCCACGCGCGGCGGCCGAAGGGGATCGCTTCGGTGCTCGCCTCGGTGATGGCCAAGCGGGGTTACGCGGCGTCGCGGGCGGCCGACGAGATGAACGCCGCTTGGCGTGAGGTCGCGGAGGACGTCTTGGGCGACCCCGCCCTCAGCGGCCAGACCGCTGTGGGACGGCTTTCCCGCGGGCGGCTTGAGGTGACGGTCGCGAACCACGTGGTGATGCAAGAGATCAACTTCCACCGACCCCGGCTGCTCGAAGCGATGCAGCAGTCCCGCCCCGAAGCCCGGATCACCGCGATCCGCTTCAAGGTGGGACGGGTTCGGTAGGCGAATAGCGACAACGATAGGCCAGCCAACCGGCTAACCAATAAAGAGAACATGGCGAAAGAAGCGGACAAGAATTACAGCGAATCCGACCTCGAACACCTCTCCGATTTGGAGCACGTGCGCGAGCGGCCGAGTATGTACATCGGCGACACAACCGCGCGGGGCTTGCATCACCTGGTGTACGAGGTCGTCGACAACTCGATCGACGAGGCGATGGCCGGCTTCGCTTCGGACGTGTTGGTGATGATCAACCCGGACGAGTCGATCACGGTCGAGGACAACGGCCGCGGCATCCCGGTCGAGAAGCACACCCAGCTCTCCGAGCAGATGGACCGCGAGGTCAGCACGCTCGAGGGCGTGATGACCGTCCTCAAGTTCGGCGGCAAGTTCACGAAGGGCGCCTACCAGACCTCCGGCGGCCTGCACGGCGTCGGCGTGACGGTCGTGAACTTCCTGTCGGAGTGGGCCGAGGTCGAGGTCTGCCGCGACGGCGGCGTCCACCACCAGGAGTACGAGCGCGGTGTCCCCAAGGGCGCGGTCCGCCGGGTGGGGGCGACCGACAAGATCGGCACGAAGACCACCTTCAAGGCCGACCCGCAGATCTTCCAGGTCACGAAGTACAGCTATGCGACCCTGCTGAAACGCCTCCAGGAGCTGGCGTTCCTCAACAAGGGCGTGCGGATCACCATCACCGACGGCCGCTCGAACGAGTCGGAAACCTTCCAGTACGAAGACGGCATCATCGAGTTTGTCCGGCACCTCAACCGTGCCAGCGACGTAGTGCACCAGGAGGTGCTGCACCTGTCCGGCGAGGCCGAGGGGGTCGAGCTCGAAGTCGCGGTGCAGTACTCAGGCGAGTTTACCGAGAACGTTCACACCTACGTGAACAACATCAGCACGCACGAGGGGGGCACCCACCTCAGCGGTTTCCGCGCGGCGCTCACGCGCACCCTGAACAACTACGGCAAGAAAGAGGGCCTCTTCAAGGACATCACGCCCACGGGCGAGGACTTCCGCGAGGGGCTCACGGCGGTCATCTCCTGCCGCGTGCCCCACCCGCAGTTCGAGGGGCAGACCAAGACGAAGCTAGGCAACAACGAGGTCGAGGGGATCGTCAACACGCTGTTCGGCGAGTACCTGCAGAAGCACCTTGAAGAGAACCCGAAGACCGCGAAGGCGATCATCAAGAAGGGTCTCGTGGCTGCGGAGGCGCGCGAGTCCGCCCGCAAGGCGCGGCAGCTCATCCGCGAGCGGAAGGGCGCGTTGGGCGGGGGCTCGTTGCCCGGCAAGCTGCGCGACTGCTCCTCGAAGGAGGTCGACAAGTGCGAGCTCTACCTGGTGGAGGGCGACTCGGCCGGCGGCCCCGCCGAGGGCGGGCGGCGGCGTGAGTTCCAGGCGATCTTGCCGCTGCGGGGCAAGATCATCAACGCCTACAAGAGCCGCGACGACAAAGTCCTCGCCAACGAGGAGATCCGCTCGATGATCGCCGCCATCGGCGCCGGCATCGGCGCCGAGCAGGACGTCGCGAAGCGCCGTTACGGCCGGGTGGTCATCATGACCGACGCCGACGTCGATGGCTCGCACATCCGCACGCTGTTGCTCACGTTCTTCTATCGGCAGATGTACGACCTCGTCGCCCGCGGTCACGTGTACGTCGCGCAGCCCCCCCTCTTCCGCGTCCGCAAGGGCAAGCAGCCCGCCCGCTACGTGCAGACCGAAGAGGAGATGCGCAACGAGCTGCTCAGCCTCGGGCTCGGCGAGAGCGTGCTCGAATCGGCCGAAGGACTCGCGGTCGAAGGCGAGTCGATGGCCAAGCTGGTCCGCACCCTCGCCGCCATGGAAGAACCGCTCACGGCACTGGAGCGACGCGGCGTGTCGCTCAAGATCCACGCCGAACGGCAGGACCACGAGAGCGGCAAGCTGCCGGTGTACCACGTCTTCTTCGGCATGGAGGAGCACTGGTTCACCTCGCGCAAAGAGGTCGACGACTTCATCAGCCAGAAGCAAGAAGAGGCGGGCGACGAGCTGGTCGTCGAGTTCGGCGCCGCGGCGATCGGCGCGCAGGACCCGGCTGTCTCGCCCAACGGCGACGAGCACACCAACGGCTCCGCCGACGCAACCAAAAAGCGACTGCGGGTTGTCGAGCTGCACGAGGTGCGGACCATCAACACGCTGTTGGGCGACCTCTCTGGAATGGGCTTCGAGATCGATGCGCTGATCCCCCAGGAGCGGACCGGCGAAGAGGTCAGCCGCTTCACCATCCGCCGGGGTGAGAACGAGTCGGGGCTCGACGATCTCCGGGGTCTCCCCGCAGCGATCCGTTCGGCGGGTGAACGCGGCTTGCAAATCATCCGCTTCAAGGGCCTGGGCGAAATGAACGCGGAAGAACTCCGCGACACGACCCTCGACCCGGCCGCCCGTACCCTGCTGCGGGTGACGATGGAAGACGCGGCGGCGGCGGACGAGCTGTTCCGCGTGTTGATGGGCGACCAGGTGGAGCCCCGCCGCGAGTTCATTCAGAAGCACGCTTTGGACGTTAAGAACCTCGACGTGTAACGTTTTCCGAGCTTAGCCCCGCGATTCTCCCGTCACGCCCTTTAGCCGCGCACTTTGCTTGCGTCTGAATTGGCGGGCAGATACAACAATCGGTGGGCAGGAGTTGGAGTCGGGTCTTATCGACTCATCGATGTGTATCGACCAACGGTCGCGCAGCTGCGCGAGCGCCCTGGATAAATAGGGGCGGTTGGATCGAGGATGCGAAAGATGCCTGAGGGACTACCCTCAAGTACGGAGCGGGCAGCCGCTCCTCCGTTGGAAGAAGTGGTTGAGGAGGCCTACCACCGTGTGGCGGAGGTCGTCGCCGAGGGCCGTGATCGTTTCGATTCGCTCGATTTGATCGAAGACTGCGTGAGCATCAAGAACCCAGCCGGGGTTGTTGTCCACTGCAACACGGCTCACCGGCGAGCACTCTCGCCGCAAGAGTCCCCGCTCGGCCGGACGGCCCACGCCTACCTCGATCCGTCATTCGCCCACCGTATCGAGGCGATCGAGCGCCTCATCGGCGACGATTGTCCCTTCTTGGAATGCGAGCACAGCGGGCGTGCCCCCGACGGCGCGTACGTCCGCATCCACTCGCGCAAGCGGAGCCTGCGCGAGCTGGGCAACTCGGGGCTCTCGGTCCTGTCGGTGATGCGGATCATCGATCGCGACGAGAGCATTCCCAAGCGACTCGACCTGGCCGCCTTGTGCAACAAGTACCGCGAGCTCTCCCAACGCGACCAGGAGATCTGCCGTCTCACCGCGTCGGGCGCCAGCAGCCGCGAACTTGGCGAGCTCATGGACCTGACAACGCGCGGCGTTGAGCTCCGCAAGCAGAAGGCGTTCGCTCATCTCGGCGTTGCGAAGGCGGTCGATCTCGCGCGGCTGTTGGTCCGGCTGCAAGACGGCGGCTACCTCGACCTCGGGCTGTAGCGCGGTTTGACGCTCGCGAGACGCCGGGGCTCTTGTGGCTTCGCCGATCGCAACGCGCTAGCCCAGCAGCTCGGGGATCAGGGCGCCCTTGTCCATCAGTTTGATGGGTCGGCCGGTGCTGGTCAGGTTCTCGTGCTCCGCGTCGATGCCCAGTGTGTGGTAGATCGACTGGAACAGGTCCTCCGGCGTGATGGGGCGATCGATCACCGCGGCGCCTCGCTCGTCGGTTTCGCCGATCACCTGACCGCCCCGCACGCCGCAACCGGCGAGCCAGGCGCTAAACGCCTTGGGGAAGTGGTCTCGCCCGCCGCGGGCGTTGATCTTGGGCGTGCGTCCGAACTCGCCCATCCAGATGACCAGGGTCGAGTCGAGCAGGCCGCGGTCTTTGAGGTCGGCCAGCAGTCGCGCCGCGGGGCGATCGAACTGGGCTGTGAGATCCTTGGTGCGGCTGTGAACGTCATCGTGCGTGTCCCAACCGTTGAGGGTCACCTCAACGAACGTGACGCCGGACTCTAAGAGCCGCCGCGCGAGCAGGCAGCCGCTGGCGAACTTGCCCTCGCCGTACGAATCCCGCATCGCCTGGCTCTCTTGCTCCAGGTCGAAAGCGGTCATGTCCTCGGAGAGGATCATCTGGCTGGCCGACTCGACCAGCTTGCGATGGTCGGCCACCACGTCGGTCCCCTCGGCGGCGGCGAAGTCGCTCTGGAGCCGGTCCAGCAAGCGGAGCCGGCGCTGGTAGCGTGCGACCGAGCTGGCCGGCTTCGCGTTGCGTGGCGGTTGGGTCGGGTCGTCCAGTGACAGCGGATCGAAGTCGACCCCCAGCATGCCGCCGCCGCCCCCGTTCGGGTTGCGGCCGATGCGGACGAAGCTCGGCAGGTCGCGTGCGGCGTCGAGCGCTTGTTCCGAGGCCATCCGCTCGGCGACGTTCGCGCCCAGCGTGGGCAGGTTGGCGCCCCCCATCGGCAAGTAGCCGTGGTGCATCAGGTACTGCGCGCGGGGGTGGCTCCCCTCCTTGCCGGTCAGCGAGCGGATCACGGCCAGGTCGCCCATCGCCGCAGCGAGTTCGGGCAGGTTCTCCGAGAGGTGAATGCCCGGCACGGCGGTCGGGATCGAGCCCGCTTCGCCGGCGGAGCGGCTCCCCGGTTTGGGGTCGAGGGTCTCGAACTGGCTCGGCCCGCCCTGCATCCAGAGCAGCACGCAGCGCTTGCCCTGTTGGCGGAGCGTCTCGGCGGCGAGACCGACCCGGTCGCTCCAGCCGATCATCGCCCCCGCGGCGGCGGCCGCGCCGGTGGTGCGGAGGAACTCCCGGCGAGAGGCGATGCCTCCCCGCCGAGCGAGGCCGATTTCGGTCACGCGGCGCCAAGCGTTCATGGGTTCGACTCCTAAAGGGATGGCGGCGTGTCTCAACGCCGGTGCGAGAACTCGGCCGAATTGATCAACGCCCACAACAGGTCTTCCATCGCGGCGCCCCGCCAGATCGCGTCCTCGGTGTACTCGTTGACGGTCGCCAGCTCGGCGTCGGAAGGCTCGCGCGAGAGGGTGCGCAGGTAGAGCTCTCGGACGGTCGCCTCGGTGTCGCGGCCGTTCCGCCTCATCGTGCGGTCGAGCATCGTCGTCGGCAGAGCCCGGACCGCCTGGTTGAGTTGCGGCGTGTTCATCCGGGCAAGCGCCTGGGGGATGGTCGCTTGCACGGTGGCGCGGGGCTCGCTCGGGTCGAACCCGAACGCCTGCGTGAACAGCAGACGCGGGGTGACGATCCCGTAACCGCGTTGCCGGCCGCCCGCGCCGACTCCGCGGAGGCGTTTCTCGTCCACATCGATCGCGGCGAGCAACGCGTCGAACATCTGATCGCCCCGCAACGGCTGCACCACCGTGGCGGTGAACGGCTTCTCGTCCGGTGTGCGCCGGGGGCGGCTCTGACGGGCGTAAGCTTCAGTCGAGAGGATCGTCCGATGCAGCCAGCGGAGGTCGTAGCCCGAATCGGCGAACGCCTCGGCGAGCCGCGCGACGGCGGCCGGCGCGACCGGCTCGCGTTCCGGGCCGAGGTCGTCGACCGGCTCGTAGAAGCCCTCGCCGACCAGCTCGGACCAGGTGCGGTTCACCAGCGCGATCGCGAACCAATCGGACGAAGTGAGGTCCTCGGCGAGCGCCTGGCGCCGCGCCTTGTCGCGCGTGCCGGCGTTCATCTCGAGGCTGGTGAGGAAGAACCGCGGCTCGATCCGTTCGCCCACCTCCTCGGGGTTCTCGAGGTCCCGCATGTAGTGCTCGGGGCGGCCGCGACGGTGGAGGTTGGCGCCCTTGCGGAAGCGCGGGAAGTCGGGCCGGTCGGCGATGTTCACCTGCAAGTCGATCGGTCGCTCGTCCCGCATCGGCCGCACGCCGACACGCGGAAAGAACGCCGCCAACTCGTGGAATTGCTCGCGCTTCCAATCGTCCCACGGGTGGTCGTGGCACTGCGCGCACTGGATCTGCACGCCGAGGAAGACACGCGACACCTCGGCGGCGATCTCCTCGGTGCGGCCCTCTTGGGCGACCAGGATCGCCGTCGCGCCGTTCGTGCGGGCCGTGCCGCGGGCCGTGATGAACCGACGGGCGATCGCGTCCCATGCTTCGCCCGCGTTGATCCAGCCGGCCAGGTCTCGCACGAGCGAGTCGCTCACCGCCAGCGCTCGGTCCTCGAGCCGGCGGCTGAGGATCACGTCGCGCCAGTACCGCGCCTGGGTGACGCCGTACTCGGGGCGTTGCAGCAGGTCGTTGACCAACCGACGCCTCTTGTTGGGCGATTCGTCGGTGAGGAACTCGCGGACTTCTTCGGGCGAAGGGATCACGCCCACCAGGTCGAGGTGCGCCCGGCGGAGGAAGATCGCGTCGTCGATCGGCGGGGCGAGCTCGCCCGGGCTGAGGTCCAGGTCCTCAGCGATCAGGCGATCGACTTGCCGAGCGACCGCCTGCGGTTTGGGCCCTTCAGCCCAGGCGGACGGGGCAGTCAGAACCGTCGCGATCGCGAAAACCAAATGTGCGGAGAGTCGCATGCCGGCGCCCCTCGGGAGGAGGAAAGGACCCTTCCGCGAAGAAGCGGCCGCTACCGAGAGTTTAACCCGCGCCCCGGGGGGCGGTTCCGCAGGAATCCCGCATCAGCGGCAGCGGGTACGCCAATCGAGCTCGCCGGGCAGCTCGCCCGCAGCGAATTCGAGGTGCACCACCCGCCGATGAGCCGGCTCAATCGCCGGACCCGAGGCGTGCAGCAACAGAGGCCTCATCGCGACCACGCCCCCCCGGCCGACCAGGCAGGTCCGTTCTTCGAACTGCTCCTTACACCGGTCGAGTTCCTCGCGTGGCCAAGCCTGCCGGTGCGAACCTGCGAGCACTCGCAAGGGCCCGTTGTCGGCGCCGCAATCGTCCAGGTGGACGCGGATTGCGAGCATGCGTTGGAGGATTTCAGCGGGGGGACGCACCTGCTGCACGCCGGCCTTGTCGGCCCACGCCGTGAAACCGGGAGTCTCGACACGCTCTCGCACAGCGATGACGCTGTCTTGGTGCCACCGTAATTTCCAGTTGGCGTCGGGGACTTTGTCGAAGAAGGTCGCTCGCACCGCGAAGCTGTCCTCGCCGAGGACCGGCTCGACCAACCCGCGGATCGCTGCTGCGCAAGCAAGCTCGGCGACCGGCTCGCACTCCTCGATCAGGTTGCGGATGCCGTAGACGTTGGTCTTTCGCCGCACCGCATCGGACTGAGGCAGCGCCGCGATCGCCTGGGCTAGGTCCTCGACGGCCGCTTCGGAAACGGCGTGCTCGACAATCGCGTAGCCGTCTCGGGCGATCTGCTCGGGGTAGTCCGTTAGGTCAGGCATGCTGATGGTCTAACCGACGGGCACAAAAAAACCCACCGGGCCGGGGCCCGATGGGTTCGATGTTCGTGCGTGGCGAGGCGTTGGCCCAACGTAAAGACGAGGTGTTGGCCCAACGTAAAGACGGAGCCAACCCAAGACCGCTGGCGAATCAGCGCTTCGAGAACTGGCGGCTGCGACGGGCGCCGCGGAGGCCCGGCTTCTTGCGTTCCTTCATGCGGCTGTCCCGCGTGAGGAACGCTTCTTCGCGGAGCTTCTCGTCCAGCTCGCTGTCGTGCTTAACCAGCGCTCGGGCGATGCCCTGCATGCACGCGCCGGACTGGCCGGTCAGGCCGCCGCCGTGGACGCGGATGACGACATCAACCGAGTCCTTCACCTCGCAGTGATTCAGCGGGGCGAGCACGGCGTTCTTGTGCTGCTGGATCGGGAAGAACTCGTCGAGTTCCCGGTTGTTGATCGTGATCTTGCCGCTGCCCTGGCGGATGCGGACGCGGGCCACGCTGGTCTTGCGGCGGCCGGTTCCCAGAGCGTCGAGAGTGGCGGTAGACATGGCGATTGCAGATTGCGGATGTAGGACTGTGGAAGCGGCTGCTAATCACCGCTCCACGGCGAGCCCCCGACGTGAGTCGGGGGTGTCATGATTCGTTCAGCGGACCGTGGTCGGATCGAGCTCTTGAGGCTGTTGAGCCTGGTGGCTGTGCTCCGGGCCGACGAAGAGCTTCAGCTTGCTGAGCATCTTCGAGGCGAGCTTGTTCTTCGGCAGCATGCGGCGGACCGCTTCCTTGAGGATCAGCTCGGGGCTCTTTTCAAGCCGGTCGCCAGCGCTGATCGTCCGCTGACGCGTGTAGCCCGTGTACCAGGCGTACTTCTTCTGATCCCACTTCTTGCCGGAGAACGAGACCTTCTCGACGTTCGTCACGACGACGAAATCGCCCGTATCGACGTGCGGCGTGTAGGTCGGCTTGTGCTTGCCCATCAGGACCGTGGCGATCTGCGAGGCGAGGCGTCCGACGCCCTGGTCCGTGGCGTCGACGTGGAACCACTGGGGCTCGACATCGGCCGGCTTGATCGACGTGGTGCGTTGCAGCGGGCGGGTGATCGTTCGCATCGGAAAGCAACCGTCAGGTGTTCGCGCAGAGTCGTGAGCATGCGCGTAGGAATCGCCCCGCCCCGAGAGCGGGAGCCCCGCATCTTATCGGCAGCCGGGGCGGCCCACAAGCGGTAATCCGCGCCCAAAATTGGCGTCGGATCTCAGGACAGGAAGGACCCCGCGCAGGCTGCGCAAACCGCACGATTAGGGGAGAAAATGCGGCGCAAACCTCCTCTGCCCTCCTCGCTCCCCGGCTCGTATACCAATCAGAGACCCAGCCCATCCCAGACAAGTCCCCTCTCCCGGAGGCCACCATGAACATCGGGGTTCCGAAGGAAGTTAAGCCCGACGAGTACCGTGTCGCCCTCCTGCCGGTCGGCGCCGAGGAGCTGGTCCGACGGGGGCACCGGGTGCTGGTCGAGCGCTCCGCGGGCGAGGGGTCGGGGCTGCCCGATTCGATGTACGCCGAGGTCGGGGCGACCTTGGTCGACACCGCCGCGGAGGTCTGGGGGGAGGCCGATCTCATCGTGAAGGTGAAGGAGCCGCAGCCGAGCGAGTGGCCGCTCGTGAAGCCGGGGCAGACGGTCTTCACCTACTTCCACTTCGCCGCCAGCCGCGAGCTGACCGAGGCGATGCTCAACAGCGGCGCGACGAGCATCGCCTACGAGACCCTCACCGACGATCAGGGCCGCTTGCCCCTGCTCACCCCCATGAGCGAGGTCGCCGGCCGCATGAGTGTGCAGGAGGGCGCCAAGTATTTGGAGAAGCCGCAGATGGGTCGCGGCATCCTGCTCGGCGGCGTGCCGGGCGTGGCGCCCGCCCACATCACGGTCCTCGGCGGGGGCGTCGTCGGCGCGAACGCGGCGAAGATCGCCGCGGGGTTCCAGGCGAATGTCGCTATCCTCGACATCAACATGGACCGGCTGCGCTACCTCGACGACATCATGCCGCCCAACGTCGACGTGTTGTTCAGTGACCGCCACACGATCCGCCGGCAGCTGGAGCGGGCCGACCTGGTGATCGGCGCCGTGCTGATCCCGGGGGCGAAGGCGCCCTGCCTGGTCGAGCGCGAGGACCTCGGCCGGATGAACCCGGGCAGCGTGCTCATCGACGTGGCGATCGACCAAGGGGGCTGCTTCGAGACCAGCCGCCCCACCTCCCACGCCGAACCGACTTACCTGGTCGATGGCGTGTTGCACTACTGCGTGACCAACATGCCCGGGGCGGTGGGTCGCACCAGCACCTTCGCGTTGTGCAACGTGACGCTGCCGTGGGTGCTGCGCCTCGCCGACGCGGGAATCGGCACGGAGGGGGTCCGCCAAGCAGCCGCCGCCTCGCCCGCGCTCGCTGACGCGGTGAACCTGATGGAGGGCCAAGTCACGAATCGTCCCGTCGCCCAGACGTTCGATTTACCGTGTAACGAGCCGTTTGGTGGTGGAGCGTGACAGGCTTGTGTCACACACGCTCGTTGGATTCCGGATGCTCGTTCAGGCCGGCTGATCTAGGATCGATCGAGAAGCTTATCGATCCTTAGTGAGCGCCCGACCGTGCTCTTATTCAAAGCGAAGTTCCTGCCGGCGATCCGGTCGGGGGCGAAGACGCAAACGATCCGGCTGTGGACGCATCGGATGATGCGAACCGGGCAGCGGAGCTACATCCCCGGTTTCGGCCCGGTGCGGATCACGGCCGTTGATCCGATCGAGCTCGCCGATCTCACCGACGCCGACGCGGTCCCCGACGGCTTCGAGACGGCCGACGCCCTCCGCGAAGAGCTGCGGAACCTGTACGACGCGTCCGCACTCGCCGAACGCCGCGCGTTCCGCGTGGTGTTCGAGCCGGCGGGGGAGTGAGCGTTACGCGGCGCCACTCGTCACGGCTCGCTGCTCTGGGCAATCCCAGCGACGCCAGTCGGGCGTGCTTGTCGGTTTTCCGAACCTGCCCCACCCGATCGCCACGGCGCTCCGTATCCCGACCTCGGCGACGACTCGTCCCGTGTGTGGAGACAGCGGAGCGTCCCGGACCAGATCGGCTGTCAGTTTGAACGCCGTGCTCAGATAGCCGTTGCGTGCCGCCTTGCGCGCCCACTTGCCGACCAGCGAGGTCTGACGTGCCGGGCGTTGCAGCCGGGACAGCACCTTGTCCGACGGGGAGGTTCCGCGTTCGGAGTGGGCTTGTTCGATCAACCGCCGCATCTCTTCTTGGATGGTGGCGTAGTGGACGCGGCAGTAGTTCTTGGGGTGCTGGCGGTAGAGCAGGACTTCGTCCGACAGGTTGGCCAATTCCCCCAGCAAGGAGAGCCGCAGCAGCAGGTCGGCGTCTTGGACGGTTTCGTATTCGTGCCGGTAACGCCCGGCGGATTCGATCGCGTCTCGGCGCGCCAGGAGCGTTGGGTGGGCGATGGTCTCCCCGCGGGCGTCGAGCAGGTTCTGCTCGATGGTTCGATGGTCGGTTGGGTAAACGCCTTCGCCGATCGGTCGCCCGTCCGGATCGACCAGCTTCACCGCCCCACCCAGCCCGACGCACCGGGGATTCTGCCGAACGAACGCGAGTTGCTTCTCGAGCCGGTCGGGCAACGCGATGTCGTCGCCGTCCATGCGGGCGATCCACGGCCCTCGGGCGTGGCGGAGCCCCGTGTTGAGGGCGGAGACCAGCCCCGCCTGCGATTGCCTGATTAGGCGGAACCGACGGTCCGCGTGGGCGAATCGCTCGATCACGTCGGTGGACCCATCGGTCGATCCGTCGTCGACACAGACCGCTTCCCAATCGGTGTGTGTCTGCCAGCGGAGGCTCGCCAGCGAAGCGGGCAAATAGCCGCCGGCGTTGTGAACCGGGACAACGAAGCTGATCTGGGGCGTCGGCATGCTTGCCTTGCAGTCTTGGTGATCGCCCTGGGCTGGGTCGTCCCTGCCGGCGCCTGAGGTTGGGAGGCGAGACGCGAAACTTAGTCGCCCATGGCCGGGCAGGTAAACAGCTGTTGTTCCGCCGCCGCCCGCCGCCCGCTACAACGGCCTCCCAACGGCGCCCGATCCACCACCAACCTCCTTGCGCCCGCTTTGAATATCGGATTCGTCAGCACACCGACCGGCTGGGGCGGGGGTGAGAACCTGCTAGCACAGCTGGTGCTTGCGCTCCGAGGGCGCGGCGTCCGGGCGGTGCTCGCCACGCCACGCGGCTCCGCGATGGCTCGGTGGGCGGAACGCGAACGGGTCGAGTCGATCGAACTCCCGGGCCGCGGTCGCACGCCGGCCGCGCTGTGGCGGCTCCGGCGGGGTTTCGCCTCCGCCGGCTGCGAGATCGCGCTGCTGAACGACCCGCACGCGATCACCTACGGTGGCCTCGCGCTAACGGGCGCAGGCGTGCCAAGGGTCGGGGTGCGGCACACGGTCTTCCCGGTCCGTTCCGGGTGGAAACACAACCGCCTGCTCGAACGCGTCGTCGCCGTCTCGGCAGCCGCTCGCGAGGTCTGCCTCGCCGGGGGGGTCGATGCGGCAAACCTTCGGGTGATCCACGGCGGCGTGGAGCCCCGGGCCGTCGATCACGCACAGGCCGTCGCGGTACGCAAACGATTCGCGAACGCCGCGACAGACGCCGAGGAACGCCAGCTGGTAGCGGTCGGCAGCCTGTTGCCCGTGAAAGGGTTCGACACGCTCATCCACGCGGTCGCCAAAGCACGAGACAACGGGCAGGCGTGGCGGCTCTGGATCGCCGGCGAAGGGCCGCAGCGCGACGAGCTGCAATCGCTCGCGAACGAACGGGGCGTGGCCCAGCAGGTCGAGCTCCTCGGATTCGTTGACCCCGTCAGCCCTTACCTGGCGGCGGCGGATGCGTTCGTCTCCGCGTCGCACAGCGAGGGCCTCTCCCTCGTGCTCGTCGAGGCGATGCTCGCGGGAGCCCCGATCGCGGCGACCCCGGTCGGCGGCGCGCGCGAGGTGCTCGGGATGCGCCCAACGGATACGACATCGCCCCACGCCGCGCTCTTCACGCCGGGCGATGGCGAGGGCGCTCGTCGGGCGATCGAGCAGGCCCTAACGAAAACCGAAGCGAAGCCTCAACGCCTCGACGCGACCCGCACTTGGGCGAACAAGCGTTTCTCGATCGACCGCATGGCGGCTGAGTACCTGGAGCTCTTCGAGGAGATGCTCGCTTCGCCCGATCGGAGCGTCGAGCACGCCGCCTAGCGCTCACAGCGAGTCGCCCGCCAGCGCGCCCGTGCTGAAAGCCGCCTGAAAGTTGAACCCGCCGATCGGGCCGTCGAGGTCGAGCACCTCGCCGATGAAGTACGCGCCCGGGGCGAGGCGGCTCTCGAGTGTCCGCGGATCGATCTCCGCCAGATCGACCCCGCCCGCGGTGACCTCCGCCTTCTTGAATCCGAGCGAGCCGGCGATCGGGATCGGCGTCCGTTTGAGTCCGTCGAGCACGCCGCGCCGTTCCCCTTTGGTCAGCTCGGCGAGCGTGCGGTCGCCCGGCGCGCCCGTTCTCGAGACAAGCGCCTCCGCAAGCCGGCGGGGGACCCACTCGGCGACGGTGTTGAGCAGCGACCGCGGGCCGCTCGCTTGTAGTGCGTTCCGCAGCTCCTCTTCATCGAGCGCCGGGACGAAGTCGCAGACGGCCCGCCAGTCGCCTGCGCCGGGGCGTTCGGTGACGAAGCGGCTGGCGTCCATCACCGCGGGGCCCGACAGGCCGAAGTGCGTGAACAGGAACGACCCCCGCCGATCCGCGACCGGCTTCGCGCTCCCCTCGGCGAGCCGGACCCGCACGTCGGGCAGGGTCACCCCCTGCAGCTCTTGCACCCAGCGCTCGTTCGACGTGAGCGGCGCGAGCGCCGGGCGGGGCGGCACGATGCGGTGGCCGAGCGACTTCGCCCACGCGTAGCCGTCGCCCGTGGTGCCGCAGCCCGGGTACGACTGCCCGCCGACCGCGATGACCAGCTTCGCAGCGTGCAGCGTCCGCTTGGTTGTCGTGACGGCGTAACCCGCCTCGGCCCGTTCCACGGAGACCGCCCCCTCGCCGAGCGCGAGCGTCGCGCCCGACCGTTCAAGCATCCGCAGCAACGCCTGTTGCACGTCGAGCGCGCGGTCGCTGGCCGGGAAGACCTTGCCGGTCGCTTCGATCTTGGTCGCTACCCCTTCGGCTTCGAACAGCGCGACGAGTGCGTCGGGCGTGAGGTGCGCCAGCGCGTGCCGGAGGAACCGCGCCTTCTTCTTCCCGTCGGGCCCGCCCGCGAGCCGCGCGTAAGCGTCGGCGATGCCGGCCGCGTCAGCGTCGTGCGTCAGGTTGCACCGCGTGCCCCCCGACATGAGGATCTTCACGCCCGCCTTGGGGCCCTTCTCCAGCAGCAGGACCCGCCTGCCCTGCTCCGCCGCGCGGACCGCGCACAAGAGCCCCGCGGCGCCGGCGCCGAGGACGATTGCGTCGCAGGGAACGATTGAAGCCAAGGGAGTAGCGACAAGAAAAAGGTTGCACGCGGCCGTGGAGCGGGTAGTGTAACGCTTGGACCGTGGATGATAGGGGCGCACTCTTTTTTACAGAGGAGCAGTACCGTGGTCCGCGTTCTACTCGTAACGGCCGCCAGCCTTCTGCTGGCCGCCGCCGGTGACCGTTCTGTCGCCGATGTCGTCTTCACGGGGAGCGTCTCGCCCGGTTCGCCCGTTGAAGTGACGGCCGAGAGCCTTCTCCGCATCGGCTACCCAATGGACGGTCAGGTATCCCCAGACCCCCGTGGTACCGTCGTCGTCGATGGATCATCCGAGCTGATCGCTGGAGGTATCGAAGTTGGGGCCTCCCCGAGCGCACTGGCGAGTCTGGTGATCTCCGGACCCAACGCTAAAGTGTCAGCCGTCGGTGGTGGCTTCCCGACTTTGGGAGTTGCCAGGCAAGGGTCAGCCCAGGTTCTTGTGGAGAACGGCGCTTGGCTCAACGTCGGATCGGCGACACAGCGTCAGGGCGTCATGACCGTGGGGATCCCTCGGTTTGACAGTCTTCTCGTCGGCCCAGCCACGGTTGATATCACCGGAGCTTCTTCGTTGCTTACCGTGGGTGAGAGTCTAGTGATCGGTCCTGCGCCCGGATCGCGGCTCTCGATAACCGATGGGGCCGCGCTTCAGGTTGGGTACGCCTCGTTTGCTAGTGGTGAGTTGCTCATTGAAGGGGCTGTCGAGGTTCGCGGCGAGCATTCCCTCTTACAGGCGAGTCGAGTCAATATAGGCGTTGGCGACCAAGGGTTTGGCCAGGGGCAAGGAACGCTGGTCATCGGTCAAGGAGCGATCGCGAGGTCTGGTCACCGCTATGGCCACATGCGAATCGGCAGCCAGGGTAGGCTTCTGATGGATGGCGGCATCGCAGCGTATTCATTTCCCGAGATGGCGGGTGTCATCGAGGGAGAGGGTGAACTGTACGGCAGTATGAACCTGCTGGAGACAGGAAAGATTCGTGTTGGAGTCGATGAGACCTTAGCTATTCATGGAATGTTGGAATCGGCTGGCACTGTCGAAGTCCTTGGTGGTGCGCTGCGAATAGGTAATGGCAGCGACTACCACCATACGTTCCACGAGCAATCAACCATGCTTGCCGAGCAGAGCCATTTAACTTTTCAAGGCGAGATTGACAGTCGCGGTGCCATCGAACTCATCGAGAGCACGCTCCACTTTCGATCGGATGTCTTCCGATCACTCAAGCTGGTCATGCAAGACAGCGAGCTGGAGAGCGAATGGGTTGGCGGCAGCCTCTCTAACGAGGGGACTATCGAGATCTTGCCAGGAACAAGTGCTATCAAGAGCGAGTTGCGTAGCAGTGCTGGAGAGTTAGTTATTCATCCCAATGCCAAGCTAGAAGTTGGAGCCTCGCAACCATCAAGCCGTCAGCTGCATGACCTTCAAAGCATCTCTTTGGCGAATAACTCTGAAGCGGCCTTCTACGGATCAACATTCATCATGGAAAGCCTCGCCGTTGAGCTTTCGGAGAGCAACCTAGAACGACCTTCGCTTGTCAACGTCGCCAGTCTATATGTCAGTGGCTCCTTTGCTCTGGAGGCTGACGCGATCCGGAGTATTGCCGTAGGGCAGACCTATAAGGTGATCGAATCCGATCGCCTGGATGGATCGTTTAACGACTACACCCTCTCCGAACTCCCCGGCGCCCTCGGGTTCCTCCCCGAGGTGACCAACACCACGCTGTCGCTCCGCGTCATCGACACCGCGACCGAACTCCCCGGCGATTTCAACGCCGATGGCCGCGTCGATGCGGCGGACTACACCGTGTGGCGGGATGGCTTGCCAGGCGGGCGGTTCGAGCTCGATCACCTGGTCTGGCGGAAGAACTACGGCCGCGAGCTGGCGGGCAACGCCACGTCCGTCCCCGAGCCCGCGACCCTCGCGCCGATGCTGATCGCGCTGCTAAGCGTCTGCCGCCTCCGCCGCGCGACGGAGGTCGGCTAGGTCGGCGGCAAGCATCTTGCGGACTTGGCTCTTCATCAGCCAGCCGATCGGCGACATCAGTTTGCTGACGAGCGTGAGTGGCTGGCCGTCGAACGTGAACGAGAGGCGCGTCCCCGCGCCCTGGGGCTCGCAGGTGAGGACCGATGTGTAGTGGCAGCCGCACGACTCCGCTTCGGCGGTGTAGGAGCGGCCCGGCTCGAAGGCGGTGATGCCCATCTCCTCGGTCGCCGATTTGCCCATCATCAGGCGGGTCTCGCGCCACCGCGTGCCGACGCCAAAGGGGCCGTCGGTGAGCAGCTCGACCGAATCGATCCCGGCGATCCGGTCGGCGGCGCCCGCCAGGTCGGTCGCCAGCTCGAAGACGTGCTCCGGTGGGGCGGCGACCGATTCGGTGATCGTCAGGCCGTACACGCGATCACTCGGCCGGCCTGTCGGCCGCATCGACCTCGACGTTGACCTCACCGGTGGCCGAATCGGTCGACACGTCGACGCCGCCCGCCTGGACATCGACGCCCACGCGACCGGACTCCTCGTCCGACTCGATCTTCACGTCGCCGATCGGGGTCTGGATGTCGATGAGCGGTTTCTTGGCCTCCTCCTTGGCGCAGCCGACCAAGCCGGGAGCGACCAGAACCGTGGCGGCCAACACAAGGCGAGAGAGACGCATGAAAGGATCCGCGGGCGTGAGATGGAGGGAGTGGGTTACCTAACGGCCACCTTAACACAGCGAACGCGCGTTGTCACAACGACTCAACAGTCGCGGAGGATCTCGGCGGCGGCGTTCTTGCCGCACGCGCCCATGACGCCCCCGCCGGGGTGGCTCGCGGCGCCGCACAGGTAGAGCCCCCGGATCGGGGTGCGGTGGTCGGCCCAGCCGGGGATGGGACGGAAGCAGAAGAGCTGATTGGCGTTCATCGCCCCCTGCATGATGTTGCCGCCCGTGAGCCCGTAGGTCCGTTCGATGTCGAGGGGCGAGAGGACCTGGCGGTGCTCGATGGCGTCGGGCACGTTCGGCGCGTACTCGGCGAGCTTGGCGATGCACGTGTCGGCGAACGCGTCCTTGATGTCGTCCCAGTGGGCGTCGCGCAGCTGGTAGGGGGCGTACTGCACGAACATCGACAGGATGTGCTTGCCGGCCGGCGCCAGGGTGTCGTCGACGCTCGTGGCCATCGTCATCTCGAGGATCGGCTCCCGCGCGGGGGCGCCGTACTTGGCGTCGTCGTAGGCGCGGTCGAGGTAGTCCATCGTGGGGCCGACGTGCATCGTCCCCCGGTGGTGCGGCGCGATCTCGCCCGGCGCGGTCGGGCGGGCCGTGAAGCGGGGGGGCTCGGCCAGCGCGAGGTTGATCTTCATCGACGCCGACGCGTAGTCGATGTTCGCCACCGCCTCGCGGAAGTCGGCCGGCAGGCTGGCGGGCTGCAGGAACTTCTGGAACGTGAGGTTCGCGTCCACTCCCGAGGCGACGATCGGCGCTTCGAGCACCGTGCCGTCTTCGAGCGTCACGCCGGTCGCCTTGCCCTGCCCGTCTCCTGAAGAACTTGTATTGATCGACGTGACCGACGCCTCGCGGCGGACCTCGACGCCGAGCTGCTCGCCGACCTGGGCCAGGGCGTTCGCCAGGCCGCCCATGCCGCCGCGGACGTAGCCCCACACGCCCCGCGCGCCGCCCGCTTCGCCCATGACGTGGTGCAGCAGGACGTAGGCGCTGCCGGGCGAGCTGATCGAGGTGAACGCGCCGATGATCGCGTCGGTCGCGAGGGTCGCCTTCAGGGCTTCGGACTCGAACCAGCGCTCGAGGATCGGCCGCGCCGCGCCGGTGAGCAGCTCGATCGCGGCGGGCTGGTCCTTGCCGAGCGCCTTCAGGGCCCGGTGCATCCGCCACATCTTGGCGGCGTCGCGCATCTGCTTGCCCCAGCCGATCTTCCGCCAGCTGCGGGGCAGCGGCAGGGGGTCGGGCGCGGCCTGGCTGAGGGTCGGCTCGAGCACCGCGGCGACGCGTTCCAGCAAGCTCTCGTAGCGCGGGTAGGCTTCGGCGTCCTTCGAGCTGAACTGCGAGATCTCACGCCGGTTCAGCTGCGGGTCGGGCCCCATCAGCAGGCTGCGGCCGTCGGGCAGTGGCGTGAAGCTCGACGGGTTCCGCGGCAGGACCTCCAGGCCGTTCTCTTTGAGCTTCAGCTCCTGGATGATCTCCGGCAGGAAGAGGCTGATGACGTACGCGGCGGTGGAGACCTTGTAGCCGGACCACATCTCCTCGGTCGTCGCCGCGCCTCCGAGCACGTGCCGGCGTTCCAGCACGCAAACGCGTTTGCCCGCGCGGGCCAAGTAGCAGGCGCAGACCAGGCCGTTGTGGCCTGCGCCGATGACGATCGCGTCGTACGAGTTGCCGGTGGATGCCATCGAGGCGGTGGTGCTCAACCGTCGGCGGCAGCCGACTGATCTGCGTGGAGCGCGACGCGGTCGTTCGTCCGACGGCTGCCGCCGACGGCACGGGTCCCCTCGCGGAGGGAGGCCGCACGCACCGTTTTCTTGATCGGCAGAGTCGCCGACCGTCGTGCCGGATGAGCGAATGTGGTTCAATTAATCCGCTTGCACCGATTCCCCTCACCACCCCGCCCGGAAGCCCGCATGTCCCGTTGGCTCTTCCTTTCCGCCGCCTGCCTCGCCATGACCGAAGCCGCCGCCGTCGAGTACCCCGACACCCTCCGCGAAGAGGTCGTGGATACCTACGAGGGCAAGGGGGGCAAGCCGGTCGAGGTCGCCGACCCGTACCGCTGGCTCGAGGAGGACGTGCGCGAGTCGGACCGCGTGGCCGGTTGGGTGGCGCAGCAGCAGGCAGTGACCGAGCAGTACCTCGCCGGCCTGCCGGAGCACGACGCCTTCCAAGAGCGCCTCACCGAGCTGTGGAACTACGAACGCCGCGGCGCGCCGCGACGGCTCGGCAAGCCGGGCGCGAGCCCGCGGCGGTACCTCTATTCGAAGAACGACGGCCTCCAGAACCAATCGGTCGTGTACGTGACCGACGACCCGGCCTCCGACGGCCGCGTGCTGATCGACCCGAACGCCTGGAGCGAGGACGGCACGATCGCGCTGGCCGGCACGTCCGCCAGCTACGACGGCCAGCTCCTCGCCTACCAGCGGAGCGAGGCGGGCAGCGACTGGCGCGTGATCCGCTTCTTGAACATCGACTCGGGCGACGAACTCGACGACCAGCTGCGCTGGGTCAAGTTCGGCAGCGTCCAGTGGACGCCCGACGGCGAGGGCGTCTACTACGCGCGCTACCCCGAGCCCGAGGAGGGGGACGCGTTCCAGGCGTCGGCGCTCAACCGGATGATCTGCTTCCACCGGCTCGGCACGCCCCAGTCGGAAGACACGATCATCTACCAGAACGAAGCGCACCCCGACTGGTCGGCCGGCGTCTGGCTCACCGAGGACGGCCGCTGGGAGATCCTCGCCGAGAGCACCGGCACCGACGCGCAGAACCGCCTGTCCGTCCGCCCCGCCGACCAGCCGGATAGCGACTTTATCCCGCTCTCCGAGGACTTCGAGAACGAGTTCACCCCGATCGCCAGCGAGGGGGACCGGCTTTACCTGCTGACCGACTACCGGGCGCCGCAACGCCGCGTCGTGGCGTACGACCTCCGCCGGGCGGGCGAGGCGCCCTTTCGTGAGAACCTCGTCGAGGTGATCGCCGAGAGCGCCGCGACGCTCGAGTCGGCGTCGCTCGTGGGCGGGGTCGTTTTCGCGCAGTACCTGGAGGACGTGGCCGCCGTCGTGAAGCGCTACTCACCGAGCGGCTCGCCGCTCGGCGAAGTCGAGCTGCCGGGCGTCGGCAGCGTGGGCGGCTTCGGCGGCTGGCAGGACGCGGACGAGACCTTCTACGTCTACACGAGCTACGACTCGCCCCCGACCGCCTACCGGTACGACATCGCCTCGGGCGAGTCGACCAAGCTGTTCCAGCCCGATGTCGGCATCGACTTCTCAAAGTACACCGTCCGACGAGACTTCTACACGTCGAAGGACGGCACGCGCGTGCCGATCTTCCTCACGCACCGCAAGGACCTGAAGCTCGACGGAACGAACCCGACGCTGCTGTACGCGTACGGCGGCTTCACGATCTCGATCACCCCCGGCTACTCGTCCGCGCGGATGGCCTGGATCGAGAAGGGGGGCGTCGTCGCCGTGGCGAACCTCCGCGGCGGGGGCGAGTACGGCGAGCCGTGGCACGAGGCGGGCAAACTCGACAACAAACAGAACGTCTTCGACGATTTCATCGCCGCCGCCGAGTGGCTGTGCGCCGAGAAGATCACCTCACCCGAGCACTTGGCGATCCAGGGGGGCAGCAACGGCGGCCTGCTGGTCGGCGCGTGCATGACGCAGCGGCCCGACCTGTTCGGCGCCTGCCTGCCGGCGGTTGGGGTGATGGACATGCTGCGTTTCCACACGTTCACCGCGGGCCAGTTCTGGCGGGACGAGTACGGCTCATCCGACGACCCGGAGATGGTCGAGTACCTGTTGGGTTACTCGCCGTACCACAACGTGCGGCCAGGCGTGGCGAACCCGCCGACGCTGGTCACGACCGCCGACACGGACGACCGCGTGGTGCCGATGCACAGCTTCAAGTTCGCCGCCGCCCTGCAGCACGCCCAGCAGACCTCCGAAGCGGGTGACAACCCGCTGCTGATCCGCATCGAATCCCGCGCCGGCCACGGCGCCGGCACGCCCACCACCAAGACGATCGAAAAGTACGCCGACCTGTGGGCGTTCTTGTGGGAGCACGTGGGGCCGAACGAATGAGCCAACGGCGATAACGTCGGCCTAGGGTTGGTGTTCGCCCCCATCGATGAACGGCCATGGAACTCGAAAGCCTGCAACAACAGTACCCGGGCGCCGTCTGCTTCAAGTTCGGGGACAGCGAAGCGCTCTGCCAGGAGCTGATCGCGCTGGTGCGCAGCGGCAAGAAGACCGCCACCTGCGGCGCCCTCAGCGCCTACGAAGCCGAGGGCGAGCCCCTGCCTCAGGTGGGACGCACCGACATCGCCCTGAACTGGGACGGCTCCCCCGCCCTGGTCATCCGGACGACCGAAGTGACGCGCCGGCGTTTCTGCGATGTCGATGAGTCGTTCGCGCTCGCCGAGGGAGAAGACGAGACGTTAGAAGGCTGGCGAGCCGGTCACCAAGCCTTCTTCGAACGCAACGGCGGCTTCTCGCCCGAGATGGTGCTCGTCTGCGAGCGCTTCGAGCTGGTGGAAGTTTGCAACCTAATCGTTAGTTAGGGCGGACAGTGCCGAGTTGACTGCTAGTAGATCTACTAACTCCTCTTGCTAGAGTCTTGCTAGAGACAATCTATCGCGAGACGCGAGCACGCCGCGCCGCCAGCACGCCCGCCGTCGCGAGCAGGGCCAGCGAGCCCGGCTCGGGGATCATCGTGAACGGGCCGAGGTTGTAGCTCGTGTTCTCGACCGTGGTGAAACCCTCTCGGCGGACGAACGTCATGATCCCCCGCGTGAGGGCGAAGTCGTCGAAGTCGAGGCTCGTCGGCAACACGACTTCGGAGAAGGCGGTCTCGGTCGGGTCGTTGAAGTTGAAGTTCAGGCCGAGCAGAAACAGACCGCCGATCGTGGGCGTCTCGGCGAAGGCGGCGTTGTTGTTCTGCAGTCGGTCGGCATTCGCGAAGTCGTTGTCCAGGAAGAGGTCGCCGTCGCTGCTCTGTGTGAAGGTCTGGCCCTGGATGACCACGGTGTGCTCGACCAACGCGTCCTCGAAACGCGAGCGGTTCGGATCGATCACCACGCCGGCGACCGAGGTGTCGTAGGTGAAGCTCCCTCGCACGGGGGCCCCGATCGGCAGGATCGAGGCGTTGCCGACGACGAGGAACTCGGACAACACTTCGGTCTGGTAAGCGACCGTGACCAGCTCGGCGGCGGCGGGGCGCGCCAGCAGCAAGATCATAGCGACGAAGGCGAGGCGACGGGTCTTCACGAGGACACTCGGCGGCTGAGGGTTTGGCGGAACAGAACGACGCCACGCATTGTGGCCCACCCCATGGCGGGTGCAACCTTTTAGGGGTTGCGATTCCTAATCTGCGCCGCAGCGAGGACTCTCCGCCGGGGGGTTCACTCAGTACCCACTCGCCCCGTAATAGGACGCCGCGTTCAGCCCCGTGCGGCGGCGGACGCGCTCGGCGATGGCGTCGACCTCTTCGTCGGCTAGCGCCCCGACGATCGACTCGGCCGGCTTGCGCGCCACCGTGTACACCTGCACCAGCTTCAGCGCCCCGCCGGCGGCGGTGACCTCGTTCAGGCGGTCGCAGTAGGCGTTGATCTCCACGTCGCTCGGCCCCTCGCCCGCCAGCTTCAGGAAGAGCGATTGGATGACCAGCGGGCGCTCCCTCGCGGCGGCGGCGAGGTTCTCCAGCACCTGGGCGAAGGGGACCTTGGTCCGCTCGATGGTGTGGTAGTACGTCTCGGTGCCAGCGTCGAGCTTCGCCCAGACCTCGCCCCGGTTCGCGTCGAGCACCCGCAGACCCGCCTGCACGTGCGGCCGGTGGAACCGCGACGCGTTGGTAATGAGCACCATCTTCGCCTCGGCGGCGGCGGGCAGCTCGCGGCCGACCTCCGCCTTCGCGTCGGCGGCGAGCTGCATCAGCTCGTCGAAGTTCTTGTAGGTCGTCGGCTCGCCGTCGCCGCTGAAGGCGAGGTCGTTCAGCCGGCGGAGCGGCTCGGGCGTGGCGGCGAACTTCTCGGTCGCGTACAGCTCGCCCGAGGCGACCAGCCGCAGCACGTCGCGCAGCTCGGCGAGCAGCTGGTCGGTCTCGACGAAGCGGGTCTCGCTCGCCCGCGTGCGATCGACCTGGCAGTAGACGCAATCGAAGTTGCAGACCTTGTCCGGGTTGAGGTTCACGCCGATCGACACCCCCCCCGACCGGCGGCTGAGCACCGGGTAGACGAAGCGGTTCTCTTCGAACCGGCGTTCGTGCTGGGTGTGGAGGGTGTGGGTCGTCACTTTGCTTGACACGTTTGGAGAGGGGCCACCAAATTCTACACGATCTTGAAATAGGCGTGAGGCCGCGCGGCGAATGAGAGGTCACCCAGGGCAGAGGGTTCCTTTCTGAGCACCGAAAAGGATTGCGCCATGAAGCGTTCGAGGCTTGGTTTCACACTCGTTGAGCTGTTGGTCGTCATCGCCATCATCGGCCTGCTGGTCTCCCTGCTGCTGCCGGCTGTGCAGGCCGCTCGCGAAGCGGGGCGGCGGACTGCTTGCATGAACAACCTCCGGCAGCTGGGCCTAGCGACGCTGCAATTTGAGCTGCAGTTCAAGCGCTACCCGGGCCTCATCGAGGAGCTCGAGCTGGGGCGCTTGGACCCGGAACACGCGACCGAGCGGTACCAGACCTGGGGGGTGCTGCTCTTGCCGTTCCTGGAGAAGCAGAAATTGTACGATCGCTACGTGGACGGTCTCGTGCCGGACCTGTTCACCGAGGTCATGCTCTGCCCCAGCGACGGGGAGAAGCAACGCACCGACGCGGCCAACTCGTATGTCGCCAACGGAGGGCGGATTGGGCCGGCAATCGAACAGAAGACCGCGAACGGCCCCTTCTTGAACCTCGCCTACTCGCCCCGCAGCGCGATGCGCGAGGCGCACTGGTCCGACGGCCGTGAACACACGCTCGCCCTGAGCGAGAACACCGACGCGATGCGCTTCGACTACGCCGCGTGGAGCGGTTTTGGAATGAGCGGAGATAATTTCCCGATCGACCACGAGTACACGACCGAAGAGCAAAGGGACAACGTTTGGAGCCCGGTTTTCCTGTGGACGGACCAGACCACGATCCAGGAGCCGCTGCTGATCAACGGACCCGCCGAGATCTGCCAGAACGCGCCCGGTCCACCCGAGGGTGAGTGTGGATGCCAAGACACCTCGATCCTGCGGGCCAGCAGCTCGTGCGACGAAGAGTACGAACGCTCGCGGAGTTGGCGCGCCAGGCCGAGCAGCGAGCACCCGGGGGGCGTCAACGTCGTGTTCAGCGCCGCCCGCACGACGTTCATGTCCGAAGACGTCGATTACACCGTGTGGCGCGCTCTGATGACGCCCAACGACGAGAGCTCCGACTCGCCCTACCCCAACATCATCCTCGGCGACAACGCCGTGCCGTGATGGGAACTGAGCCGAGGGTGTTAGCCTCGGGCACCCTCTCGGAACGGAGCTCCGTCGGCAAGGCGCCCGAGGCTAGCGCCTTCGGCTCAAGCGCTTTCAAGCAAAGGAGCGCAGCACAGGCGGCGGAAGAGGTCGCAGCGGGATTCGAGCTCGTCCGCCGTGCCGACGTCGATCACGCGGCCCTGCTCCATCACGACGATCCGGTCGGCCAGCGTCAGCGTGCTGGGGCGGTGGGTGATGAGCAGGGTGGTCCGGTCGCGGACGAAGTCGGTGAGCGTCTTCTGGATGAGGTGCTCGCTCTCCAGGTCGATCTGGCTGGTCGCCTCGTCGAGGATGAGGACCTGCGGGTCACGCAGCACGGCCCGCGCCAACGCGATCCGCTGCCGCTGCCCGCCCGACAGCCGCCCCCCGCCCGGGCCGACGAGCGTGTCGTAGCCGTCCGACAGGCGCTGGGTGATGAACTCGTGCGCGTGCGCCTGGCGGGCGGCGTTCTCGATCTCGACGCGGGTCGCCCCGGGGCGTCCGAAGGCGATGTTCTCCGCGACCGTGTCGGCGAGCAGCATCGCCTGCTGCGACACGATGCCGATCCGGCTCCGCAGGTCGTGCAGGCCCGTGTCGCGGAGGTCGAGGTCGTTGATGCGGATCGTCCCTTCGGACGGGTCGTACAGACGCGGCACGAGCGACAAGAGCGTGCTCTTGCCGCAACCGTTCGGCCCGACAAAGGCGATCGTCTCGCCCCGTTGGATCGTGAGGTCGACCCCCTCGAGCGTGAGCCGGTCGGGCGTGTACTGGAATGAGAGGTTCTCGAATTGCAGTGTGCGCCAGTCGGACGCGATCGGACGCGGTTCGGGCGACTCGGTGATCGAGGGCTCGCGGTCGAGCACCTCGTAGACGCGCTCGCCCGAGGCGATCGAGCGCTGCAGCACGTTGAACACGCCCGACAGCCGCCGGGCCGGGTCGCCCATGCCCGCGAGCATCGCGAAGAAGGCGGTCATCTGGCCGTGCGTGAGGGGCGTGTCGCTGATCGGGATGCGTCCGAGGTGGGTCTCGCCGTTCAGCACGAGGTAGCCGCCGGCGATGGCGGCCATCACCACCATGGCGACCCCCAGGTTCTCCGTCAGCGGGCTGGAGAGCGAGTCGTAGAACGCGATCCGCATCTGGCGGCCGTACAGTTGGTCGAGCCCCTTGTCGAACTTCGCCTGCTCCGCCGACTCGCGGTGGAACGAGCGGATCAGCCGGACGGAGCCGAGGGTTTCGGTCAGCGAGTCGTAGACGCCCGACAGCTCTTCCATCGCCCGGCGGTTGGCCCGCTTGAGCGATTTGCCGAGCCAGCGGATCGCGAAGAAGGCGATCGGCGTGACGATCATCACCAACAGCAGCAGCCGCCAGCTCAGCCACGCCGCCGCGCCGAAGCAGGCGACCATCTTGAGCGGCTCGCGGATCGCCTGGCCGAACAGCGTCTGCACGCCGAGGCCGACGTTGGCGATGTCGGTCGTGCAGCGGTTCATCAGATCGCCCCGGCCGCGCTCGTTGAAATCGCCCAGGTCGAGGCGCAGCAGGTGAGCGAAGTAGTCGCGGCGGATCTCCAGCGCGACCCGGTTGCCCAGCCGCGCGACCGAGACCAGGTTCAGCACGCGGAAGAAGTTCTTGATCAGCGTCCCCACCAGCACGAACGCGCAGACGTAGCCCAACGTTTCGAACGGCGTGTCGGGCAGCCACTTCTGGGCGTGGGGCAGCACCCAGCCGATCCGCTCGTTCTTGGCCCGGATGCTCGCTTGCTGGTCGCGGATCTCGGCGATCCCTGCTAGCAGACGGTCGCGCGTCTCGGGGCCCGAGATCGCCAAGCGGCGGGCCAGGGGGCGGGACTCGGCGTTCAGCTCGGCGATCGTCGCCTCGCCCGCGGCGATGTCTTTGGCGAGCCAGCTGGGGACCGACTCGCCCTGCATGACGGCGTCGACGATCGGCCAGATCGCGGCCAGGTTCGTCGCCCACAGCACCGCGACCATCAGCGACGTGATCCAACACGCCGCGACCGTCCCGGGGTACCCGGCCGCCATACGCAGGGCGCGGCGGAACTGGTGCATGGCTCTTCCGTGATGCGGGGGGTGGCGTGGCGCCGGCGTGCGTGTCCTCTCGGCGGGCGATCCTTCGCCCCCGCGACACGCAGGCCGAGCTTTGTATCAGAACCGTTCGGCCGAACCAATCGCAGCCCGCCGTGCTAGCAACGAACTCGGTCGCTTGGTAGGAGGCGTCTCCGACGCCGATAACGCGGTGTCCGCGCTACGTGGCTGAGACAATCGAATCGGCGTCGGAGACGCCTCCTACAGGTAGGTCGGTGGCGGCCGCTCGCGAGTCGATGCTAGCAGGCTCCTCGTTCGGGTCGCAGTGATCGCACCGAAAGGTTGGATTGCCGCGGTCGCGCCGCCGATACCTTGGCACAGGCGCCCCGCGACACGCGCAGGGCCGATCGTTCGGCCCGTCCACCGATCCAGCGGCGCGGCGGGGGCCTTTCCGGGGGGAAACCAATGAAGATGCGCTATGCCGCGCTGGCGGTCGGGCTCGTGGTGTCGAGCGTCGGCTGCACGGCGATGAATTCTTGCGGGCCGTGCGGGTCCGCTCCGTGCCACGTCACGACCTCACAGATGGCGCCCCGCGCCACGAACCTCGAAGGCCGTTGCCAGACCGGGCCCGGCATCATCGATCACTGCGGCTGGACCCAACGGGGTTGCGGCGAGTGTGTCGGCGAGTGCGGCGCCGGCGGACCCTGCGGCCTCTTCGCCCGTGGCGGCGGTTGTTGCGGCGGCCAGGGCGCCTGCGGCGGTCCTGGCGCTTGCGGTTGCCAGGGGGGCGGTTGCGGAGGCAACGGTTGCCTGCAGCAAGGCCTGAGCTGCCTGCTCGATTGCAACGGCGGCTGCAACGGCTGCGGCGATCACAACTACAACTTCACGCCCGGCCCGCCCGTCGGTCAGGTCGCCTACCCGTACTACACGACCCGGGGCCCGCGCGACTTCCTGATGTGCAATCCGCCGTCGATCGGGCCGAACTGAGTTCGGCTCGCACACGACATCCGCGTGAACGGAATCACGCCGCCAGCCGCCTAGGTGCACGGAAGCACCAGGGCGGCTGGCTTCGTTTTCGTTTGGTCGGCGAGCCCCCGACGCCAGTCGGGGGAGTTACGGTTGGCTTCACTCCGACGACTCGCGTCGTCGGTTCGCCAGACTAGATCAAGAATCTAGCTATGTACTTGTAGTCAGAGCAACTGTGCAGTTGCTTGACAGTTGTTGGCACAAGCTTCGCAATCGTCTCGTCGTCCATCTCAGGATGCATTAAACGAAGCCGCGAGGCTTCATCGCACGTTGTCCAGGTGCGATTCAATCCGAAGCTCGCGTATCGACTGCGATACTCAGATTCGAACAGAGGCCACATCCAAATCACGCTCTCGTCGCAATAACGATAGCGGGTAGCAGCTTCGCCGATTATCGTCGTTGCCAGCTCTCTAGCCGTCTCGATAAACGAGCTGTCACGAATGCCTAGCTGATCGGTTCCCGTCAGTACACTGACGTAGTACCTTGTTGTGCCATCGTTACCGAGCAGTCTCGAGTTGCATAGCTCATCGCGCAAGAACTGCTGATCGTCCGACTCAATGGGTTGGCGGAGCCGGCGAGATAACTCGTTCATTGAACTGGCTATTGAAACGAGTACTAGACCGCCCCCGCGATGAGCGTGATGTTCTGCCCGCCGAAGCCGAACGAGTTGCTCAGCACGGTCGAGCACTTCTTCTCGCGCGGCTCGTTCGGGATGTAGTCCAGATCGCAGTCGGGATCGGGCGTCTCGTAGTTGATCGTCGGGGGCAGCACGCCCTCGGCCAGGACCTTCAAGCAGATGATCAGCTCGGTCGCCCCGGCGGCGGCGATCAGGTGGCCCATCATGCTCTTGGTGCTGCTGACGGGCGTCTGGTACGCGTGGTCGCCCATCGCCTGCTTGAGCGCGAGCGACTCGACGCGGTCGTTCACCGCCGTGCTCGTGCCGTGGGCGTTCACGTAGCCGATCTCGTCGACGTTCTTCTTCGCGTCGGCGAAGGCGAGGTTCAGGCAGCTCGTGGCGCCGCGCCCCTCGGGGTGCGTGTCGGTGATGCGGAAGGCGTCCGCCGTGGCGCCGTAGCCGAGCAGCTCGCCGAAGATGTGCGCGCCGCGTGCCCGGGCGTGCTCGTACTCCTCGAGGACGACCATCGAGCCGCCCTCGCCGAGGATGAAACCGTCGCGCCCCTTGTCGAACGGGCGGCTGGCCCGCTCCGGCTCGTCGTTCCGCTCGCTGAGGGCCGTGAGCAGGTTGAACCCGGTCACGCCGAACGGGTGGATCATGCTGTGGCAACCGCCCGAGAGCATGACGTCCGCGTCGCCGCGGCGGATGATCTCGGTCGCTTCGCCGATGGCCTGCGGGCTGGCGGCGCAGGCGGTGAGGCAGTTGCTGTTGGGGCCCTGGGCGTCGAACATCGCGGCGAGGTAGCCCGCCGGCATGTTGGGCTCTTGCTCGAGTTCGAGCTGCGGGTCGAGTTGCTTGACGCCCTCTTCCACGAAGCGGGCGACGTCCAGTTCGCCCCCCTCCATGGCGAGGGTCATCATCCGGCTGAACGAGTCGAAGTCCTGCTGGCCCTCGCCCGCACCGAGGTAGACGCCCATCCGGGTCGGCTCGACCGTGCCGGCGACGCCCGACTGCTCCATGGCCTGCTTGGCGGCGCCGGCGGCGAAGCGGGTGTGGCGGCCGCGCTTGGCCCATTCGGCCTCGTCCTCGCCGACCTTGGCGATCGACCAGTCCTTCACCTCGGCGGCGATGCGCGTCGGGAAGCTGCTGGCGTCGAACAGGGTGGTCGGCCCGACGCCGCTCTTGCAGGCCAGCAGGTTGGCCCACAACTCTTCGACCGTGTGGCCGAGCGGGGTGACGCAGCCCATTCCGGTGATGACGACGCGACGCATGGCGGAGTTCGGAGGCTTGAGGCGCGGGGCCTGAGGAAACGCCGCGGGCGGCGCGGGGAGCGGGTCACGATAAGAATACTACGCCAGAGGCCGGCGAGGGGCCTACCCGGGCCGTCCTGTAACAGCCCGCTCGGACGCCTAGACCAGCACGGGCAGGTCGTAGTCTTCGGGCTTCATCCGCGAGCCGTCCTGGCGCACGCCGACCTGGAACACGCCGGTCACGTGCAGCCAGCGGACGAGGTCCTCCGGGTCGAACAGCCGGTCGGGGAGGCCGGCGGCGGCGCCCCCGTCGGCCGTGTCGGAGGTCGACAGGCGGGCGAAGAAGATCTCGGCGGTCGCCTGCTCGCGCTCGCCCTCCACGCCCCGCGCGGTGGCGGTCACGTGGCACTGGGCGCCCTCGTCGACCGTCCGGCCGATCGTGGCGTGGTACTCCAGCTGTTCGCTGGGGCGGACCAGCGTGTTGAAGCTGAGCTTCGTGAACTTGGCGAGCACGACCAGCTCTTTGAAGTCGTACATCTCGCTGACCAGCAGGCCGGCGGTCTGCGCCATGCCTTCGGCGATCAGCGAGTTGGGCAGCGTCGGGTAGATGTCCCAGTGGCTGTGGATGAAGTCATCCGAGAGCGACACCCCTTTGTGACCGCGCGCATGCGACCCCGCAACGTACTCAGAGAACCGGTCGACCCAGAACCAACGCATGGGAGGGAGTGATCTGTGGCTGGTGACTAAGTGACTAGGCTCAAGAACGTGGCGAGGTCGAGGCGTCAGCCGAGCCGAGACCGCTGGAGACTCGGCTCACTGAGCCAGCTTGTACTCGACGAAGCCGCACATGTCCTGGACGGTGAGCTGCTTGCCCAGCTTCTGAACCTGCGGGTCGGACTCGAACGCGCTGAGGTCGGCGAAGGGCATCCGCTCTTTCAGCTTGGCGATGCCCTCGGCGTTCACCTGGCCGTCCGCGACGTACGCCGTGTCGGTCAGGATGTCCTCGGGGAAGAGCTCGCCCCGCTCGATCTTGATGTTGAAGCCCTTCTCCAGGCGGAAGACGATGTCGAGGAAGTCGATGCTCTCGGCGTCGAGGTCGCCTTGGAGCGTCGCCTCGGGGGTGACCTCGTCCTCTTCGACGCCCAGGGCGTCGACCAGCGCTTCTTGGACCTTGGCGAAGATCTCTTCTTTGGTAGCCATGTGGTTCTCTCGTCTACTCTCGTCTTGGTATCGGTTAGCCGCCGACGGCCGGCGCCGGCGTTGCTAGCAGGTGGGTGGGGTCAGCCGGTCGCGCCTGACGGCGTTCCGGTTAGTCGCATCACCGATTCAATCGACCGCATGTAGCGGACGACGTGAGCATCGACCTCCGCTTGGTCCGGATCGCTATCGGCCAGGTTGTATCGCTGCAGCACCAGGCGGCCGGTCAGGCTCGGGTTGTCGCCCACGGCGCCGGTCACTTTGAACGAGGCCTCGCGGTCGTCGCGCTTCATCAGCTCGGTGGTGATCCGCAGCTGCGAGCCCGGTTTGACGAAGCCCGGGTACTTGATGTTCTTTGCCTCTTTCAGCTCGATCACGCTGTGGGCGTAGTCCTCGGTGATCCTCAGCAGCCAGGCGGACGCCTGCACGGCCGCCTCGAGGATGAACACGCCCGGCAGGACCGGGAACTCGGGGAAGTGGTCCTGGAGGTACTCCTCGCTGTAGCTGACCTGTTTGGACGCCACGAGCCGTTCGCCGGGCGCGACGTCTTCGAATTTATCGAGCAGCCAAAACCGCATCGCGGATGCTCTCAGGCGGGTCGCCTCGCGGGGGCCGCGACGCGTGAAAATGGGTAGGATAGGTCGTCCGAGCCACGGATTATAGCTCTTGCGGCGGGGCCCCACAACGCGTCCCGCGGGGTCGTTTTCCGGGTTGGTAGTTGCCCGGAGTGGGGTTTTGGGGGCAGACTCGCGTTAATACAGCCCTTTTCCCGCCCCAACCCGAGCACGCCATGGCGTTCTGGAGCCGGCTCCTCGCCCGCCCGATGACCCAGGACCGGTTCGCCCGCCTGCTGATGAAGCGGGTCCGCCAGTCGGGGGACACCCGGCCCGTGGAGTACGTCCGCGAGGGCTTCGAGCTCCGCCGGCAGGACGGCGGGCGGATGTTCCTGGGGAACCTGTACGCCCAGTACCAGCGGTCGGAGAAGGAGCAGCACGAGGGGCTGATCCGCAGCTTCCTGACGACCTGGCACACCGCCGGCTTCGAGACGCCCGACGACTTCAATGACGTGCGGGCCGACCTGATGCCCGCCCTCCGCTCGCGGATGTACCTGGTGAACACCGACGAGATGTTCCGCGAATCGGGGCAGGACTCGGACACGCCCTGCCAGATCATCGGCGATCACCTGGCGGCGACCCTCGTGTACGATCTGCCGCAGTCGATGATGACCGTCAACGGCGATCAGCTCGACACCTGGGGTGTCACGTTCTACGAGGCGATGGAGGTCGCCAAGCGGAACCTGACCGAGACCACCACGCAGTACGCCCAGCTCGGCTCGATGTACGCCCTCGCCGTCGGCGACGCCTACGACGCGACCCGCCTGCTGCTGACCGACACGATCGAGCAGATGGAGGTCGAGGGCGCCACGATCGCCGCCGTGCCGAACCGCGAGCGGCTGTACGTCTGCGGCTCGGAAGACGAGGAGGGCTTGCTCATGCTCTCCAAGGCGGTCGAGGAGGACCTCAACCACGAACGCTCCATCACCGGCGTCCTGTTCCGTTTGGAGCACGGCGAGTGGGAGCCCTGGCTCCCCCCCGAGGATCACCCCGCCCACGATGCCTGGCGGCTGCTCGCGCTGCAATCGCACGGTCAGGACTACGCCGAGCAGAAGGCCCTGCTCGATAAACGCCACGCGAAAGAGAAGGCCGATGTCTTCCTCGCCTCGTTCTCGGCGATGCAGAACGAGGAGACAGGCCGCGTCACGAGTTGGTGCTCTTGGACCGAAGGGATCGAGACCTGGCTCCCCGAGACCGACGAGGTGATCTTCACCTCGATCAACGGGCCCGAGGATGTGAAGCTCCGCGCCCGCGCCACGTGGGGTCGGGTCCGCGAGGTGGTGGGCGATCGGATGGAGCCCCTCGACCTCTACCCGCCCCGCTGGAAGGTCACCGAGTTCCCCAGCGACGACACGCTCGCCCAACTCGGCGGGGCGTCCGAATGAAGCGGCTCGCCCTGCTCCTGTGGGCCTCGCCCTACTCGCTGCTGGGCGGAGCGATCGGCCTCGTTGGCCTCGCGACCGGCGGCGGCGTCCGCGTGCGCGACGGCGTGGCCGAGTTCCACGGCGGGTTCACCCGCTGGGTGGTGCGTCACTCCCCGTTGGGCGACGCCTGCGCCGCGATCACGCTCGGCCACACGGTCATCGGCCAGACCGAGGAGTGCCTCGATTGGGCCCACGATCACGAGCTGGTCCACGTCCGCCAGTTCGAGCGCTGGGGCCCGCTGATGGGCCCGGCGTACCTCGGCGCCTCGGCCTGGGTCTGGCTCGCCGGCGGCAGGGCCTACTTAGACAACCCGTTCGAGAAAGAGGCCTACGCCGAGGCGCCCGCTCCCGACGATCAATCGAACTTCGGATAGGCCACAGCCCCTTCGGCGGGCGTTTCGACCAGCTCCGCCAGCTCGGGCGGGAACTCGGCGAGCGGGCGGATCTTCACCCGGCGGTACTGGATCTCGGCCGCCTCGGACTGGATCTGCAGCTTGCCGCCGGTGAGCGGCTTGCCTCGGTAGCCGGCGTTCAGCAGCGCCATGTTGGGCGTGCCGTTCACCACGAAGACCAACCGGTTGCCGATCGTATAGACCTCCACGGTGTTCCACTCGCCGTGCGGCGCCTCGTCGCTCGGTCCGTGGCTCGTGTAGCCGGCGCCTTGGTAGAGCGTCCCGTTCGGATCGTAGACGGGGCGTCCCGGCCCCTCCGGCTCGCGGCAACGGACCTCCGCGTAAGGGCCGGCGAGCGGGATGAAATCGCCGGTGTCTCCTTCCTGGACCTGGCACTCCAGGCACGACATCCACACGTTCCAAAAACTGCCGTGCCCGCCCGTGCAGTGCAGCAGCAGGCCGCTATCGCGTTTCTGCTTGAGCCGCGGCGGCCACTTCTTGTCGCCCCAGCGGTACTCGAGCGACAGGTGGTAATCCGAGTACTCCTCGAGGGACGTCAGCCCGGCATAAACCTGCCCGGTGATGTTCAGCACCGGCTCGCCGTCCAGCTCGGTGACGCTGAAGATGCCCAGCGGGTCGCCCAGGCCGATCGGCTCGCCCGTCGTGCCGTCCTCGCTGGTCGAGGGCTCCGTCGCGCCGGGCACGACGACCGTCTTGTGCGGCACGCCGGTGTGGACTTCCCACTTGCTCAGCTCGGCGTCGAGCAGCGGGGTCCAATCGTCGGCGTGGCCGAGCGAGGCCGAGGCGATCAGCAGCAGAGCGAGCCAGCGCATACCAGTTCCTTGCGTTGAAGAGTCAAAGCGTCTGCAACATCGTAACCCGGTATCAGCCGCGGAGCACGTCTTCCATGCTGAAGACCTCGCCCCGCGAGCCGGCGGCGATCCGCTGGCTCAAGAACCGGACCGCGGAGAGCGTCCCCTCGGCGTAGACGCGGCGGCCGACGACGTTGTGCTCCAGCACGAGCTGCACGGTGTCCGACGCGGCCGACAGCTCGTAGCGGTGGAAGGCGTGCCCCGTGAGGTGCTCCTCGGGGACGCCCATCTCGCGCTGCGTGTCGGCGTCGCGGACTTGCTCGATCTGATCGACTTCGTAAGCCGCGCCGAGCCCCTGGAGGTAGCCGACCATCGCCTTGGCGGTGCCGCTCGTGTCGAGCTTGTTCGCCTGGTGGCTCTCGCGGATCGTCAGCCCCGCGCCTGACATGGCGCCCGGGAATTGCTCGGCGAGCCAGCGGCCGGCGGCCTGCAGCAGCACGATCGGCGTCCCCATGTTTGGCGCGATGACCGCGGAGATCTCCGCTTCGGCGACCAGCCGCTTCGCCTCGTCCCTGTCGTAGCCGGTGGTCCCCATCACGAAGGGCACGCCCTGCTGCGCGTACCAAGCCACGTTGCTCAGCGCGGCGGCGGGCGTGGTGTAATCGACCGCGATCGTGTCCGCCGGCAACGCGAGGCTCGCGCGCGAATCCTCGGCGATCAGCCGGACGGTCTGCGAACCGAAGGTCATCTCAAGCCCGTCCTCGACCGGCCCGGTGAGGCCCGTTTCGAGGAGCGTCACGTCGGTCGCTTCGGCGGCGACGGTCGCCACCTCGGCGGCCATCTTGCCGGGGAGGCCAGCGATGAGGACGGGAGTGGGCATGCTGTTGAACGCTTAGGAAGGGAGATGAGGGGATGAAGGGGGATAAGGGGATGGTCGTCTACTGGGGTACGCTAATTCGGTCATCAAGCCACCGACTCATTCTCTTTGGAGATGGAGAAAGCCCGCCGAGTGTCGCTCAGGACGAGCGGCCATCCCCTTATCTCCAATCATCCCCCCTATCTCCCTTTCGAAACCCCGCCTCAAGAGGCGTCCCCTTCGCGGAGGAGCGACGTCAGCGCCGTGCGGGCGTCGGTGCGCTCGTCGCGTTCTTTCTTGATGATGATCGCGTAGGTGTGGTGCGAGCCGTCGCGCGAGACGAGCGAGCCGGGCACGCAGACGCTCCGCGCCGGGATGCGGCCGGGGGGCAGCTCGCGTCCTTCGGGCACGCTGTAGATCTTCGACGAGCCGGCGACGAAGCAGCCCATCGCGAGCACGGCGCCCTCCTCGACGATCACCCCTTCGGCGATTTCGCTGCGGGCGCCGACGAAGACATCGTCTTCGATAATGACGGGGCTCGCTTGCAGCGGCTCCAGCACGCCGCCGATGCCCACGCCGCCCGAGATGTGGCAGTTCTTGCCGACCTGGGCGCAGCTGCCGACGGTGCTCCACGTGTCGATCATCGTGCCCGAACCGACCCGCGCGCCGATGTTGATGTAGCAAGGCATCAGCACCGCGTCCGGCTCGACGAACGAACCGTAGCGGGCGATCGCGGTCGGCACGCTGCGGACCTTCGCCTCGCGCCAGCCGCTCTTGAGATCGACTTTATCGAACCACTCGATCGGGCCCGCGGTCATCTCGCGGTTCTCCGAATAGCGGAAGTGCAGCAGCACCGCCTTCTTCACCCACTCGTTGACGGTCCAGTCGCCGTTGACCTTCTCCGACACGCGCACGGCGCCCGAGTCCAGCAGCGCGAGCGCCTCGGCGGCGACCGCTTGGGCGTCGTCGCCCGAGTAGGTGTTTTCGAAGATCGCGTCGATCTTGTCGGCAAGGGCTTGGTGTTCGCTCACAGCTTCTATTCGCGGTTCGAGAAAGTCGGCGAGCCGGCGACGTCCGTCGTCGGTGGGCCATAAGTACACAGGTTCCACCGGCGACCGATGTCGCCGGCACGCTGGCTAAACGGCGGCGGCCGTCATGTGAGGGAATTCGGCGATCGCCTCGGCGGCGGCGATCTTCGCGAGCGCCTGATCGCGATTGGCCACGTCGAGTTCCTCGACCGGCACCAGCGGCAACCGCATGCCGACACCCAGCAGGTGGTGCAGCGGGATCGGGTTCTTCACGCTGAACACCGCTTCGATGCAGGGCAGCAGGGCGGCCTGCAGCTCGGCGGCCGCTTCCCATTCGCCCGCGGCGCACAGGTCGGTGATGCGTTGGAACTCGCCCGGCCAACGGTTGCCCGACGCCGTGATCACGCCCACGCCATCACGCTTCATCAGTTCGACCACCAGGTCGTCTTCGCCGGAGACCAGCGCGAAGCTCGAACGGTCCGTGGCCGCGGCGATCTTCTCGAGGCCTTCCAGGTCGCCCGTCGCGTCCTTCACGGCGACGATCGCCGGGTGCTCGGCCAAGCGGATGACGGTCTCCGGTTCGATCTTGCTGTTCGTGCGGCTGGGCACGTTGTACAGGATGACCGAGGTGTCCATCCGCTGCGCCAACTCGGCCACCTCAAGGAAGTGCGCCCGCAGGCCTTCCTGCGGCGGGTTGTTGTAGTAGCCGGTGACGTGCAGCAGCGCGTCGGGCTGGATGGCGCGGGTGATTCGCTCGCTGAGGTGCAACGCCTCCTCGGTCGAGTTGCTCCCCGCGCTGGCGAGGCAGGTGACGGGGCGGCCCAGGTCGGCCGCGCGGCCGCGGGCGTACTCGATGCCGCGGGTGCAGAGGTCGACCTGCTCGTCGTGGCTGAGCGTGAATGACTGGCCCGTGGTCCCCGCGAACAAGACGCCCCGCGCGCCCGCGTCGAGCACCGTGTCGATGAGCTGGTAGACCTTGTGGAAGTCGATCCCCATGAGCGAGCCGATCGGCTTCATCGGGGTGACCAGCGCGACGTGCGCGCCGTGGAGTTGCTCGGGCGTGATCATGGCGGAGGGTCGCCCCGACGGGGGCGCGAGGTGGGCTTGCCGCATGCGCACAGCGGCGATTCGGTTGCGCGAAGCCGAGCATCTTAACGCGCCGCGGCAGCCGGTCGCTAGTCTTCGGGGCCTATACTGACCGCTCAAAACGCCGAAAACCACGCTCCTGAGGCCCGGTGCTAGAGACCCTCGCCCTCATCGCCCCGCTGATGCTGAGCCCCGGCCCGGCCAACCTGGCCGCCTTCGCCCTGGGGACGCGGCACGGACTCACCGGGATGCTCCGTTTCTTGCTCGGCGTCCTGCTGGTTTACGGGTTCGTCGCCTTCGCCGTGGGCTGGCTCAGCGACAGCCTGCTGGGGCGTTACGAATCGTGGCGGGCCGTTTGGCAGACGCTCGGGGGTCTGTTCGTGATCTGGCTGGGGGTGAAGTTCTGGCGCCGACCCGCGAGCGACGGCTCGGACGGCCCGCCGGCCACCGGCCCGACGCTGATCGAGGGCGCCGCGCTGCAGCTGCTCAACCCGAAGTACCCGGCGGTCACGCTCACCGTCTACAGCGCTGAGTTGGGCGCCCCGTGGTGGATGAGAGCCACGCTGCTCACACTGGTCGGCGCCGCGGGCCTTGGGTTGTACGCCTCGGCCGGGGCGGCGACCGATCGACTGGCGACCGGCTCCAGGGCGACCCGCCGGCGCGACGCGGCGTGCGGCCTGATGCTGGTGCTGGTGGGCGTCTGGTTGATCGGCCGCGCCTGGTTCGCTACGGCTTAGGAACCCACCCGCCGGGACGCACCCTGGCGCCCTGACGACCCGTGAGCTTATCCCCAAGTTCCGCCCGGGCCGCTTCCGCGTGGGCCAGCAGGCGGGCGACGATCTTCGGGTGTTCGGCGGCGACGTCGGTCGTCTCGCCAACATCGTTCTTCAGGTCGTACAACGCGATCCCGACGGGCTCGTTCTTGTAGCCCTTCTGCTTGCCTTCCGACCCCGGCTTGCGATCGCCGAGCGTGCGCGAGTAGTGCGGAAGCGTCAGCTTCCACCGCGCGTCCCGCACACCGCGCAGCTCGCGGTTGTAGTAGCAGTAGAAGACCTCGTGCGGCGTGGGGGCGCCGGTCGTCAGCAGCGGCAGGATATCGCGGCCGTCGATCGGGCGATCGGCGGGCGGCTCGGCGCCGATCAGCCCGGCGATTGTCGGCAGCAGGTCCATCGTGGTCGCGAACTCGTCGGTCCGTGTGCCGGCCGGGATGCGGTCGGGCCACCGCATCACGCAGGGCTCGCGGTAGCCCCCTTCGAACATCGTCCCCTTCCCTTCGCGCAGCGGCCCGGCGGAGCCGCCGTGGTCGCCGAAGCTGAGCCACGGCCCGTTGTCCGAGGTGAAGACGACCAGCGTGTTCTCGTCGACCCCGCTGCGTTCGAGCGCCGCGAGGATCTGCCCGACCGACCAATCGAGCTCCATCACGACATCGCCGTACAGCCCGGCGCCGCTCTTGCCGGCGAACTGGTCCGACACGTAGATCGGGGTGTGGACCATCGTGTGAGGCACGTACAAGAAGAACGGCCGCTCGCCCGCGTGGCGGTCGATGAACTCGACGGCGTGCTCGGTGTACCACGTGGTGAGCTGCTTCTGGTCGTCGGGCGTGACGTCCGGATTGATGATCTCCTCGCCCTCGTACAACGGCAGCGGCGGCATCGGCTTTCCCCGGTACTGCCTGACGCCGGCGCTCAGGTCGTGGCGCCCGTAGAGGTAAGGCCACATGTCGTTCGAGTAGGGCAGCCCGAAGTACTCGTCGAATCCCTGCCGAGTGGGCAGGAACTCGGGCAGGTCGCCCAGGTGCCACTTGCCGTAGCAGGCGGTCGCGTAGCCGCGCGACCTGCACAGCTCGGCGATCGTCACCTCGTCCGGGTTCAAACCGTTGCGGGCGTAGGGGAATAACGCTCCGAGGATGCTGACACGCTCGGGGTAGCAGCCGGTCAGCAAGGCGGCTCGCGAGGCGCTGCACACCGCGGTCGCCGCGTGGAAGTCGGTGAACACCCGGCCCTCGGCCGCCATCCGGTCGAGGTTCGGCGTGGGGTAGGCGTCGCAGCCGAAGGGGCCGATGTCGGCGTAGCCCATGTCGTCGATGAAGACGATCACCACGTTCGGCGGACCCTCGTCTCCGTGCGCGCGGGGCGGGGCGAGGAGCAGGGAGGCCAGGATGATGAGGGCGTAGCTGCGGGCGAGCATGGCGGTCGGATCTAGGAGAGCGGAGGAGCAAGCAACGCCCGAGTCTAACCACTCGCGGGTTCGCTCACCGTCCCCGCCGATCCGAATTGTTGGAAGCGAGCCACCCCTTTTCGGGGCGGAAACCGCGGCCTGGCGCGGTTGGGTTTCAAACAATTCGGTTTCGCGCACGCGGCCAAATCGTGGCTTGCGACGGAGCGCCTGCCGCGCTAGATCGCCAACGCCTCGAGCAGCGCTTCGTCCGTGTCGACCGTTTCGGAGTCCGCTTCGCGATCGCTCGCCATCGAGGCGAGGGCCTCCTCTTCGGCCGTCCCCGTGGCGGCCGGGTCGATCAGCAGCAGCGCCTCGTCGCGGGCGCGGTCGTCCGTGAGGCGGACCGCTTGGCTGGGCGTGGTGATCGTTGCGGGGGGCTCGGCGTTGGCGGTCAGCGCGGCGAAGGGAGCCGCTTCGACCGGGCTCGCTGGCGTCTCGACCATGAACAGGAGGTTGTCGATATAAAACGAGGGCGATGCGCTCGGCGTGTTCTTGTGGTTGACGATGATCAGCGGGTTGATCGTCGAGCCGCCTGACGGATCGATGGTCCCCGTCGCGCTGACCGTCGTCCAGGTGTCGAGCGCCGCGCCGGAGTTCATCGTGGTCCAGTTGGAGGGGCCGTACCCCGCGTTGAGGTAGACCGTGTCGTCGCTGAGCGGCTGCGTCGAATCGACGTAGTAGTCGAACGAGAGGGTGTAGGTCATCCCGTAGTAGGCGCTGACGTCGAGGTCCGGGCCATCCGGGTTGATGTTGTGGTACTGGGCCTGACCGTTGGTGACCCACCGACCGATCGTCCCCATGCCCGTGCCGAAGGGGTCCGCGAGCGCGCTGACCGCGGCGCCGTCGGTGTCGGAGGGGGGCGCCATGTCGTCCCAGAGCACCACGGTGGGGGGGGCTTCGAGTTCAATCGCCAACTGCGGCCGGATGGCGACGTTGCCGTTCTCGCTCGAGGCGAAGGCCGCGTCGCCGCCGCTGGTCGCGCCGTCGCTGTCGATGACGAACGAGACCTCCTCGCCGGCGACCACGGAGTCTGACACGTCGAACACGTAAGTCTGGCCGATCACGAAGTTCCCGGTGATCTGGTCGAGGAGCGTCGTCTTCACCGGCGCGGTGGCGGGCGAGAGCGTGTTCTCGGTCCAGTTGTTCGAGCCCCCCTCGTACACGCGGATCCGCAGGCCGTCGCCCGCGTCGCCCGAGACGGTCAGCCGGAGCGTGGCGCCGGCGATGTCCCTCTCCAACGTGTCGGGCAGGTCGAACTTGAGGTAGGAGGTGCGGGTGCGGCTCGGGCTGCTCTCGATGCGCAGCAGGGCGTCGTCGAGCGTGGAGGTCTGCTGGATGTAGGCGTCTTCAACCGCGGAGAGCAGCAGGGCGTCGGTGGGGGGCGGATCGGGTGGGTTGCTGGGCCCGGGCACGAAGTTGACCCGATCCGATTCGGACGCGACGCTGAAGAAGTTGACGTAGAGATCGTTGCCAACCCGGGTCCAGACCGTTGAAGACGAGCTCCGCACGGCGTTGAGATCGGCGACCAGCGTCCGGTTGCCGACGGACATCGTGGCGCCGATGCCCGGGAACCGCACAACGGTCGATCCGGTGCGCGGGCCGTTGACGGCGAAGTACAGGATGTCGAACCCGTTGGACGCGCTGTTCACTCCGCCCGGGAAGTCGACGGTGTAGTCGCCGGCGTCCATCTTCAGCAGGGTGTTCGTCCCGGCGAACTGCCCGTTGCCCGGGTCGTCTTGCCCCGAGTCCCCGTCGGGCGACGTCACCCGGAAAACCGGGTTCTGCCCGCTCGGCGAGCGCATCCGGAAGTTCGCGTAGAGGTCGTCCGAGACACGCGCGTTCCAGCCCGCGGGCTTGAAATCGCCGGCGTCGTAGAAGAACGGGTGGTCGGGTACCACCGTCGAACCGGGACCGCCCCCCACATGCGACGTAAGCGTGCCGTCCTCGTCATAAAGGATCGAGGGCATGGTCTTGCCGATCGGTGAGTACGACGACAGCCCGCCACCCGGGTCGGAGTAACTCAGGTTGTTGGCCGAGCCGTCGTCCTCGAACGACGTGTTCCGCATCACGAAGTGGGTGTGGCGTATCGCCACGGCTTCGGTGCGGAGCATGTGTGCGTTCGCGGCGGTGAAGCCTGCGAAGTGCGTGCCGTCGAGTGTGTTTGCGCCGTCGTAGAAGGTGTGCCCAGTCACGCGTTCGCTGAGGTCGGCGTTGCCCCGGCTGTGCCCGACGTACAGCGAGTCGGTGATACGCTGCGTGAACGTGATAAACGTACCGGTGAAGTTGTCGGCGAACCGGATCTCCTGGAAGTTGCCCGTGCGGGCCCGGTGGTAGATGCCGGTCGTGTGCTGATAAGCCGTGTAGTGGTAGACAAGTGGCTCGACCGACGGCCTGTAGGAGTCACCGTCGAACGCGGCCTTGAGCGTGCCACCGACGGGCGCCTCCAGGTCGCTGCCCCGATCAAAGTTCAGGCCGACCGGCGCCGAGTGCGAGCTGTTGTACTCGAACCGCCCAAGGTTAACGCGGTCGGGTCGCACGTTGTTGTACTGAGGGTTGCTCGCCGAGGCGCCGATCGCCTCCTCGGGGAAGAGGAACCAGTAGCCGGTCCCCTCCGAGCCCGCCACGACGTTGCCGATGAAGTCGTTGTCCGGGTTGGTGACCCAGAAGGCGGCGGAGCTTAAGAAGCGTGTCTTGTTCTGACCGACGTGGTCGTGGGTATCGACGATGAAAGGGTCGCTCAGGTCGGGTTCGTTGGGGCCGTCGGGGCCGAAACTGCCAATCGCGTGAATCCCGAAGGCGATGTTGGCGAGGAATTGGTTCCCGGTTTCGACAGCGTCTTCGATGAAGAAGCCGTGGCCGTGGATGTCGTGGAGGACGTTGTTTTCGATCAGCAGGTTGTGCGTGCCGTGGACGGTGACGCCGCGGTTGTTGGAGTTGGTGACGCTCGCGCCGCGGAGGACGTCGCCCGTCCGGTCGCCCGCGAGGTGCCAGTGGATCGGGTAGCGGCCCAGCCGGCCCGTCTGGCCCATGCGGTCGAACTGCACGCTGTCGATCGTGATCTGGCCGGCGGAGCCCATGATCATCGTGTGGGCGCCGAAGCCGTCGCTCAGGCCCGCGTTGAAACGCGCCCGGTCGCCGAACGCGTTGTCGGTGTCCTGCGAGGCGAGGCCCTCGATCCGCACGTTGCGGTTGAGCAACGCGACCTCCGCCCGCATGTCGACGTCCCACGTGCGGGTGTCGGGGCCGGCGGCCCCGCCGAAGTGGTCGGCCCACACGCCGTGGTCGGCGGCGTCGATCCCGTTCTGTCCGTCGCCCGCCCCGTTGATCTTGTTCTCGGTGTCGGCGCCGACGTGATCGCGCCAGAGCGTGTAGTCGATCGCGTTCACGACGCCGTCGCCGTTGAAATCGCCGCGCACGCCGTCGCGTGTGTAGGTCTCGATCTCGCCGTAGTGCCGCTCGCCCAGCGGCGCGTCGAGCGTGAGCAGGACGGTCTGGTCGCTCTGGTACGTGGCGGCGGTGATCGTGCGGACCTCCTCGTCGCGGTAGTCGCGCGACGAGCTGGCGATGACGATCTGGTCGCCGACCTCCCAGTCGACGATCCCGTCGTTGATGTCCGCGGAGCCGTTGTGGTCGCGGTCGATGAAGGCTTCGACGACGATCTGGTTGGCGCCCGCCTCGGCCGTCTGCGCGAGCTTGGTGAAGGTGAGTTTCTCCTCGCCGAAGAACTGGAGCCGCCCGCCGCCGGCCGCCATCAGGAAGCCGTTGTTGTTGGTGATCGTCCCCATGCCCTCGATCGTGAACGACTCGGTCGGGTCGTCGCCGGTGAGGGTGACGACGAACTCGTTGGCGTCGTACCGGTTGAACTGGCTGCCGATCTGGAAGACGCCGCCGCTGTTCACGTGGATCCAGTCGGAGGTGAGCGTCTTGTCGACGCCGGGCGACTCGGCGACGGCGAGCACGCCGCCGTTGACGACGATCTCCTTGGCGACGTGGTCGTCGCCCGTGAGCGTCACGGTGCGCGACGCCGGGATGACCGCGCGGAGCGTGTCGTCCGGCACGCCGGCGCTCCAGGTGGCGGGGCTGTCCCAATCCCCGCTGGCGACCGCCGTGGTGACCGAGAGGAGATGGCGCGTCTCGAGGGTTTCGATCCCTAGGCGGGCGGCGCCCCGGAGCGGCGAACCGACGCGCGCACGAGCGCTGCGAAGCCAAGATTGCTTCTTCATGCAGGGACTGCCCGAAAGTGCTGTGTTCCGTGTGAGTAGGTCGCCGCGCGAACGGGCGGTTCTGGCTCGTGAGCCGAGCAAGGCGTGGCGCGCCCCGCTGCCTCGTCGGGGCCGCCCGCAACGGCTACGCCGCGCAGCAGCTTTCAGCATACCCGGCCCGTTGCATTTCGTCGACAATCCCGCGGGGAGCCGCTATTTCAGCGGAAAACGGGGGCTGGGCGTCAGGTCAATCCGACGCACGTGACGATTGCGACTCAGCTATCGCCACCTTCGGGGGTGACTTCGCCTTCGCTGACGTCCTCGTTCTCCTCCTGCGGAACGCGGACGATCGCTGTCAGCGTGTCGCCGTCGTCGACGTTCATGATCCGCACGCCCTGGGTGTTGCGGCCGATCGTGCTGACGTCCGCGGCGCGGATCCGTTGCAGCTTGCCGCGGGCGGTCATCATGAGGAGCTCGTCGGCGTCGGTCACGCGGGCCACGCCGACGACGCGGCCGTTGCGGTCGGTCGTCTTGATGTCGCGGAGGCCCTTGCCGCCCCGGTTCTGCGTGCGGTAGCGGGCGGAGGAGCTGTTGTCGTCCTCGCTCGCGTCTTCCGCGGCCGCGGCGTTGGGGCCGAAGGGGGTCCGCTTGCCGTAGCCGTTCTCGGTGGCGGTGAGGAGCGTCGCCTCGGGGTCGGCCACGACCATACCAGCGAGCGTGTCGTCGCCGACCAAGTTGATCCCCTTCACGCCGGACGAGTTGCGGCCCATCGGGCGGGCGTCGGATTCGTCGAAGCGGATCGCCATGCCGTCGGCGGTGACGAGGAGGACCTCGTCCCCCTTCTCGACGACGGCGACGTCGACCAGCTCGTCCCCCTCTTTGAGCTTGATGGCGATGATGCCGGTCTTCATCGGCCGGCGGTAGGCGGAGAGGTCGGTCTTCTTCACGAGGCCGCCTCGGGTGGCCATCATGAGGTAATGGTCGGGCGCGTCGAAGTCGCGGACGGCGCGGCAGTCGGCGATCTTCTCCCCCTCGGCGAGGTTGAGGAGGTTCACGACGGCGCGGCCCTTCGCGTCGCGGGCCAGCTCGGGCAGGTTGTAGACCTTTTGCCAGTACACCTTGCCGAGGTTCGTGAAGAACATCAGGTAGTGGTGCGTGCTGGTGACGAACAGGTGCTCGATCGGGTCGTCGTCGTCGGTCTTGGCGCCCTTGATCCCCTTGCCGCCCCGCTTCTGCGCCTGGTAGACGCTCGCGGCGGTCCGTTTGATGTAGCCGTTGTGGCTGATCGAGACGACCATCGTCTCCTCCTCGATCAGGTCCTCCATGTCGACGTCGCCGACCTCTTCCCGAGAGATCTCGGTGCGGCGCTCGTCGATCAGGCGGCTCTTGAGCAGCTCCTCCATGTCCTCGCGGATGATGCCGTAGATGCGCTGCTCGTCGCCCAGGATGTCGAGGTACTCGGCGATCTCGGTGAGCAGTTGGGCGTGCTCGTCGGCGAGCTTCTCCTGCTCGAGGTTGACCAGCTGACCGAGCGTCATCTTGAGGATCGCGTCCGCCTGAACCGGCGTGAGCGAGTACTCCTCGGCGACGCCCCGCTCGTCCTGGAACTGCCCGTAGCCTTCGTCGCCCAGGGCCCGCTGGAGCAGGGCGCCGGGCGTCTTGATCTGCATCAAGGCCTGTTTGGCCTCGGGCTGCGTCTTGCTGGCGCGGATGACGCGGATCACCTCGTCGATGTTCGCGTGCGCTAGCAGCAGGCCCTGCACCGTGTGCTTCCGTTTGCGGGCGCGGGCAAGGAGGAACTGGGTCCGCCGGCGGATCACGATCACGCGGTGGCGGACGAACTCCTCGAGCATCTCCTTGAGGTTCAGCACGCGCGGCTTGCCGTCGACCAGCGCTAAGAAGATGACGCTCTGCGACTCCTGCAGCGGCGAGAACTTGTAGAGCTGGTTCAGCACGACGTCCGGGTCGGCGTCGCGCTTCAGCTCGATGACGACCCGCACCGGCTCCTTGAGGTCCGACTCGTCGCGCACGGCGCTGATGCCGGCGATCTTGCCGTCGTTCACCAGGCCGGCGATCTTCTTGATGACGTTGTCGCGCGACTGCTGGTAGGGGATCTCGTGGACGAGGATCCGCTTCTTCCGTTTGTCCTCCTCGATGCTGGTCTTCGCGCGGAGGACGACCGTGCTGCGGCCCGAGTGGTAGCCCTTGTGGATGCCGCTGCGACCGCAGATGACCCCGCCGGTCGGGAAGTCGGGCCCCGGGATGTGCTCCATCAGCTCGCCGATGCTGATCAGCGGGTTGTCGATCAGCGCGATCACGCCCCGGCAGACCTCGCCCAGGTTGTGGGGCGGGATGCTTGTGGCCATGCCGACGGCGATGCCGCCCGAGCCGTTGACGATCAGGTTGGGGAACTTTGAGGGCAGGACCGAGGGCTCGGTCAGCTTCTCGTCGTAGGTCGGCACGTAGTCGACCGTGTCGAGCTTCATGTCCTCCAGCATCAGCGAGGCGACGTTCGACAGCCGCGCCTCGGTGTAACGCATAGCCGCTGGGGGGAGGCCCGCGATGCTGCCGAAGTTCCCCTGCGGCGAGATCAGCAGGCACCGCGTCGACCACTCCTGCGCCATGCGGACGAGCGTCGGGTAGATGGCGCCGTCGCCGTGCGGGTGGTAGCGCTTCATCGTCTCGCCGACGATACCGGCGCACTTGCTGGTGCTGCCCCCCGGGCCGAGGCCCAGGTCGTTCATGGCGACCAGGATGCGGCGTTGCGAGGGCTTGAGGCCGTCGCGCACGTCGGGCAGCGCGCGGCTCACGATCACGCTCATCGCGTAGGTGAGGTACGACTCCTTCAGCTCGTCCTCGATCGGCAGGTCGATCAGCTTCTTGGCGATCGCCTCGGTAGCGGGGTCGAAGCCGGGGGCCAGGCCGCTCTGGCTCAGGTCGCCGGCGTCGTCGCCGGGGCCCGGGTGACCGCCGCCGGATTGCGGGTCTTGGGAGTCGTCCGGTCCGTTCGTTTCGTCAGCCACGCAGAGGTCCTTTGAGAGCCACGGCTTCGTGTCGCGCTCGACGCTCGGCGAGGGCCCGGAATGGGCCGCCGCGGGGCGTCGATTGGAGCCCTGTAATTTACCCTTTTTCGCCCCGCTCTAGTACCCGCCAAGCGCCCACGGATGGGCCTGTTTTTCTAGGGGCTTTCGAGCCCTTCTCGGGCGATCCGCTCAGCCAGCCGATCCGCGTACCAGGGCGCCCAGAGCGAGCCCTTCGAGCCGAGCCCGTTCAGCCACCCGACGCGGGGCGCTTCCTCGGAGAACCCGGACAACGGGCGCCGGTCGGAGGTGGCCGGCCGGATCGCGGCTTGGTGGTCGACGACGTGGTAGTCGCTCACCCCGGCGGCGGCGAGTCGGACGACCAACTCCTCCCGCCCCGCCGCGGTCGGCGTCGAATTGAGGTCTTCCCAGGTGTGCGTCGAGCCGACCCGGAACCGGCCGGGGAGGCCCGACTCGTCCGGCGCGATCCAGACGCCGCGGTGCACGACGCGGGCGTCCCGCAGCGTGGGCGATTCGATCGTGAGGACTTCCCCTTTCGCGGGGGCCAACTGGGTAGCGGGGGCCAAGCGCCCGTCGGACAGCCCCGGCGCATGGCCTTGGCACAGCACGACCAGCCGAGCGGTGACCCCGAGTCGGCGGATCGCGACGCCCGAGGCGGTGACCGTCAGCTCATGTTCCGATTTGAGCTCCGCTTGGAGATATCGGTCGTTCGCTTGCAACCGATCCCGCGTGGCCGCCAGGTACGCCCCCACGTTCAGTCGGGCCGCCCCGGTCATCACGAAGCCGCCCCAAGGGGCCGGCATCGCCTCGGGTAGTTCGCTTGCCGTTGCGAGGCGGGTGTGCCGCTGGAACTCGTCGTCGAGCAGGCGCTCGTCGAAGCGGGCCCGCTCCGCGTCATCGATAAACAGCCGGATGGCTGGACGTTCTGCAAGCAGCGACTCGCCGACCTCGCTCTCAACCCGGCGGTAGAAGTCGCGGGCGGATCGCCACTGCGTGTCGAATTCTTCGGCCACGGTCAGCCGCTTGCCGGTCACGGGCGTGATGAGCCCCGCGGCGACGCGCGACGCGCTCGGCCGGCCCGCCCCGTCCACGCCGCCCCGATCGACGACGACCGCCGACACGCCCCGCTCCGCCAGCCGCCAGGCGAGCGCCGAGCCGGCGAGGCCCTGTCCGAGGATCAGCACGTCGGTGTGGCGGGGGGGCATCGGGTCAGCGTACCGTCGGGAGGGGGGAACGTGCTAGAATTGGAGGATCGCCTTCCCGCGAGCCGCGCTGGTTAGAGAGCCGTCCATGAGCACCCAACCGATCCCCGCCCGCACCGCCGAGGAGTACCTCGCGTTTGAACGCGCGAGCGAGGAGCGTCACGAGTTCGTGAACGGGCAGATCCGCCTGATGAGCGGCGCCAGCCGGGCGCACAACCTGATCGCGATGAACCTGTCCGGCCTCGTCCATGCGCAGCTCAAAGGGCGTCCCTGCGAGGCGTACTCGGTCGATATGCGGGTGAAGATCGCCGAGGACGGCCGCTACACCTACCCCGACATGGCGGTCGTCTGCGACGAGCCCGAGTTCGAGGACGCCGTGTTCGACACGCTGCTCAACCCGAACGCGCTGGTCGAGATCCTCAGCCCCTCGACCGGCGACTACGACCGGGGCGAGAAGTTCGCCAGCTATCGCAACCTGACGTCGCTGCGCGAGTATGTGCTCATCAGCCAGCACCGCCCCCAGGTGGAGCACTTCGTCCGCCTGGGCGACGGGGGCTGGCGTTTCAGCCCTACCGAAGGCGCCGACGGGCTCGTCCAGCTCGTCACCGCGGAGATACAACTTCCGCTTGCGGAACTCTACGATAAAGTCCGATTCGATACCGACGGCGAACCGAAGACCAACTGAACAGGCAGCATGGATTTCAGCGAACGACTCAAGCGAGCCACCCAACGCGGCCACAGCGCCCGAGCCGAGAAGGAGCTCGAGGCCGCCGCCGACGCGATGAGCGAAGAGGAGCAACGCCGCCGGCACTCGCAGGCGCGGCTGCTGCTCACCGAGCACATCGAGATGCGGCTCAAAGAGCTGGCGGACAACCTGCCCGGGTTCAAGTTCGAGAACGTGGTCGAGGAGCGGGGCTGGGGCTCCGCGCTCAGCCGCGACGACCTGGTGATGTCGCGCGGCAAGCGGCAGAACCTCTACAGCCGCCTGCAGCTGCTGGTCGGTTCGTTCAACGAGTTCCACGTGGTCGACGTGACCGCGAAGGGCGCCGTCCGCAATAAAGAGGGCTTCAGCCGCACCCACCACAAGCCGATCGCCGAGTTCGACGTCGACGGCTTCAAAGAGCTGATCGACCGCTGGGTGCTCGACTACGCCGAGGACTACGCGGCGGGGTAGTTCAGCTTGCGTCTCCTTGGCCCGCGAGACGGGCTACGGCTTCGGACGCTGTCACGATAGGAATGCCTTGCACCTCACCGATCGGCAGCAGGTGCTTGCGGTCGCCGGACACGAGTAGATCAACGACTCCGGCCACTGCCGTGGCCAGGATGAGATTGTCATCGGGATCGGCCGACAAGGTGACTTCGGGCAGATCGCTCACCACAATCGCCGTGTTGGCCAACCGAAACAGGGCGGCTTCGACAACGCCAACACGGAGATGCTTCGCGATCCTAGGGTAGCTGAGGACGCGCTCCAGCTCTTTGAACTGGGCGAATGAGGTGACCAGATCGAACTCGTCTTCGTCCCACCGATCAAACAGGTCGGCGGGCGGGCCGTTGCCGGAGATCAGGGCCGACACCAGGACGTTCGTATCAAGCACTATCCGCATCAGGATTGGGCTCCCGATGGGCTTGGCGGGTCGTGGTGACGGCTTCCTCGATCGCGTCGGCAAGCTCGGTCGAATCGACCTCGCTGGTGCTCGCTCGCATCTCGCCGACCGCCTCGAACAGCAACCGTTTCGAGAGGGTGCGCTGGATATAGGTTTCCAGATCGCAGTCTTCGCCACGACGCGCCAGCATCGCCTTCAAGTCGGCCGCCGTCTTGTCGGGGATCTTGATTTCCATGCCCGATTGATACGCAAGCTGGGGCGGTGGAGCAAGCTCAGACGCTTGCTAGCAATCTCTCTAGGCAGCGCCGACCGGCTGTTCGTCGGAGACCTCGATCGCCTCCCACACGCCGCAGCGCTCGCTCCCCTGCCACAGGTCGGTCAGCTCGTCGTGCCGCAGCACGTGCCGGACGACGCTCGCGAGCGGTTCGGGCGAGACCAGCGCGATGACGCCCCCCTCTTTGTGCTTCTTCCTCAGCTTGCGGATCGCCTCGGCGACGCGCGCCTTCGCGTTCGAGAGGGGCTCGCCGTCGGGCGGGCAGACCGTCTGCGGGCTGTCCTGCCACTGGCGGTAGACCTTCGGCTGCTTCGTGCGGACCTCGTCGACCAGCATCCCCTGCCACAGGCCGTGGTCGAGGTTCGACAGCTTGTCGAGCGCCTTCTGCTTCACGCCGGCGGCCTCGGCGACGAGCTCGCCCGTCTGCTGGGCGGCCTGGCAGGGAGACGTGTAGACGATCGACGGGCCGGCGGCCACGAGGTCGTCCAGCGCGTCGCGCGTCTGCTGGCGGCCGTCCTCGCAGAGGGGGATGTCGAGCGTCCCCTGGATACGGCCCTGCTGGTCGTACTCGGTCTCGCCGGGTCGGACTAGAAGCAACGTGAGCATCTTGGATGCGTCTCGGAGGGGGTCGGGTGTTTACGAGGCGGACCAGGCCGCCGACGCCAGTTGCGTCAGCTCGGCCAGCCGCGTCGTGTAGTCGTCGGCGCCGAAGACGGCCGTGCCGGCCACCAGCAGCTCGGCGCCCGCTTCGGCACAGCCGGCGATGGTGTCGGCGTTCACGCCGCCATCGACTTCCAGGATCGCGTCGCACTGCGGGTGGTCGCGCAGCCAGCTCAGCTTCTCAAGCGCTGACGGGTCGAACGCCTGCCCGCCGAAACCGGGCTCGACGCTCATCACCAGGATCAGGTCGCAGTCGCCGACGAACGGCTCGATCTTCGCGACCGGCATCGGCGGGTTCAGCGATAGGCCGGCGGCGGCGCCGAGATTGCGGATCTCGTCGAGCAACGGGCGCGGGTCGGGGAGCACCTCGGCGTGGACGGTCAGCACGTCGGCGCCCGCCTTGCGGAACGGCTCGACGTACTCGCCCGGGTTGTCGAGCATCAGGTGCACGTCCAGAGGCAGCTCGGTGCAGCGGCGGATCGCCTCGACCACGGGCACGCCGAACGACAGGTTCGGCACGAAGTGGCCGTCCATGATGTCCAGGTGCAGCACGGTGGCGCCGGCCGCTTCGATGGCGGCGATCTCGTCGGCCAGCCGGGCGAAGTCGCAAGCCAACAACGACGGCGCGATCGCCACCCCGCCCACCCCGCCTCGTAGGCTGCCCTGTCGGCTGCTCTGCAGGGTGCGCTCACGCAGCTGGTCGGCGGTCATCGGGCCGGGCATGGGGTGGCGTTTCGCTCTCAAGAAAGACCGAGGGGCGACCCACCCGCGCGAGTCGCCCCTATCAAGGGTCCCGTTTTGGCAGCCCGCGTGCCCAGAAGCAAGCCCCTGAATGCGGCAAACCGCAGTTCGGGAGGGGCGGGTCAGTCAGTCGTCCAGCTCCGCGACGCGCGGCAATTGATCGACCGAGGCGAGGCCGAGCGTCCGCAGGAAGCGGTCCGTGGTGGCGTAAGCCTTGGGCCCGTCAGGGTTTGCCGCCTCGTCCCGGCGCACCAGGCCGAGCTTCTCCAGCCGCCGCAGGCTTTCGCGGCCCGATTCGCCGCAGAGCTCCTCGATCCCCTCCGAATCGATCGGCTGGCGGTAGGCGATAACCGAAAGGGCCTCCAACGCTTGGGGGGAGAGCTGGCTTGCGCGGACCTTGCCCCGCATCCGTTCCTGGACATGCTCCATCTCCGGCACGAGCACCAGCCGGTAACCGGCGTCGTCGCCCTCGATGCGCCACGCCGTGCTGTCCCGTTCGTACGTTTGGTTCAGTTGCTCGACGAGGGGACCGATCTCGTCGGGCGTCGTGTCGCGGATGGCGGAGGCCAGACGCTCCGCGTCGATCGCCTCGCCCTCCGGCCGGCCCACGAACAGCAGCGCCTCGACCACGCCCTCGGGCGTCACCGCGTCGAGCGCGGCGGGCGAGACCGACTCAATGGGCGCGTCGTCGTCATCGTCGCCCGGCTTGCCGAACATCCGCGCGAACGCCGCCCGCAGGCGGTTCGCGGAGAGGGGGGCGGCGGCTTCGTCGGGGTCGCTCATCGCGGCGCAGCGTAGCTCAGCCGCATGCCTCAAGAAAGATCAGCGTGAGAGACCATCGCTATCAATGGCTGAGCCGAAGGCGCTAGCCTCGGGCGGAGCGCAGTCCAATCTTTCCCGTGAATTCGCCCGAGGCTAGCGCCTTCGGCTCAAACTCCTCATTTGGAGACATCGCCTAGCGTCCCCGCAGGGCGCGGTCCATGTCGCGTTGGGCGGTCTTCTTCTTGAGCGACTCGCGCTTGTCGTAGGTCTTCTTGCCGCGGCAGAGCCCCAGCAGCACCTTCGCCTTCCCCTCTTTGAAGTACATCTTCAGCGGCACGAGCGTCAGGTTCTTCTCGTACGCCCGCGCGGCGAAGCGGGTGATCTCGCGGCGGTGCATGAGGAGCTTGCGCCAGCGCTTCGGCTCGTGCTGCTCGTGGGTCGCGTTGCGGTACTCTTCGATGTTGCACCCGACGAGGTAGACCTCGCCGTTCTGCATGCGGCCGTAGGCCTCGTCGAGCGACATGTGCCCCAGGCGCAACGACTTCACCTCGCTGCCGACCAGCACGACGCCGCACTCGAGGTGCTCGAGCACCTCGTACTCGTGCCGCGCCTTGCGGTTGGTGGCGATCGTCTTCTCGTTGGGATCGTCCCCCTTGGCCGGCTTCTTGTCTTTCTTCGTGGCCAGAGCGGCGTTCCTTCAAGCTGTGGGGCGCGGCGTGCCGCTTGGGGGCGTCCGCTGCAAGACGATCAGAAGTCGTCGGCGGAGAGCGGTGCGAGGTTCTTGTAAATCGAGTCGGTCCCGCCCACCGGTTCGGTCGCCTTGCGGCCCTTCACGGTCAGCAGGCGTTGGTAGACCGTGTAATCGAGGTCCGGCTGAAAGGTCCTGGTGGAGCCGTCCGCGAAGGCGGCGTTGAAGGCGCCGCCCGGATGGCTGGACGCGGGCCGCGCGAACACCGGGCTCGCAATGGGGTAGCCCACCGCATCGCCCTCCTGCGAGAAGGCGTACTGAATCGGGACGCCGCTCACTTCCACAAACGGGTTGGCGTTGAGGTTGCCCGAGTCGTACTGCTCGGGGTCGATCCAGACCATGCCGAGCTGCTGCTCGCCCGGCGTGCCGGGGAAGACGCCCGCCCAGGTGTACAGCCGGAGGTTGGACGACTCGGGCTCCTCGATCTCTTTGTGGATGTTTTCGGAGAGCAGCAGGGTGTTTGAGGCGCCGTCACCGCTGCTCACGTCCGACATGTTCAACGAAACATTGTCGAACGTTCGGTTGTGGAAGATGCCGTTCGACTTGGTGTCCCCCGCGATCGCGTTGTATTCGGCCGCGCCGAAGTTGCTGGAGGAGGGCAAGGGCTGATTGTTCGTGCCGTACCAATCCCAGGTCCCCGTGTTCGCGACGTAGGTCAGGCCGGCGGTGTCGGACAGCGCGGACATCTCGGTGTCGTCGGGGCAGCGGAAGACTTCGAGCGGCAGGATCTGGGCGCGTGGACCGGTTGTCGTCGCGTCGAACATCGCGTCGTAGATGTCGTTCCCTTCGATCTCCGGCAGGATCATCGCGGCCCAGCTCACGAGCGACTCGGCCCGGTTGCTGGTGCTCTCGAATAACGAGTTGCTGAGGGTCTGGACCCGGATGCGGAGGAAGCTCGCTCCGTCTGAGCGCTTCAGGCTCTGAACGTAGCCCGGGTACTTCTGCTTGCTGCTCTCGTAATTGATGATCCCGGTCGCGAGCTGTTTCAGCTGGTTCGTGCAAGTGATTTGCCGGGCCCGGGCCCGGGCGGCGCCCACGGCGGGGATGAGCAGCGCCATCAGCATGCCGATGATGGCGATCACCACGAGGAGTTCGACCAGCGTGAAGCCGGTTTGGCGGCGGTTCGCGCGCGAGGGGGGGTTGTTCATCGGCTTCTCTTGACCTCGGTTCCGGAGGAGTCGCCTCTTCCCTCTGTCGAGCCCTTGGCGGGAGAGCCTGTCGAGCCTCTGGCGGGAGAGACTGCGGAGCCCCTGGTGGGAGAGACTTAGACCCTGCCGGCGGGGCCGGAGGGGTGCGATAAAAGTATCGCCCAATCCTGCAAAAAAAGCCAGCAAACCCACACGGCGCACCCCGCCGGGACGCTCGCATGCTCAAAAACCGCTCGAAACGCCCCCGCCCGGCCCGGCTGTGCCTGCTGATCGCGGGGTTGTGCCTCGGCTCGGCGCGGGCCGACACGACCGCCTTTGCGCCCGAGGCCCCGCCCGATGCCCCCGCCGCCACCCCGGCGCCGAACCCGATCCCCGTCGAACGCCGCTCGCCCCGGGCGGTGCTGCGGTCGTTCTTCGAGCGGATGCGGGCGGACGAGAAGCGTTCCGCCGCCGAGCTGCTCGACCTATCCCAAGTGAGCGCGGTGGCCGCCGAGAAGCGGAGGCCCGACCTGGCGTACAAGCTCTACCGGCTGATCCGCAACGTGGGCAATCCGCCGGTGCGCGCCAGCGCGGGGGGTGAAAAGGACCTGCCGGAGATCGTGACCGACCCGCAGGCGGAGGCTCCCGGATTCGAGGGGAGCGATTCGACCTCGGAGTACGACTTCGAGAATGTCCCCTCCAAGGACTCGGAACGTCAGAAGCCGTGGCCGCTTGATCAATGGCTCATCGACCCCTCTCCCGAAGCGGCTCAACTGAAGATCGCCCGGCAGGAGGACGGCGGGTGGCGGTTCAGTGCGGAGACGGTCGGCCAGATCGATGCGCTGTACGAGCGGGTCACGACGCGGCTCGAGGATTCGCCCGCGGGGCAGGCCCGCGCCATGTTGGCCGCGAACGGAGATCCCGAACCGACCGCGACCACCGAGGAAGTCCTCCGTCAGGCGTTTCCCAAGTGGCTTCAGACCACTCACTTTTTGATCCCGACCTATCAGTGGATCTTGCTGGGCTGCCTGGTGCCGATCGGCCGGGTCATCGAGAAAGCGACTTGCCTGCTGCTGACGCCGATCGGCGACTTCTTCCTCGGGCGTATCGATCCGGAGTTCATCGAAGCTCATCAAACCACCGCCAAGGTGTGGCGGCCGGTGGGCCGGCTGGCGAACGCGACGGCTTGGGTGGTGGGCGCCGACTGGATCGGCTTGCCGATCGCGGTGATGAGCGTCTTGTCGGTCGTGCTACGGGTCATCGCCGTGGTCGCCGCGGTGCTCGCCGTTTACCGCGTGCTCGACCTGGTGGCGGGGTACTTCTTGCGGCGGGCCAAGCGACGCGACCGCAAGTCGGACGACTTGGTGATCCCGCTGGCCACTTCAACCGCGAAGATCGTCGCCACGCTCGCGGGCGTCGTCGCCGCGGTCGCCTCGCTGAGCGACGAGCTCCCAGCGACGTTGATCGGTGGCCTCGGGATCGGCGGCATCGCGATCGCCCTCGCCTCGCAGGAGACGCTCTCCAACTTCTTCGGCTCGATCACCCTGCTGTTCGACCGCCCCTTCGAGGTCGGCGACTGGGTCAACATCGAGGGGGTCGAGGGCGAGGTCGAACGGCTCGGTTTCCGCAGCACGCAGATCCGCACGGGGATCAACTCGCAGGTGACGGTCCCCAACAGCAAGCTGGCCGGGGCGAACGTCGACAACCTCGGACGCCGCAAGTACCGCCGCTACCTGAACAAGCTCGGCCTGGAATACGGCACCCCGCCCGAACGGATCGAGGCGTTCTGCGAGGGCGTCCGGGAGCTGATCCGGCGGCACCCGCACACGCGGAAGGATTTCTACGCGGCTTACTTCAACGACTTCGGCCCCGCGTCGCTCGACGTGCTGGTGGTGGTTTACTTCGAGGTCCCCGACTGGGCGACCGAGCTCCGCGAGCGGCACCGGCTGCTGGCGGACATCGCCCGGCTGGCCGAGTCGCTCGGCGTGGCGTTCGCCTTCCCGACCCAGACGCTGCACCTGCACCGGGGCGAGTCGGCCGCGGCGCCCGAGGCGATCGGCGAGGAGGAGGGGGCCGATCTTCTTGGCGCGAGAAAAGCGGCCGAGATCGCGGGTGAGTTGGCGAACTACCAGGACCGACCCGGCCGCGTGAAGTTCCCCGGGCCGACCCAGCTCGATTGAAGCGTTGAACGGTAACCCCGGCCAAGCTTGGTCGGGGCTGCGGGGCTGCGGGGCTAGAGCCGGGGCTCGAATTGGACTCCTCGGGCTCGGTCCGGGCCGCGATCGAGCTGCGGAGCCGGGAAAGAGGGCGCCGTGAGAAGGAAGCTGCTCTCGCGGCCCCGATCGACTAGAATCCCACGAGAGACACGCCCCCAGCCGGAGCTCCCCCGATGCTCGCGACCACCCTGCTGACCGCCCTCCCCCTCGCCGCCTGGTACGACAACGTCGTTGTCCGGGCGCTGCTGGGGCTGTTCATCCTGGTGGCGATCGTCGTGATGGCGATCTTCCTGATCAATTACGGCCGGATCCTCTTCCAGGCGTACTTCTCGAACGTCCCGATGAACCCGATCGACCTGCCGCTCATGAGCCTGCGGCAGGTCCCCCCCCGGGTGATTATCGACGCCCGCATCCAGGCGATGCAGGCGGGCGTGGGGCAGGACCCGGCGACCGGCATCACGACCAAGCGGCTGGAGGCCCACTACCTGGCCGGCGGCAACGTGGCCCGCGTGATCAACGCGATCATCGCCGCCCACCGGGCCGACATCGATCTCGACTTCGACCGCGCCGCGGCGATCGACCTGGCCGGACGCGACGTGCTGGACGCCGTCAAGACGAGCGTCTACCCGAAGGTGATCGACTGCCCCGACCCCGAGAAGTCGCCCAAGAGCACGCTGAGCGCCGTCGCCAAGAACGGCGTCGAGCTGAAAGTCCGGGCGCGGGTCACCGTGCGGACCAACCTGAAGAAGCTGATCGGCGGCGCCACCGAGGACACGATCATCGCCCGCGTCGGCGAGGGGATCATCACGGCGATCGGCTCGTCGGCGGACCACCTCAAGGTGATGGAGAACCCGGACCGCATCAGCAAGGCGGTGCTGGAGCGTGGGCTCGACGCGCAGACGGCTTTCGCGATCGTGTCGATCGACATCGCCGACATCGATATCGGCGAGAACATCGGCGCCCGCTTGCAGGCGGACCAGGCCGAGGCCGACACCCGCAAGGCCCAGGCGATGGCCGAGAAGCGTCGCGCCGACGCGATCGCCCGCGAGCAGGAGATGAAGGCCGAGGTCGCCGCCAAGCGGGGCGAGGTGGTCGCCGCCGAGGCCGAAGTCCCCCGCGCCATGGCCGACGCCTTCCGCCAGGGCAACCTGGCGACGCTCTCCAACGGCGAGTCGTGAGCCGGCCGGCTCGCTACTGCTTCTTGATCGCGAACTCCATCTCGAGCGCGAAGAACGGCTCGTTCTCCTTGTCGAGTTCGGTGAGCAGTTCCCAGCGGCCGTCGCGGTGCTCCAGCTCGTAGCAGCTCTCGTCGTCGGGCGTGATCTCGTGGATCGGCGATTTCCCCAGGCGGCTGTTGAGCCCCTCGGTCGTCGGCACCACCAGCGAGTCGATGTCGGCGACGCCCTCTAGCTCGGCTTGCAGCTCGGCAACCTCCGATTCGGTCTTCGCCCGGTCTTGCTTCTGATCCTCTTCGTTGGGCGGTGGGAGCACGACCGTCACCTTCGCCTTGGTGGAAAAGCAGATCGATCCCCGCCGTGGTTCTCCTTCAACGGCGGGCGCCAGCTCGTGCGAGACGTAGACCCGCGCGTCGGCGACCGGCGTGCCGGGAGGGGCGTCGAGCTGCCCCCCCGATACCAGCGGTTCGTTCTCGATCCGCTGCGTCAGGGTTCCAACGATCTTGGCAAAGCTCTCCTCGGCGGTCGGCGGAGCCTTAGGCGGCGCCGGGGGGCGCGCCGGTTCGGTGCAGCCGGAGAGAGCGAGCAGGACGAAGAAGCTAACGGTCGGACGCCACATCGACATGGGGAGAGCCTAGAGTCGGACCTCGGGGTAACGGCGCGGGGGAGCTTCCCCCGACGCTATCCACGAGGATAGCACGACCCTGGCCGCGAACCTATTTGGGATCGGGGCGTTCGCCCTCTCGCGGGCGGGCGGGCGACGACGCCCGCCCTCAGAATCGGTCCAGTCGGTAGAGGCCGCCGGTGCGGGCCCGATCAGAAGTCGGCGAACGGGTCGTCTTCCGCCCCGGAGTCGCCGGCGAACGGGTCCGTGTCGTCCTCGGTGTCGGCGGGGGAGGCGGTCGCGGAGTCGGTGTCGAAGCCGCCGTCGACGCCGTCGGCGAACGGGTCCGACGAGCCGGCAAAGGCGTCGCCCGTGGCGTCCTCGTCCGTGACGCCCAGCCACTCACCCAACGCCCGCATCGGGTCGTCGCGGAAAGCGGTCCGCTTCTTCTTCCCGTCGGCGAACGGGTCGGAAGCGCCGGCCTCCACCGCTTTGACCGGCAGCATCGGCTGGCTCGGATCGGGCAGCGGGGCGATCACCGCGGCCCGGACCAAGTCGCGCGGCGACTTCGCGGCGGCCAGGGCGTCGAGCGGCAGCTTGAAGCCACGACGCAAGGCACGCTTCTGTCCGGACGAAAGGCTCCCGTACCGCCAGCCGAGGGCGGGCGTGTTGAGCTCGGCCTCGGGCATCCGCCCCGGATCGAAGCGGACGACCGTCGGCGCGGGGGGGGCGGCCTGTTCGGTCGTCGCCTGGTCGGCGTCGTCTTGGGCGAACGCGGGCAGGACCATCCCGCAGGCTGCCAGGGCGATCGTGGCGGGACGGACGGCGGAGGCGAGGGAGAGACGCATCGGACTCGTGTTCCTGCTTAGGTTAGCCGGATAAGCCTGCAATGGCGGCCGGCGACCCTTCAGGATAATCGGCCGTGAGCGGCCCGACAAATCGGGCCGGGCGGACGTCTCGGCGGGCCCCGGCAGGTCAGCGGTTGACGCTTGTGAGGCCGGCCGAGGAGAGCTGCTCCTTCAGCTGGTCGTACTGCTCTTTCTCGAGCCGTGAAACCGAATCGCGGCTCAGGCCGCGATCGACCGCCTCTTGCCACGAGGCGGCTGCGCTCTCGGTCTGGCCGGCGCCCTGGTGGGCCACGGCCAGGTGGAAGTACTTCGAGGCGGTCGGGTTGTCGATCACCGCCAGGTCGAGGTCGGCGATCGCGTCGTCGTAGCGCTTGTCGGCGATGGCGACCACCGCCCGGGTGTCGAGGATCTCCGAGTTGGGGCCGAGCAGATCGACCGCCTCGGAGATGTAACGCTCGGCCTCGCTGATGGAGGCCTCGTCGATCTTCGCCAGGGCGAGGAGGTAGGCCAGGTTGTTCAGCACGACCGCGCGGCCAACGCCGTTCACCTCTTCGTGGTCCAACAGGACCCGGTACGCGTCGGCGGCCCGGTCGTAGTCGCGTTGGATGTCGTAGCACTCGGCTTGCTGCAGCAACAAGGCGACCAGTTCGGGGTCCTCACGCAGGCCGCGGTCGAGCCAAGCTTGCACACGGTCCACCCGTTCTTTGGTGACGGTGGGGTCGGCCGAGTCGTTGGCGCGGATGATCGCCAACCCGGGCTTCACGATCTGGGCCGGGGTCGCCTCGCCCCGCATGCTGTCGAGCTGGTCGAGCGCTTGGTCGGCATCGACGTGCGTGCCGACGAACTGCGCGAGGGCCAGCTTCTCGTCCAATCCCCCCAGCTTGGCAGCCAGCTCGTTGAGCTGTTGGGCGCCCTTGAGATCGTCGAAGGTGACGAGCCTCGCGGCGACCCGCTGCAGCAGCGGGATCTGTTCGGGGGTGATTTTCGCGGCGCTGCGTGGCAACACCGACCGCAGCGTGGCGGCGGCCTCACGGTTCTTGCCCTTCGCGCTGGCAACCCGGGCGAGCATCTCGCGGGTGGAGAGTTCCTTGGGGGCGATCTCCTGGAGCCGCTTGACCTGGCGCACCGCCTGGTCGATGTCGCTCGATCCGCCCCGCCTCAGGAGCATCTCCAGGTAGGCGAGACGCACGGAGCGGTCCTCGGGGTTCTGCGCGATGATGTTGAGCATCTGCTGGCGGCACTTGCGCCATTCGCCCAACGCGAAGTAGAGCTTCGCGAGGTCGAGTTCCGATTTCTTCGAGAGCTTCTGGTTCTGCCCGATCTCCTCGAGCAGCGTGGCGGCCTTCAGGCGTGAGATCGGCTCGGGGCGCGGCGCGAGGATCTGCGCCATGAGCATGCGGTCTTCGGTGGGCAGGACCCCGTCCGACACATTGGACGAGAGCAAGTTCTCCGCGTCGCGGAGCTCTTGGTAGGAGCCCCCCGAGGCCAGCAGCCGGGCCGCCGTGCTGCGTGCCCAGCGGGCGTGCGGGTTGTTCCCCTCGATGACGCCGTCGGCCACGTCCTTGAGGATCTGGTTGACCAGTGGTTTGGCGCGATCGACCTTGTCCGCGCGTTGGTACGCGGGTCCCAGGTAGAACTGGGCGGCGAGCCGCGAGACCCGGGCGCGCTGCGATTCATCGACCTCCTCGAGCGCCTGCTTGTAGAGGGCCTCGGCGTCGATCGCGCGGCCGACCATCTCGTAGCAGCGAGCGAACAACAACCTTGACTGATCCTCGATGAGGACGAGCTGCGCCTCGCGGATGGTGTCGTCCGCCTTGATCGGCTGACGCGTGGCCGCGTAATAGCCGACCAGCGCCAGCCAGGCGTCGGCCGAATTGCGGTCGTTCTCCACCGCGGCGTTGAACGCCTTGCCCGCGTTGTCGGTGAGCGTCTTCTTGCGGCTCTGGGGGAGTCCCGGCACGGCGGCGAGACGCGACAAGAAACGGCCGTACCAGAGCTGCATCTTGGGGTTGGTGGGCGCCTGGGCGGCGTACGCCTCGGAGGCGGTCGTCGCCTCGGCGTCTCGGCCGACGTTCAGCAGGCACTCGGAGTACTCGCGGCCCAGCAGCTGCAAGCGGCTGTCGCGGCTGATCTTGTCCATCTGGCTAAGGGCGTCTTGGTAGCGCCCTCGGGCCATCAGCAGCTTGATGTACTGAAACAGCTCCCGGGCGTCCTGCCGGCCGAGGTTGGCGGCGCGGTCGTAGCTGCTGAGGGCGCCCTGCACGTCGCCGCGGGCGAGCGCGAGCTCGGCCTTCAGGTTGTGGAGCTCGTGCCATCCTTCGCGTTGGTTGAGAGCGCGATCGACCAACTCCTTGGCCTTGCTGAGCCCGTCGCCCTGTCCGCCCAGGGCGCGCCAGGCGGCCATCTCGCGTTGGGCTTCGGTGAACATCCAGGTCGGGTCTTCCTTGCTGCCGACCAGCTTGAGGATCGAGTCTTGCGCGGCTTTCATGCCCTCCTCGTCGTTGGTCGACTTCGCGACCTGGAAAAGGTTCAGGAGGGTCGGCAAATCGCTCGGCGAGAGCTCGGCGACCTTGCGGAGGCACTCGGAGCGTTCTTCCTCTTTGCGGAGTCGGCCGAACTTGTTCGCGAGGCCCTTCCAGAGTTGGACCTGCTGCGGGGCGGTCCAGTCCTCGGTCCCTTTGGTGAGAGCGAACAGCTGGTCGGTGAGGTCCTCGTCATTGATGACGCTCAGCAGGTCCGCCCGCTCGAGCCGCAGGATCGGCATATCGCCGAACCGCTCGACGACCTTGTCCAAAAGGCCGAGCGCCTTGACCGGACCCTGGTCGGGGTCGGCGGCGAACAGCTTCACCGCGGCCCGGCGAACGCCGAGGTTGTCGGGGTCGATCTTGTACGCCTCGACCAGGAGCTTGCGGGCATCGGGGTAGTTGCCGCGACGCATCTCCACTTCGCCCTGCAGGACCTTGAGCATCCCCTCGGAGAGCCCCATCTGATCGATGTACTGGCGGCAGCGGGCGTCAAACGCCTCCCAGTCCTGCTCCGACTCGGGCTTCGCCAGCTCCAACGCGAGGGCGGTGTAGATCGAAACGCCCTCGCCTTCGCGTCGCTTGCCGCCCAGCGAACCGAGCACGCGTTGGCGACCGGTCAGCGCGATCTCGTTCTTGGGCTCGATCTGCAGGGCGCGGTCGAACGCCTCGACGGCGAGCTCCTTCTGCCCGAGCTTCTCGCGACAGAGGCCCAGCAGGCAGTTCAGCTCGGGGCCGATCAGCTGGTTGGCGCCGAAGAAGGACTGGTACTTCTCGAAGACCTTCGCCGAGTCGAACCAGCGCTGGTCCCGCATCCAGACCTGAGCCTCCAGGTAGTCCGGGAAGGCGGCCTGGAACAGGTCGAGGTCTCGCATCTGCTTGATCGTGTCTTTGACGGCCTTCAGGTCGTTCAGCTGGAGCAGCAGCCGGGCCTTCTGCAGCATCAGGTAGAGCGACTGTTCCGGTTTGACCGCCGCGATCCCCTCGTCGCACACCTTGGCGGCGCCCTCGTAGTCGCGTTGGCGGGTCGCGGTGTCCGCCAGGGTTTGGTAGAGCCCCGGGTTGTCCGGGTGCTTCTCCAGGCCGTCGCGGAGCAGCTTGTTCGCCTCGTCGACGCGGTCGTCGCGCGAGGCGAGCCGCGCGTTCGCGATGATGATCGCCGGGGTGTCGGGCTCCAGCTCGAGGGCCTTCTTGATGTCCTCGTTGGCCTCGTCGCTCCGTTTCAGGTTCTCCAGGTACTGGCCGCGCGCCAGCAACGCCATCCCGCTCTCGGGATTGGCCTCGACCATCTGGGCGATGACGCGGTCGGCTAGCCCTTGCTCCAGCCGGTCGTATCGCAGCTTCCGGGCGACCTGGCTGTAGACCAAGAACTCGCCCGGGGCGATCGCTTCGTCCATGTCGAACGCGTCGGTCGTCGGGTCGTAGCCGATCAGCGTGAAGGCGTGATCGACCGCTTTGTCGTTGCCGCTGCCGAAATAGCACTTCGACCGCATCGCCTCGAGCTCGGGGTCCTTGGGCTTGCGGTTCAGCAGCTGCGAGATGTGGTCGGTCGCCTGCTTGAGCGCGTGGTGCTCCATGTACAGATCGACCAGCTTGCGCCGCAGGTCGTCGCGTTCCGGGAAGTTCCGGACGGTGGTCTCCAGCTGGCCGATCGCCTTGCTCAGGTCCTGGCGTTCCGCGTCGGGCAGCTTGGACACCTCGATCAGGGTGTCGCAGAGCTGCGCCATGGCGTCTTCGTCGTTCTGGTTGATCTGCAGGTAGTTGACCAGCAGCTGCTTCGACTTCTTCCAGTTGCCCTCTTCGCGGGCGATCTGGTCTCGCTCCAGCAGAAGGTCGGAGTTGCGCGCCTTCTGGAACTTGTAGAGCCCGTACGAGCCGCCCAACAGGACGATCGAGCCGATCACGAGAGCGGCGAGAAGCGGAACGTTAACGCGATAGCGTTGCATGGCGGCGCCCCGGGAGGGGTCCTGCGAGAGAGACGCGATGTGATCGAAGGGAGGGCGGGCTCGACGGCCCCAAACTCGAGGGCCCCAGAATGGCGGCGACGATACGCCGACCACGCGGAGCCTGGCCCTTTGCGACGCCGCGACCCCGTGTTGGGTTCCCGGATCGCAGCAAAAAGCGCACGACAGAGCGTCAATCGTATCGCGGTTGGGGGGGGTGTCAACGAACCAGCCGGGGCGCAACCATCGACCTTCAAATGACTTCCGGCTGGCGCGCCCGATCAGGCGGGTTGCGACGATCAGGCCCCGCCGTCGTCGCTCCCCCTCGCCCGCAGCCAGAGCGGCGGCGAAGCGGCCCCGGACGGCTCCGCAACCGCCCGCAGGCGGACCGGCCCGGGGCCCAGGACCTCGGCCGAGAGATCCGTCTCGCCCCCGGGGCCCTCGATCACGGCGACCTCACGCATCCCCTGGCGGATCGAGATCCGCTCGGCGCCCTCCGCCGTTGCGGCGACACGCAGCGGCTTATCGGTCCTCCGCAGCCGCACGGGGGCGAACGTTTGGCCCTCGATCTCCAGGACCTCGATCCCGCCGAGCTGCCGCCGCTGGCTCTCTAGCGCGTCGGGACTGAAGCCGACGCACCGCAGGTCGTGCCAGCCCGGCCCGAGCTGCTCGGCGGTGAACGCGGCGCCTTGGCCCGTGGGGAGCCGCATGCGGAGCTTGCCATCGACAAACAGCTCCCATCTCGAAGCCCCCTTGCCGCTCGCGGTCGTCACACGCGGCACAATTTTCAGCACGGGGGGCGGCCCCTCGGGCTCGGTCTCTTCGCTCCCTCCTTCCGGCTCCGAGTCGGCCGTCTCGGTGGCGGGCGGTTTGATGCCCAGCTCCGCGAGGCCCAGCTCGGCGAGGCCCAGCTCGGCGAGGCCGAGCGTGCTCAGGTCGCCCCCGTTCGCCGGGGTGGGCCATCCGTCGACCGTGAGGTTGGGCCGTTGGGCCCACGGTTGGCAGAGCGGGTCGCCGACGATCAGCAATTGGTACGGAGCGGCCACCGATTGATAGAACGACTCCGCCAACGAGCAACCCCGTCGATAGTGCACGTGCAGCGAGGGGAGCGGGAACTTGGCCTGGATGGCGTACGGCTCGGCGACCGTGCCGCAGGAGCCGGTCGCCCCGGCTCGGATCCAGTCGGTCAGCGGGGTTTGATAGCCCGGCTTGGTGGTCAGCACGCCGCCGTAGCTCGTGAGCTGTTCGCAGATGGCGCCCGGTGAGATCCTGAAGCCCGCTCTATCAAAATCGATCTCGCGCGTGCCGAGCATCGTTCCGAGGAGTTGGTCGACTTGCTTGGGAGCGTCGCCCGTTTGGACCTGGACCTTCGCACCAAGCCGCTTCAGCTCCTCGGCCGCCGCGGCGAAGCAGGCGTGGCGTGGGGTGGAACGTGCCGAGTTGTTGCGGACGAAGCAGAACGTCCCCTCGGGGGGCGACCGCTCGGCCTCGACGGCCCGATCGAGCGAGGCGATCACCTCTTCGACCGTTGAGCCCCGTCCCGTGGTGACGCCCAGCATGGTCGACATCAGGTAGCGACGGCCCTTCTTCACGTCGGGGGAGCGTCTGCCCCCTTCGAGCCAAGCGTACCGCGAGCGGAAAGCCCGCGACGGGATGCGCGACAGCGAGGCGCAGCTGAGCAGGTTGCGTTGGCTCGATCGCCCCTTAGGGGAGGGCACGTACCAGTTGGTGGCGAGCGTCACCACGCCCGGGTGCTTGCCCAGCACGAAGGTGTACAGGTAGGTCGCCCCCGTGAGCGAGGCGTACGGCGACTGCTGCTTGGTGAGCTTGACCTCCTTGGGGTACTCCTTCTGGAGGTTCACCAGCCAGGGGAAGTCGGTCGAGTAGGCGACCATGTCGATCTGCAGGCCGAGGCCGCGGTCGTCGATCGCCTTGGCCGCTGGCAGGAAGATCTCCTCGCGGAATCGTTCCCCGCTGACGCGTTCCAGGGGGCCGTTGTAGTCGAGGTAGACGACGTTCGAGGCGGGCAGGTCGCGCGAGCGGATATAGTGGTTGGCGACCGCCTTGGAGCCGGCGCTGTTGGCGTTGACCACCAGGAGGACGTTCTCCGGCCCGCCGCCCGCCCGGGCCGCAGCGGGCGCCAGCACCAGGCAGGCGATCGCCGCGAGGGTCCACTTGGGGCGGTTGTACCGGCCGTTGGTGGGGGCCGCGGTCGGGGTGAAAAGCTCCGTGACGCGCACTCGTCGTCTCCAGGTATATTGAACGGATCGCACCCGCCCCTACGCCCAAGCCTTTTACTTACGCGAGAAACAGGTCGATGGCCGGAATCGGCGCTTTCTTTCGCTCGATGCTCGATGGCGGCAAGGTCGATGTGGCCAGCCGCTACGAGATCCTCCGCGAAGCGGTCTCCGGCACCATGTCGGACTTCCACATGGCCCGCGATCGCCAGACCGACGAGATCGTCGGCCTGAAGATCCTCGACAAGACCAAGACGGAGCAACTCGAGGCACGGTTCCGTGGCCTCAAGAAACCGACCGAGGGCGAGATCGCCTCGCTCTTCGATCATCCGACCATCGTGAAGACCACCCGCCACGGCCTCACCACCAAGAACGAGCAGTTCCTGGTCATGGAGTTCCTCGACGGACCCGGCCTCAACTCGGTGATCATCGGACGCGATCAACGCCTCGAAGGCAACCGCCTGACCCTCATGCGCCAGGCCGCCGAGGCCCTCGATGTCGTCCACAAGGCGGGGTTCATCCACCGCGACGTCTGCCCGCGGAACTTCGTCTGCGCGAAAGACGGCTCGTCGCTCAAGCTGATCGACTTCGGCCTGACCGTCCCCGCCGAGAAGGAGTACATGCAGCCGGGCAACCGGACCGGCACCCCGAACTACATGGCGCCGGAGATCGCCCGGCGGAAGGCGACCGACCAGCGGGTCGATATCTTCGCTTTCGGAGCCTCGATGTACGAGATGTTCGCCTTCGAGCTCCCTTGGCCGCGTGGGTCGGACGGCTTGGCGGCGATGTCGCACGGGGTGATCGCGATCCCCCCCCTGTCGGGGCACTGTCCCTGGGTCCACCCGGAGGTCGAGACCCTGATCACGGAGTGCCTGGCTCAGGAGCCCGATAAGCGGCCCCGGACGATGGAATCGATCATGAATCGCCTGAAACGCCTGCCCAGCGAGCGGGCTCCCGCCTGAGCGGGGCTCCGATCAGGGGCAATTTTTCGGGCGGGCTACGGGTTGTGGCCCGGGGAGCCGACCTCTAGTATGTGGGGCTCGGCTCGCTCCCAGGGGCGCGCCCCACCCATCCGCACACACGACGGCGCTGTTCAGGTCAGAACCATGGCGATTGATAAGTCTCTCAAAGTGAAGGCGGGCGCCACCGCCAACCGCAGCGTTCTCACGCGCGTCGAGCGGATCGAGAAGCTCCGCGAGACCGAACGGTGGTCCGACGACAGCAGGCCCTACGGCTTGCCCAAGGTCCGTGTCCGCAAGCTGGCCATGAAGAAGAAGAAGAAGGCCAAGAAGGAAGACGACGAAGATGGCGACAAGTGAGCCGCCCCCTCACTCGTCACGATCAAGACACACGAAAAAAGCCGCGTCGACAAAGACGCGGCTTTTTTCATGCTCGGACCGGGATCGTGGGTTCAGCGCTCGGACTGCCCCGCGAGTCGCGCCAGCCGGGCCGTCAGGTTCTCCAACGCTCGCCGGCGTGATTTTTCGCGGGGGGGCGTCTGCTTGGTCAGTCGCTCCGCCTTGCGGCGGACCAGCTCGCGGACCAGCTCCGACGAGGGCGACTCGGGCAGCCAGCCCCGCTCCGAAGCCGGCAGCCCCTGGCGGTAGAGGTCGAGGAACTGGCGTTGTTCCTCCAGCCGCTCCAGCCGCTCGGCGGCGTCCGCGAGGCCGAACACGTCACTCTCCTCCATCTCGATGACCGCGAGCTGCAATTCGCGGAGTGCGGCGTTGTAGCCGCGCACCTCCGCGGCCAGCTGGGCCCGGTTGATCGTGGCTCCCGCCGAGCGATCGAAGGACGGGCGACGTGACGTGCGGCGCTGTCCCGAGCGGAGCGGGTTCGGGCTGGCGGCCGGGTCGTCGGCGAAGGGGTCGCGCCACTCCAGCGGTGCCGCGGAGGGGCGCCGGGACCACTTGCTGCGCGCCGGCGAGCGGGCCGGGCCCGCCGCCTCGGCCGCGGGGGCGATCGGCTTAGCGACCGAGCGCCGTTCGGTGGCGGAGGTGCGGACCACCTGGGCGGGGCCATTCGCTCGAGCCCCGGTGTTCGGGGGAACGATCGCTGGCGGCGCCGGCTCAACATCGGCGGCCGGCGTGGTCTGCTTGGTTAGCGAGCGTTCGGCGGGCGCCCGCTTGGCGACGACCGGCTCGGGCTGCTTCAAAAAGCGTGGCGCCGCGGGCAGCTCACCGGACCCTCCCGGCATGATCGAACGCATGGCGCGGTCGATCCAGTTCGCCATCAGCGCGCGGTTATCGGCGGACGCCTCGCCACCGGTTGTGCGGTTCCATTCCTCCAGCACCGCCCGGATGTGCTGTCGGTGCGCCGTGAGGGCGGGCTCGTAATGCTGGTGCCGCAGGTGGACTTGCTGCGCGAGCGCGTCGAGTCGGCCCTGCAACGAAGGCGTCGATTGCCCGTGGGACACGCCGACCGATCCGAGGCCAACCGCGAGGGCGGCGACCGCTATCATCCGAGCTGACATGGGTGTGTGGGTGTGCCTGGGAAGGGTCGAAGGCATCGTGCGCCGCCGTTCCGTACGGCGCGCGGGGCTCCGCCGGGCGCAAACCCAGAAGCCGGGCAAACATAGATCACCCCCGGCGGGAGTCAAATCGGATAACGCCGCAATCCCGTCAGAGTCACCGCCCGGGGCGCCGGCGAGACCGCCCCCGCCGGTCGTCGCGCGAAGCACGATCGGGAGGGGTTTGCGGGTTGGGTTGTCGTTTCGGCCTGCGCCCGGTCGTTGCGATGGGGGCTTTGGCCTTTTGTGATGAAACGGCTCGGTTGGAACTTAGCGGCTAGACGAAACTCATACCTGCCGGACTGGGAGGTTGGTGCACCACTCGGTTCGGAGCGGGATACAAGATGGGCCGGCGTTGCGGGCAGGCAATCGCTGGTCGAGCGGCTCTCGATCCTCACCTTGACGTTGCCCCCCTGACCCTCAGAGCTGTCCGATCAAAGAAGGCTGATTGCTCAAAGCGCGGCCCGTCCCTTCGTTTTTTTTTGCACAGGGGCAGGCGATGCAATTCACACCCGAACCCGCGTACGCCGCGGGCCAGGAGACCACCGAGCCGGGGCAGCTCGTGCTGCTCGGGCTCGATCCGCAGCAGATCGAGGCGTGGACCGGCGCCGCCCAGGTGCTGGGCATGCGGTGCGCCATCGCACTCTCGTTCGACGAGTGTGCGGCCTACGCCTTGGGCGTCGGGCCGACGGTCTATGTCTCCACCGAGCCGTGTTTCCACCCGCGGATGGTGAGCCGGGCCGAGACCGCCTTCCGGCGGACCGCGGTCATCGTGCTGAGCGACAACCCCGGGCGGCCCCCATCGTGGCAACTGATCGCGTGGGACGTGCTCCCTTGCGCCTCGACACGGGACTCGCTGATCAGTCCTCTCACCGTCGCCCGGGCCGAGGCGCAGCGACGGCTGGCCGAGTGCCTGCTGGTCGAAGACGTGCGGCGCCGACAGGCCGCGCTTTGCGACAACGAACAGCGCGTACTCGAGGCGATCTGCGCCGGGCGGCTCAATAAACAGATCGCGAGCGACCAGGGCGTGAGCGTCCGCACGGTTGAGCAGCGCCGGCGCCGCGTGTTCGAGAAGATGGGCGTCGAATCGGCGGTTCCGCTGGCGGCGAAGATGGCGGTCGTCGAATCGCTCGAGCAGCAGGTGAACCACGCCCGGCACGCTTTGCCGGCAACCCCGCCGAGCGTGCCCTCGCCCTCGCCACCTAAGCCGAAGCTCCCCCCTGGGCTCTTCCAGGGCGGGGCGACCATGGCGAGTGGCGTGACGGTCTAGCGCTGGTCGAAGCGGAGGGGCGTCGGGTCAGAACAGCGCGAGCTGCCGTTCGGATCCGGGCGGTCGGAACGCGTCGTTGCTGAGCGGCGCCGGCGTGGTCCGCAGGCCGAACCGGTTGGCGAACACGCGGTAGGTCCGCGCGATCTGGCCGGCGTACGGGCCGACGCCCGTCATCCGGCGACCGAAACGGGTGTCGTTCAGCCCCCCACCCCGCACGCCCCGGATCAACGCCTCGACGCGGCGGGCTCGGTTCGGTTCGACCCGCCGGAGCCACTCGAAGAAGACGTCGCGCACCGATCCGGAGAGCCGCAGCAGCAGATAGCTCGCCGAGCGCGCGCCGGCGTCGCGGGCCGCTTGCAGCAGATCGGGCAGCTCGTGGTCGTTCAGCCCGGGCACGATCGGCGCGAGCAGCGCGTGGACCGGGACGCCCCCTTCGGTGAGGCGGGTGATCGCCTCAAGTCGTTGGTCCGGGGTGCTCGTGCGGGGCTCCATCCGGCGGGCGAGGCCGGCGTCGAGCGTCGTCAGCGTGAGGGCGACCGACACCGCCCGATGCTCCGCCAGCTCGCGGAGCAGGTCGAGGTCGCGCGTCACGAGGGCGTTTTTGGTCACGATCCCGATCGGCTGGCGGCACTCGGCCGCCACGCGCAGGCAGCCGCGGGTGATCTCCAGCCGGCGCTCCAGCGGCTGGTAGCAATCGGTCACGCCCGACAGCGAGATCGGCTCGCCCCGCCAGGCGGGCCGGGCGAGCCAGCGGCGGAGCAGCTCGGGGGCGTCGGTCTTGGCGGTGATCTCGGTCTCGAATCCGAGCCCCGCGTCGGAACCCAAGAACTCGTGCCCCGGTCGGGCGTAGCAATAGCTGCAGCCGTGCTCGCAGCCGCGGTACGGGTTGAGCGTCCAGCGGTACGGGACGTCCGGGCTGTCGTTGTGGGTGACGATCGACCGCGACCGCTCCTCCCGCACCCGCGTCTGGAGCCGGGCGGCGCCGGCGGCGAGGCCCTTGGAGGCCAAGAAATCGGTGTCGGCAGCGACTTGCTCTAGGTCGTCCTCCCGCCGGACCCGCTCGTGCGGGTTCGGTGGTCGCCCTGCGGCTCCCCGGCCGAGGAATCGTCCGGTCGGCGTGAGCGGTTCGCCCTCAATGGGGCCTGCAAGGGACGTCGTCGGAGAGTCGGGGGGCGTTGATGTGGCCGAGGACGGTAGCATGACGTTCTCCTGGATCACCGGGATGCGGTCCGCATGGTTTATGTGTACGCACGAACACTATTCCCGTCAAGCTTTGCGTCATCCTTTTTTGAGGCCCCGCTTTGTTCCTGATCCTGCTGTTGCTGTTCACCCTCCTGCCGATTGTGGAGATCGCCCTGCTCGTGAAGTTGGGCGGAGCGATCGGCTGGCCGCTCACGCTGCTCATTGCTCTGGGCACCGGCGCGCTCGGCGCCGCCCTGGCTCGGCAGCAGGGGCTGGCGACGCTCTCACGCATCAGCCGGCAGATGGCCGCCGGCGAGCCGCCGACCGATTCGCTCATCGACGGGGCGATGATCCTCATGGCGGGCGCCGTGCTGATCACGCCCGGCGTGCTGACCGACGCGTTCGGTTTCGCGCTGCTGATGCCGCCCGTTCGCGCGGTGCTGAAACCGCTGCTGGCCGCCGCGGTCAAACGCCACGTCCGCATGAGCGCCGGTCAGGGCGGCAACGTCCGTGTTTGGACGACCGGCTCGCCGCCACCGGGCACGCCGCGCGGCGACGTGGTCGACGCGGAGGTGATCGAGGTCCGCACGCGCGACGCCGAGTCGGACAACGGCGAGCCGCGTTAGCGTATCGCGCCGGCGACACGCAGCAGATCGAGCACGCCCTCGACCTCCTCGTGGGGCGAGACGTAGTCGGCCACGGCCTTGAGCTCGTCGACCGCGTTGGCGGGGCAGCCGAACCAGCCGCACGCCTCGGCGATCGGCAGGTCGCTGGTCGTGTCGCCCAGGCCGACGCAGCGCCGTGGGTCGTAGCCGGTCGCCGCGAAGAAGCGTTTGAGGCCGCTCGTTTTGGAGATGTGCCGCAAGTCGCAGTTGATGTAGTCGCACGTCATCGAGACGCGGAACGGCCAGCCCCGCTCGGCGAGCAGCGATTCGACCCCGTCGAAGATCGCGTGCAGCACGCGGCGGTCGGCGTGGAAGAGGGTGACCGAAGCGGTCTTCGCCGGCTGCTGGAGCACGCCCCGCGGCCCGTAGCGCTCCGCGAGCAGGCGGGCCGCCTCGTGAACGTGCGCGAGGTGCTCGGCCGTGATGGCGGGGTCCTGCTCGTAGCGGTTCTCAATCGGGTGATACAGCCAGACGCCGTTCTCCGCGACGCACGGCGTGGTCGTGTTGCCGAGGACGCGGCACATCGCCTCGGCGAAGGGCTGTGGGCGGCCGGTGCAGAGCGTCACGACGGGGCGGTCGCCGTCGCGCTGGGCGAGGCGGTTGTGCTCGGCGAGCTGCGCGAGCCGCGGCAGGTCGAAGGGCCCATCCCGTTCGTTGGCGAGGCAGCCGTCGAGGTCGCTGATGACGGCTTGGTAGGGCGGATCAGGCATCGGTCGGCTGGCTCAGGCGTTGCAGGCGCTCGCGGAGCTCGTCCGCCGGGAACAGGCAGAACGAATGCTCGCGCGAGTCGAGGATCGCCCCGTCGCGCCGGCCGGCGTCGACCCGCGTCAGGTCGCGGAGCGCCTGTTCGTACTCGCCGGCGAGCGCCTCGAACAGGCGCCCGTTCGCCGCGGTGATCGCTGCGTGCCGCTGGGCCGGGTCGGCCGCTCGGTTGTCGATCCACTCGCGTTTGCTGGCGGCGAGCCGAACGATCTCGTCCGGGGCGTCGGCGGGCAGGCGCCGCTCGCCGTGGTAGCGCAGGTCGCGCAAGCGTTTCACCAGCCGTTGACGATCTTCATCGGATGGCGCGGCGTGGTCGATCGGCAGGCGGAGCGTCGCCGTGAGGGTCGCGTGGGGCGGGGGGGCGGCGCCGAACAGGCGGGCGCTGAACCGATCCGTCACTTGGTCGTACTTCGCCCCGCCGATGCCGTGCAGGAAGAGGTCGGCGAGCACCAACCGGCAGTAGAGCGTGGTCACCAGGGCCCGGCTGCGGACCTTCACGCCGGCGGCGCGGAGCTCTTCGAGCCACCCGGCGACGCCCTCCGCGTCGCTCGGCCCCTCGGCAGCCCAGCCGTTGTGGTTGGAGAGCGTCAGCACGCCCGATTCCGACCGCGCCCACAACGCACGGCGGGTCGGTTCGTTGTCGAACCAGACCCAGAGGGGCGTCTCGATCCAATCGTCGTCGGTCGCCAGGTCGGGCAGCGGCTGCGCCGCGTTGCGCAGGTGGTGGGCCACGCGGTACTCGGCGAGGGCCGCGTTGTACGCCCCGGCGGTGTCGCGGGCACGGAGCAGCAGCTCGGCGGCGAAGCGGCGGAACTCGGGCGCGTCGCAAACCAAGCTGGACGGCGCTTCGAGCGTGTTCGAGCCCCACCCGCGTTCCACTCGGTGCCGCGCCTCGGAGAGGACCCGGCCCAGGTTGCCCGAACGCTCGCGGGCCGACTCGGCGAAGGCCCAGAGCTCCCGAACCAGCGGCTCGGGGATCAACGGCTTGATCGCTTGGGCAGCGCGATCGGTGAAGGAGGCGAAGGTCGCCGTGTCTTGGATGGTCCGCTCTTCGTAGGGCCTCGCCGCGAGCGCCCGGTCGTAGGGGACGCCTTCAACGCGTGGCGAAGCGATCGAACCGGTCGGCGTGCGGACCGACGCGCCGCGGCAGAGGTCGCTGTCGATCAGCAGATGAACGCCCACGCCGCCGGCGGTCTTCGCCAGCGCGTCGAGCGCGAAGTTCTTGAACCAGACACCGGGGTGGAAGAGCTCCGGCTGGTGCCCCGACAGGACGATCGGCCCGTCGGGCGACGATTCAACGTTGGCGTAGGCCGAGGTGTACTCCCGCGCCGCAGAGAGCAAGCCGGCTCGCGCTGAGTTCTGGATCGCGCCAAGATCGAGACCGCCGATCTTGATGGCGGCGGGCGCCGGAGGTTCGGCGAGCTGCGCGAGCTGGCGCGACCAGGCGGGATCGACCAGCGCCGTGTCGTTCGCGGCGGGAGCGCGGTACTGCGGGTAGTCCGCCATCGGGGCGATCGCACGGGCGCGAGGGTGAGGGCGGGCTCAGGTGGCGGCCGGCACCGCAACGCCCGCGGCGAGCAGCCCGGCGCACGGGTCGTGGTCGGCGGCCGGGTCGCGCTGCGCGACGCGTCCGCTTGCGCGGTTGATCACCTCGCGGTAGTGACGCAGCCGTTGCTGGGCGACATCGAGGTCGCCGCCGAAGCTGCGCGACTCGTCGAGGTAGATCAGCGGCACCGGTTCTTCAACGATCCGCAGACCGTGGTGGGCCGCTTGCACCCACAGCTCAAGCGGCATCGCGTAGCCATCCTCGCGCAGTTGCAGCGGCCCGAGCGCCGCGACGCGATACGCCTTGAAGCCGCAGAAAGCGTCGGTCAGATCGAGGCCGAGCCGCTCGTTCAACTCGGCGGTGATCGTCTGGTTGATCCGCTTCCGGTCGGCGGGGGCGGAGAGCCCGGCGCTCGCCGAGTCGGCCAGGTAGCGGCTGCCCGAGACCAGATCGACGCCGTCGCGGACGCGGTTGGCGAGCTGGCGGATGCGCTGCGGTTCGTGCTGGCCGTCGCAGTCGATCGTGACCAGCACGTCGTAGCCGTTGCGTTTCGCGTAGCAGAAGGCGGTCCGCAGCGCGGCGCCGTAGCCCCGGTTGGGCGTGTGGGTGACGACTTGGATGTCGTCGCGTTGGGCGAGCAGCTCGGCGGTCCCGTCGGTCGATCCGTCGTCGATCACCAAGACGTCATCGACTTGGGAGACAACCTCGTCCAGCACCGCGTTGAGGTGCGACGCTTCGTTGTACACCGGCAGGGCGGTGAGCAGGCGCGTGGCTCGCAAGGCGACCTCGGGGGCAAGAGCGGTGGGAAGGCGGGTGGCGTGCCAGTCTAGGCGGGCGAGGCCGGCGATCCAAAAGGAAAATCGGCGGGGGGGCGTTGAGTCCGTTTCAGCTGACGGTTAGCGGGTCGGCCTCGGCGGCGCTCGCCGCCACCTCGACGCCGGGCAGGCCCTCGGCGAGGCGATCGGCGAGGGTCTCGATCGCGAAACGCTCGCTGGCGTAATGGCCCGTGAGGATCGCCCCCATGCCGAGCGAACGGCAGCGCAGGCAGTCGTGGAAGGTCATTTCGCCGGTGAGGAAGGCGTCGCAGCCCGCGGCGATCGCCAGGTCGAGCAACGAGCCGCCGCTGCCGCAGGCGACGGCGACCCGGAGCGGGCCCTCCCGCTCCGATTTTACGGTGCGTGCCTCGGGAAGGTTCACGGCCGATTTGACCGCTTCGACCAGCGAGTCGAATCCGCCCCCGTTCCACAGGCCGATCCGGCCCACGCCGGCGCCGTCGTCGCGGTTCTCGATCGGTTCGAGCGGGCGGGGATCGGCCAGCGGCAGCCGCTCGGCCCACTGGGCGTTCACGCCGTCGGCGGCCGAGTCATACGCCGTGTGCGGGCTGTAGACCGCGACGCCCGCCCCGAGCAGCCTCCAGAGCGAGCCGCCGTCGATCGTGCCGGTGGTGAGCGTCTTCACGCCCCGGAAGGGGAGCGGGTGGTGCGAGACGACGAGGTCGGCCTTGGCGGTGATCGCCTCGTCGACGACGTCGGGCGTGAGCGTCAGGCAGGTGTGCACGCGTCGCAACGGCGCTGCCGGGTCGCCGGCGAGCAGGCCGACGTTGTCCCAGTCTTCCGCCAGTTCGGGCGGGGCGATCTGTTGCAGCAGCGTGACGGCGTCGGCGAGGGTCGGCATGGCGAGCGGGGGTGGCGTGGTGAGCGGTTCGGCCCCGCATTCTACGCCCTCGGGCCGCCCGCACTAAGCCGAGTCGCCGCGAAGGGGCGCCTCCTCGTCGTCGAGGATGGCGCTCTCGTACGGTTTGGGGTCGACCTTGAAGCGGTGGATCAGCTCGCGGCGCCCATCGACCTCCTCGATCTTCAGACGCATCTCCAGGCCGATCAGGCCTTTCGGGTTCAGGTAGGTGTAATGCTTCTTGTCTACGTCCGGGCCGAGCCGGAAGACCTGCGCTCGCTTGCGGCGTTTGTCGGTGCCGGGGACGTAGAGGTAGCAGGTGAAGTCGGAGGGTTGGCCCGATTCCTGGCTCATCTGCTGCTCGACGATCAGGCGGCCGTCGTGGCCCAGGCGTGTCTGGACTTCGAGCTTGACCGCCTCGAGGCCGACGTGCACCTGGCGCCAGACACTGAACCGGTACTCGCGGTCCGCCAGCAGCGAGAAGTCGAGCCGCACGAGCTGGTCGCCGTACTGGGCGTCCTGCAGGCGGATCGACACCGGCGCGCGGATCTCTTCGCCCGCTTTCAGCGTGAGTTGCTCGTTGTTCAACCCGATTTCCCACTCCGCCGATTGGACCTCGGACAGCGCCTCGTCGGCTTCGCCGCGCGCGGGGACGAACACTTTGACTCGCCCCCCGATCCCTTGTCGGAAGGTGTTGGTCAACAGGGCCGCGTTCTGGTGCTCGACGCCAAAGACGCTCGGCACCGAGCCGCTCTCGAAGCGGGTCGCCATCCGCCAGCGGGCGATCGACTCGTTTAAACCGAACACGAAACGGGGCATCCGGCCGACTTTGATCACCTGCCTCTCGCCCCGCATCTCGGGCTCCTCGGTGCTGCCCCACACGTCGATCGTGTGGACGTTTTCGCCCAAGTAGAGGACCTCCTCGATCGGCGCGGCGTTGGCGTCCTCGACCGGAGCGCTGAGGTTCCACAGCACCATAACGACCTTGCCGTCCGGACGCCGGAACAGCCAGTTCTGGCTCTTGTTGGGCAGCTGGATCGTGCCGATGTAATCCGCCCCGCCCAGCAGGCGGGCGCAGGTGCGCCAGGGGAGCAGCAGCTCGCCGGGCGTGCCGTCTTGGTTCATCACGCCGGTCTGACCGGAGTGGGCGTCGGCCGACCCGGAGAACGGGTCGGCGATGAAGATGCCGTCCGTGCCGTGCATCTTGGCCACGAGGATTTGCTTCACAAAGTCGCGCACGCGCCGCTGGTGCCGCACGACGAACGCCTCGCGAACGAGTGGGTTGCCGGTGTCGTTCGGGTTGATCCCCGTTGGGAGTTCGAGCGGCACCTCGGGCGGGGCGACCAGCACCCAGCGTTGCACCGGGCTGGGGGGGACGGTCGTGAGGGCCTGGTTGAGCCCCGTGGCGTCGAGGTGCTCGCGACCGGCCATCTGCTCGAAGTCCCACCCGAGCGGCTCGTCCCACGCTTGCGCGTGGTCCCACCGCCAACCGATGCCCATGCGGATGTCCTGGCCGAAGCGGAACATCTGGTTGCGGATCGCGGTGAGGCGCGGGATCAGCCGGTCGTACCCGACGAAGCTCGTGTCGCCGTCGCGGCCCAGCTGCCACCAGCGGATCCGCAGGGAGAGCCGGGTGATCACGTGGTCGATCAGCGGCGTCCAGTACGACGGGTCGGCCGACAGCAGCCCCTCGATCGGCGGCGGCGTGCCGGTCGCCAGCGGGCTGTTGATCCACAACGCCGGGTCCTCCAGCACGCCGACCGTCTCGATGCCGCGCGCCGCGAGCTGCTCGGCGAACTGCACGATGCGTTCGCTGCGGCGTTCGTCGCCCGGTTGGAACCAGACGGGCAGCTTCACCCTCTTCACCCCAACACGCGGCAGGAGTTCCTGCAGCACGTCGAACGAAAGCGGTCGGTCCGCGTGGGGAAGCGACCAGCCGAACTCACCCTGCTCGCTTATCTCCAGGTCCTGGCGCACCACCGCGATGGTGATCGATCGCGCGTCGCCGATCGGTTGATTGGTCTCCGGGTTGAACATGCCGACCCGGACGCGGTAGAAGCCGTACTCGTTGATCGGCGGCAGCCAGTCGATCTCGCCCTCGTAGCTGGTCTTGTCGGTGTCGAAACCGTCGACGATGTCCGACGCCCGCGTGCGCGACTCGGAGATGATCTTGCCCGGCAGCTCGAGTTGCCCGCCCGAGCCGATCGACTTGTTGGTCGCGTCGAGCAGCTGGAAGCGGATCTCCGGGTTCTGTTTGAGGATGCCCGAGAGGCTGCACGTGACCTTCACGTCCTTCGGGTCGGTGTAGACGTTGTAGCGGCTGCCGGTGTGGATCTTGATGCTCGGCAAGCGGTAGAGCCGCATGTCGGCGATCGCCACCTCCGCGTGCAGGTCGCCGTGCTCGCCGGCGTCGTAGTCGAGGTGCACGTACATCCGCTCCACGTCCGGATCGCGCGGTTGGTAGTCGCCGATCTCGATCTCGCGCCACTCACCGTCGGTTGGCAGCGGGGGCGAGTGCTGGAGCTGGCGGATCTTGTCGTGCGCGTGGAACGCGACCCGCACCCGCGCCTCGCCGTGAACCGCCCCCTTCACCCGCACCCGCATCCGCAGCTTGTAGCTGAACTTCGGCTTGACGAAGATCGGCGGGCTGGTCGCGCGGGCGGAGGCGCCGTCCGGCTCGATCGTCAGGCAGCGGCCCGGAACCGAGGGGTCGTCCACCTCGCGGATCTCCATCCGCACGTACTGCGGGTGCTCGTCGTCGTAGGTGCGCTGCCAGCGGTCGGGCCACCGGTCGTAGTTGATATCGAATCGGTCGTCGAGGAAGCGGCACTCCCAGACCTTCACCAGGTCGGCCAGGGCGTCCTCGGCCGACAACGATTCGGACCCCTCGATCGAGGCTTCCAGCGCGCACGCGCCCACGGGCCAAAGGAGCAACGCCAAGAGGGTCAGCGGGCGGAGGCGGGACACGGCTTCGCGGGGCGGGAGAGGCGGGGCGGACGGGCGCCGCGGCGCTTGTCGCGCGCGGCCTGACAAAGGTACGGTGCGGCCGACCGTCCGGCCGTCGCGACCGGGCCCCGATCCGCACCCAACCGACCGCACGACCGTGGCGACCCTCCCAATCGGCATCCAAACCCGCTCCCTGAGGCGTCCGCTGCGCCGTGCGCTCGAAACGGCCGCCGAGCTGGGCGCCGAGGGCGTCGAGATCGATGTCCGCAACGAGCTGCGGATCGCCGACTTCTCCCAGACCGCCCTGCGGCAGTTCCGCCGGGTGCTGGAGGACCTGCGGCTCAAGGTGTTTGCGGTCGCCTACCCCACCCGGCGCCCGATCGACGACCCCGATGACCTCGAACGGCGGTTGCTCGCCACGCGCGAGGCGATGACCTTCGCGTACAAGCTGGGCGCCCGTGTGGTGATCGGCCGGGTCGGGTCGATCGAGGACGCCGAAGAGGCCGGCCCGACGCCCTCCCAGGCCGAAGCGCTCACGATCCTTGGCGCCCACGGCGAGCACACCGGCGCGCGGTTCGCCTTCGCCTCGGCCGCCACGCCGGAGGCGCAGTGCGCTCTGATCGACCAGGCCGGGCGGGGCGTGGTCGGCGCGGCGTTGCACCCGCCGCTGCTGATCGGCGCCGGACACGACCCGACCGAAGCGGCCGCCACGCTGGGCGACCGCGTGCTGCACGTGCACGCCGTTGATGCGGTCCGCGAGCCGACGGTCTCCGACGGCGGCGCGACCGAGGTCCAACTCGGCCGGGGCGAAGCCGACCTGCCGACACTGCTGGCGACCCTCGACGAGCGCGGCTACCAAGGCCCGCTCACCCTCGAACGCCACAACGCCTCCGACCCGGTCGCAAGCCTCAGCGATGCGATCGCTTATCTGCGGACGATGTAGCCCGTCGCGCGTCGCCTCGCGACTCCGTGGAAAACGTGGGAACCCTTCGCAGGATCCAGCGTCCTAGCGAGTGATGTCCCCCGTAGCGCACAGCCTTGTCGGTCTGACCCTGGGAAACCTGGCGGGCCGCAACTCCCCGAAGCGGGCTTGGTTCCTCGTGGCGGGGGTCGCGTTGGCCAATCTTCCCGATTGGCCGCTGCCCGGCTGGGGGCACGACGCCTATCACGTCAGCCACAGCCTCGCGGTCAACTTGGCGTTGATCGGTCTTGCCGTCTTGGTGGCGCGCTGCTGGCTCGACGCGCGGAGCCTCGCGTTCCTCGCCCTCGCTTGGCTAAGCCACCTGCTGCTCGACTCGCTGTACAACCACGGCAAGGGCGTGCAGATCGGTTGGCCACTTACGGACTTCCGACTGACCTTGCCGATTCCCTGGTTGCAGACGCTTGAGATCCAGCAGCCTCTCAGTTGGCGCAACCTGTCGGTCGCCCTGCTCGAGCTGCTGACGTTCGCGCCGCTGGCCCTGCTGGGCTGGTGGATGGCGAAGGAGAGACAGGCGAGTCGCTAGAGCGTGCTACGGCGCGCGGGTCGGCTCGCCCCTATCCAATGCTCAGGAAGTGGGAGGCTCCATCCCGTGGCGTGCTCGCATGCGGTCTCGCCATCCCCCTATCTCCCCATGTCGCGGTTGTTTAAGCAGCCGCGCTCGCGAAGGACATCGGGCGCCGAAGCTTGCGTTCCGCCCTCCCCGCATCTCCTCAGTGCTTGTAGACCTTGTGCGACGGACGCCCGGCGAGGATCTGCTCCTTGCCCCAGTTCGTGACGCCGCGGAAGGCGTCGCTGGTGATGAAGTCCTTGAAGGCCTGCTCGTCGTTCCACTCGCTGGTGATCAGGTACGACGCGTCGTTCGTCGTGTCACGCCAGAGGGTCGAGTTGTCGTGCCCCTCGGCCGCTTCGAGCGCCCCGATCACGCCGGCGAACTTCTCTTCGAACTCGGTCTGCTTGCCGGGCAAAACGACGTAGTTCATACCAACCGTGACCATCGGGAACTCCTTTCAACACAAATGGGTGAGACGCGCGCTCTTGCGCAAGACGCCTAAGTTACCCGGTGCTGCCCGCTACGGGAATCGCACCCCTTAGGAGGCCTCGTCCGCCGAGGGGGCCACGGCGAGCGCCTTGAGCGATTCGAGCGCCCCCAGCAGGTCGTCGCGCGAGATCGCCTCCCAGCCGGTCAGCTTGTGGCTGAGGATCACGAGCTTGAACTGCTCGAACGCCTCGGCGACGTCGTCCGGCAGCGTGGCGAGGTCCTCGAACGGCCGCACGCGGGGCATCGCCTCGACCGGCTCGGTCTCCGGCGTGTCGAAGGGGGCGTCCTCCTCGTCGCCGGCGGCGGACTCGGTGCGGGGCTCGTCGTCGGACGACGCCTCGCCATCTGAATCGGCGCCCATCCCATCCGCGGGGGCGTCCTCACGGTCGATCAACGACTGGTACGAGTCCTCGTCGATCTGGGCCTCGATCACCTCGCTCTCGGGCGGGTCGCCCGAGCCGCCGACCGCCTCCCAGCGCCCGGCGCGCATCTGCGACACGCTCCAGCTGTTGGTGATCGCGCCCTCGAGCCACATCTCCGCGTCTTCCCAATCGAGGGCGGCCTGGAAGTGGCTCCAGAAGAGGCCCTCGTACTGCTCCCACACGCCGCCAAAACGCTCGTGCGCGCGGCGGAGCCGGCCGACGTGCTGGCTGGTGACGTTGCCCACGAGTCGCGACCAAGCCTCGTCGGAGTAATCGGTCACTTGGGCGCCGGAGTCCTTCAGCGCGTCGCGCCATTCGGCGATGACGCGGCCCTTCTCCCAGTTGGTCGTGCTGACCAGCTTGTTCCAACGCCCGATGAACGGCGAGGACGATTCGATCGCCGCTTCGGACAGCTCGTTCGGGTCGGTCGTGAGCTCGGCGACCGCTTGGGGGGCGCTGATCGTTTCGGTCGTGGGGGTCTCGTTCTCGATCGACATCGGCGGTGGGGTGGGGCGTCGCGGGGCTTCGTGAGGTGAAGCGGCGGATTCTAGCACCGCTCGATCCGCCCGCTACGCGCCGTTTGGTCCGAAGCGAGAAGCGCCTTCGACTTCCGGTCCCGACCACCCGTGCGACCGGCGCCGTTTCGCGCCAATCGCGGAGTATCGGCCGTTCCTGGCCCCTCGTGCCGCCACCACGGCCAGCCCAACGCGGCGTGGAAAACGCGTCGGAGCCGTGTTGATAAGCTGTCGCGGATCGGCGCCCGGATCGCCTATTCGGCCGGCGCGGTCACTTCCGACTGGAAGCCGCAAGCCTTGTGGGCGCCGTCGCAGAACGGCATGTTCTCGCTCGCGCCGCAGCGGCACAGCGCGATCGCCGGCTTCGATTCGTCGAGCGGGAAGCGGTTGCCGTTCGAGTCGTAAACCTCCACCGGCCCCTCGACTTTGAGCGAACCGTTGGGGCGAACCGTGATCTTGACGTCGGCCATGCGTGGGGACTCCGGCGAGGCAGGTGAGAGGGAAGCTCGCAACGATTGTGGCGAGACGCCGCGAAACGGCAACGGTGGGGTCACTCCGCCCGGCTCGTTCCGATCCGCCCCCGCTCCAGCATCCACTCCCATACGACCCAACCGACCTTCGCCATCGACTCGCCCGAGCACTTGTCCGGCGTATCTCCCCTGGTGTGCCAGTAGGGGTAGTCGAAGTCGATCAGATCGACCGCCTGGATGCCGCCGTACTTGCGGAGGGCGAGGTGGTCGTCGAGGACCTCGTGCTTGACCCGCGGGACGAACTCGTCCACGCCGAGGCGATCGGCGACGCCCCACAGCTGTTGCAGGATGGGGCGGGTCTGGCGTGAGTTGTAGCTGTGCGCTTCCCAGTAAACCTGGAGGTTCGCGTCGGCGACCATGTCGAGCAGAACGGCCCCCTCGTACGACCACTCGCGCGGCTCGCCCCCGTCGGGATCGGCCAGCGGCTTCCGCTTGGCGTACTGCGTCCCGAACCACTGGCTCCCCAAGAAGTACGGGTCGGTGCGGCGGTAGATCAGCTCCTCCGCGTCGAACAGCGCGAAGTCAACGCCGAAGTCGGGGTCGGTCGCCTCCTCCTCGAACCGTTCGTTCATGAGGTGCGCCATCTCCATGAGCAGCGCGACACCGCTGCCGCCGTCGTTGGCGCCGATGAACACGCCCGAACGCCGCGCCTGCGGGTCGCGGTCCTGGTCGGGCAGGGGCCGCGTGTCGTAGTGAGCGCAAACGAGCACCCGCCGCGTCGCCGCCGGGCGCCAGCGGGCGAGGAAATTGGCAAGGCGGACACGCTTCGCTTTGTTGAGCGGGTGCGGAGCTTGGAAGCGTTGAAAATCGATCTCGTCCGCCAGCGGTTTGAAGTGCTCCTCAACGAGCTTCTGCTGCGCGAACATCCCGCGCGTGCCGCTGATGCGCGGCCCGATCGCACAGACTTGCTGCAAGTAGCCATACGCGCGCGCGGCGTCGAGCGGGTTCGCCGCCGCCGTGGTGGAGGCGAGCGTCAGCGGCGTTCCGTTGAGATAACCCGTCGTCTCCGCCGGAGGCTCCTCCGGCTTCTCGCCCTTGGGCGGCAAGAGCAACACGTGCGCGGCGATCGCTGCTAGCAGCAGGCCGACGATCCAGTTGCACGCGACACGGACCTTGCGGCCGGGCTCGGAGTTCGATTGAGGTTGCGACATCCCCTCAGTCTACACCGCGGCTTGAAACGGGCCGATGGCTATCGCTTGAGCCTGGTCCCACCGTCCACCGGCAACGCCACGCCCGTGATGAACGGGTTCTCAACCAGCATCGCCACCGCGTGGGCGACGTGCTCCGCCCGGCCGTAGGCGCCCTCGTTGGGGGTGGTGATGAGGGCCGCTTTGCGGACGAACTCCTTACGGGCGGGCGGGTCCTCGGGCTCGTCGGGCAGGTGCTCGCAGATCACCGGGCCGGGCAGCACGGCGTTCACGCGGACGCGCGGGTTGCGTTCGGCCAGCTCGATCGCCAACGCCCGGGTTATGCCAGGGATGGCCGCCTTCGACGCGTGGTAGCCGGCGTAGCCGGTTGGGGGAACGCCGTCCGGCGCGGTGGCGACGTCGCCCAGGTTGAGGATCACCCCGCCGGTCGCCTGCTCGGCCATCCGGAGGCCCGCCTCCTTGGCGAGCAGCAGCGGGGCGACGGTGTTCACTTGCAAGCACCGGCGCGCGTCCTCTCCCGTCAGCTCCTCGAGCGGCTGCTTCGGCCAGACGGCGGCCGAGTTCACGAGGATATCGATCCGCCCCACCTCGGCGTCGCCCGCCTCGCCGAAGCGAGCGAAGTGCCGCGTGACGCGTTCCACGAGATCGGCCGGCGCGCCGTCTTCGGCGAGGTCCGCCTCGAACGCGGCCGCGTCGGCGCCGAACTCCTCTTCGAGCAGCTCGCAGAGCGCGTACGCCTCGTCGAGCGAGGAGTTCGCGTGCACGGCGACCCGGGCGCCCCGGCGGGCCAGCTCGATGGCGATCGCCTTGCCCACACGCCGGGCGCCCCCTGTCACCAGGGCGACACGGGTGCGAAGGGTCGGGGGGAGCGGTTGTTTATCCATGCCGGTATTCTATGACGGTTCCCCCGAGATGACTCCCTCCCGCTGAATCCCGTCATGCCCGAATCGACCGATGCCCGACCGAACCCGATCTCCTGGACCGGCGGCGGGGATGGTTTCCTGACACTGATCGACCAGACACGCCTGCCGACCGACTTGGTCTACCTCAACTGCCAATCCGTCGAGGACGTGTGGCAGGCGATCAAGCGGCTCAGCGTTCGGGGCGCCCCCGCGATCGGTATCGCCGCGGCGTACGGCGTGGTGCTCGGCGTGCGCGACGAGGCGTTGCTCGGCTCGCCTCCGCCCGCCAAGGGCCCCAGCGAGGCGAAGCGGGCGGCCCACGCCGCCGCCGACCACCTGGCGACCAGCCGGCCGACCGCAGTGAACCTCTTCTGCGCGCTCGACCGGATGCGAGGCGTGATCGACTCACTTGAAGACGAGCTGCCGCCGGCGCAAATCGGCAAACGCCTGCTCGCCGAGGCGGTCGCCATCCACGAGGCGGACCGCGCCCAGTGCGCCGCGATCGGCCGCCACGGCGCCGAGCTGCTCGCCGACCTCGGGAGCGGCGCGGGGATCATCACGCACTGCAACACGGGCATGCTCGCCACCGGCGGCGACGGCACCGCCCTGGCGGTCCTCTTCACGATGCACGACGACGGCAAGAAGCCGCGCGTCTACGCCGACGAGACCCGCCCCCTGCTGCAAGGCTCACGCCTCACCGCGTGGGAGCTGATGCAGCGCGGCGTCGACGTGACGCTCATCTGCGACTCGATGGCCGCCCCCCTGCTGCGCGACGGCAAGGCTCAGGCCGTGATCGTCGGCGCCGACCGCATCACCGCCAACGGCGACGCCGCGAACAAGATCGGCACCTACGGCCTCGCCGTGCAGGCGAAGCACCACGGCGTGCCGTTCTACGTCGCCGCCCCGACGACGACGTTCGATTTGGCTTTGCAATCGGGCGCCGATATCCCGATCGAGGAGCGCGCCGCCGAGGAGATCACCGAGCCGTACGGCAAGCGGACCGCCCCGGAGGACGTCCCCGTCTGGAACCCGGCGTTCGACGTGACCCCCGCGGAGCTGATCGCAGGGATCGTGACCGAACGCGGGGTGATCTCGCCGGTGACGGAAGAGGCGGTTCGGGAGATGGTTTCAGAGGGTTAGGCATCGGTACGCCCCGCTTAAACCGCAAACATCTCGCCCAGCGCCCGCAGCACCTTCTCGCCCGTCGGCTTGGGCAAGCGCCCGATCTTCTTAACGAGCCGCTGTTTGTCGATCGTGCGGACCTGATCGACGGCGGCGACACCCTTCGTTCCCTGCATACGGGTCGCCACGCGGAACGGGTAGCTCTTGCCGGTCGTTAGCGGCACGACGACGACCGTCCGCAGGTGCTCGTTCAACTCGTCGGGTGAAACGATCACGGCGGGGCGGGTCTTCTTGATCTCGCTACCGACCGTTGGGTCGAGGTTCACCAGCCAGACTTCGAGGCGGTTCATTCCCAGTCGCCCTCGCCGACGACGGCGTCCCAATCGGCGAGATCGTCCTCGCCTGACGCTCGACACGCCGCGGCCGCCTCGGCCCAGCCGGCGCGGGTCTTATCGAGGGGGCGGATCGTGATCGAACCGGGCGCGACCTCCAGATCGAGCTCGTCGGTCAGCCCCGCTTGCTCGATCACCGCTTTGGGGAGCCGCAAGCCTTGCGAATTGCCGATCTGGATCAGGTCGATGCGCATGAGTGTTCTAGCGTGGGGACGGTGGTTAGATGTAATTACATTGTATGCCCTGGTGGCTGGCCGTCCAGTCTGCGCTATCGACTCACCCCACGTCCCCAAGCTCCAGCGACGCCCCGTAGCGCCGCAGCATCTGCCGCCTGAGCAGCTTGTTCTCCTCGGCCTTCAGGCCCGGATCAGCAGAAAACAGCTCCGCGGCGGCGGTGCGGGCCTCTTCTAAGACCTCGCGGTCGCGCACCAAGTCGGCGATCCGCAGCGGCGGCAGGCCCGTTTGGCGGTCGCCGAACAGGTCGCCGGGGCCGCGCAGTTTGAAGTCGATTTCGGCCAGCTCGAAGCCGTTGGTCGTCTGTTCGAACGCCTGCAGCCGGTGCAGCGCGGCGTCGGACAGTTCGTGTGGCAGCAGCAACCCGCACACGCCCGGGTGCCGGCCGCGGCCGACGCGCCCGCGGAGCTGGTGCAGCTGGCTGAGGCCGAAGTGCTGCGGCGAGGCGATGACCATCACGGTGGCGTTCGGCACGTCGACACCCACTTCGATGACGGTCGTGCTCACCAGGACCTGGGTCGCTCCCGAGCGGAACCGCTCCATGACCTCGTCCTTCTCCGCCGGCGTGAGGCGGCCGTGCATGAGCCCGAGCCGGTGGCCGGCCAGCTCCCCGTGCGTGAGCTCTGCGAAGGCGCGTTCGACGCTCGCCGCGTCGATCGCTTCGGAGTCGCCCACCAGCGGCGCGACGACGTACGCCTGCCGGCCGCTCTTGAGCGCCTCGCGGACGTGCTCCCACCACTTGGCCTCCTCGGCGGGCTCGACCAGGTAGGTCTTCACCGGGGCGCGGCCGGGGGGCATGTCGGTGATGCTCGAGACGTCGAGATCGCCGAACTGCGTCATGCTGAGCGTCCGCGGGATCGGCGTCGCGGTCATGACGAGGTAGTGCGGCGAGTGGTCCCCCTCGCGGAGCATCGCCCGCTGTCGGACGCCGAACTTGTGCTGCTCGTCGATGACGGCGAGGCCGAGCTTATCGAACTGAACCTTCTCCTGCAGCAGGGCGTGGGTGCCGATCGCGAGATCGACGTCGCCCGACTTGAGCCCCGCGCGGACGGCGGCCTTCTCCGACTCGGGCATGCCGCCGACCAGCAGGCGTGAGCGGACGCGGCTCGCTTGCAGCATGCCGGAGAGCGTGTCGGCGTGCTGGCGGGCGAGCACTTCGGTCGGCGCGAGCAGCACCGCCTGCCACTCGCAGGCGACCGTGGCGAGCATCGCGTAGAGGGCGACCACCGTCTTGCCGCTGCCGACGTCGCCCTGCAGGAGGCGGTTCATCGGCACGTCTGAGCCGAGGTCGTTCGCCACGTCGTCGATCGCCGCCTGCTGGCCGGGCGTGAGCTCGAACGGCAAGAGCCGTTGGATGCGGGCGTCGAGTCGCGTGTCGATCGTGATCTCCGGCGCGCTGAACGCCACCCGCTGCTGGTGCCGGCGGGCGGCGAGCGCGAGTTGCAGCACGAACAGCTCTTGGAAGACGAACCGGCGGATGCCGGCGTCGCGCTGCTCTTCGTCTTTTGGACGGTGCACGGCGCGGAGGGCGTCGGCGATCGGCATCAGGCCGTGTCGCGCGAGCAGCTCGCCGTTGAAGACCTCGTCCGGCAGGTCGGCGTAGCCATCGACCGCCGCGGCGACCAGCCGCCGCATAGCGTGCTGCGGCACCCCCTCGGTGAGCGGGTAGACGGGCGAGAGGCCCTCGTCGGCGGGGTCCTCCTCGGGGTCGTCGGTCAGCCAGGTGATCCGCGGGTGCGTCATCTCCCACCGCAGCCCCCCCCGCTTCGGCTTGCCCGAGAGCTGCACCCGCTTGCCGATGGCGAACTTGCGGGCGAGGAACGCCTGGTTGAACCAGTTGGCCCGCAGCGCGTCCGACTCGTCCTGCACGACGACGCCCAGCCGGTGCTTGCCGAACCCGGTGCCACGCGACTCAACGTCGATCACCTCGCCGACGACGGTCTGCGGCAGCTCCTCCTCGAGTTCGGCGATCGGCCGTCGGTCGCGGAAGTCCTCGTAGTCCCGCGGGAAGAGGAAGAGCAGGTCGGCGACCGTCCGGAGCCCCTTGCGCGCGAGCGCCTCCACCTGCCGCCGCTGCGGGCGGGGGAGTTGAGCGATCGGCGTGCCGAGGGCGGGGTCCATCGCCGTAGTCTAACGCGATGGCCGCGCTGTGGCCTGTAGGGCCACCCGATGAATGCCCAGGGCAACGCCCTGGGGGACCATCAGGCGAGCTATCAACCGACAATACCAGGGCGTTGCCCTGGGCTTTCGTCTAGCGGCCTTTCAGGCCGAGTGAGGTCTCACAAGAACTGCTGATAAGCGGCCACGGCGAGCTCGTCGACGCGGTCGTTCTCGGGGTGGCCGCTGTGGCCGGCGACTCGGGTGTACTTGACCGTGTGCTGGCCGGCGAGCTCGTCGAGCTGCTTCCAGAGGTCGACGTTCTTCACGTCCTTGAGCTTGCCCTTCTCCTTCCGCTTCCACCCGTTCCGCTTCCAGCCGGCCATCCACTCGCTCATGCCCTTGCCGACGTAGACGCTGTCGGTGAACAGTTCGACCTCGGTCGGTCGCTTGAGCGTCGAGAGCCCCTCGACGACGGCGCGGAGCTCCATCCGGTTGTTGGTCGTCTCCGGCTCGCCTCCCGAGCCTTCGAGGCGTTTGTCGGTCGCGGGGTGGATCAGCAGGAAAGCCCAGCCGCCCGGGCCGGGGTTCCCGCTGCAGCCGCCGTCGGTGTAGAGCAGTACGGACACAGAATCGGCGCGGGGTCAGAAGGCGTGGGTCGTGAGAGCCCAAACCTTATCGCCCCCGCCGCCGCTTGCGGAGGGGCGGCGCCGCGGGCGCCCGATCAGTCGGACAGCAGGCCCAAGATCTCGAGCGCCGCGAAGCCGACGGCGAGCTGCTCGCCGGGACGCTTCTGGCTGCGGCGCCAGCGCGATCGGGCGCGTCGGACGTAGTGCGCGCGGGTCTCGTTGAGCAAGCCGTTATCGACCGCGGCTTGCGCTTCGCGCCAGGCCTCGGCCGCCTCGTCGAGGGCGCCGGCGTCGCCCGAGAGGGCGGCGAACACGGTGTCGTCGAGCTGCTCCAGCCGATCGAGCGAGTCGCTCGGGATCCGCTGGCCGTCCGCCGCCACCACGTGCGACACCAAGGCCGGTCCGGCGGACGGCTTGGTGAGCGGGCGGCGTTTGGGCTTGGCGGCGACCATGGGATTTCGGCTGGGCTAAAGGTGTCTCGTGTCGGGTTCTGGGGAGGGGACAGCTAAGTGACAGACGGCGACCCCCCGAGGGTTCGCGCCGCCGCCGTGGCTACTCGCCGTGACGCAGGGCGGCGAAGCGCTGGGCGACGCCGCCGTCGGACGCGGCGTTGGCCGCCTCGTCCGTGGGGTCTTCGGTCGGAGGGCCTTCGCCGGCGGCCTCTTCGTCGATCGAGATCGCCGCGAGGGCGGGGTCGTCGTCGCCGATCGCTTGCAGCTCGGCGGCGAGTTGGTTGTTCGCTTCCTGCGCTCGGAGCAGCTCTTCGGTTCGGTCGTGGAGCATCCGCTCCAGGTCGGCCACGCGGGCACGAGCCAGCTTGAGGTCGTGCTCCAGCCGCCGACGCCGGTCGTCGCCCGCCTGGGTGCGGGCGTCGGCCTCTTCGCGTTGCTCGGCCTCGGCTTGCTGGTTCGTGGCGAGCCGATCGGCCCACTCGACCAGCTGGCCTAGCGCCTGCTCGATCGGTTCGAGCAAACCATCGACCTCCGCCACGCGGCTCTCTTCGGCCTGCGACCAGTCGTCGACGAGCGACCGCAACGGGTCGCTGGCGGGCGCTTCGGTCGGGGCGTCGGACATGCGTGGCGTTGGGCTCGGAGAGGGTGCGGACGGACCGTCTCCGCACGATCCGCATCTGAACCCTACGTCACGAACGGCCGAGCCGCCGTGTTCAGCCCCATAGAAACAGGGGGCCGGATGTGCCGGAAATGCCGATTGCTCGGCATTCTCCAAGCCAAGAGGCAAGGTCGAGCAGAAAACCTGAGCCGCAGGCGCTAGCCTCGGGCGCCGCGGGATCAAGACGCTCCGTGAGTCCGCCCGAGGCTAGCGCCTGCGGCTCAGACCCTGCATTTTGAGACGCAGCCTAACCCTTCAGGCCGTCGAGGAACCGCTCGAACAGGTAGTGGCTGTCGTGCGGGCCCGCGGAGGCTTCCGGGTGGTACTGCACGCTGAACGCGGGCTCCGACTTGTGGCTAACGCCCTCGACCGAACCGTCGTTCAGGCTGCGGTGTGTGACTTCTAGGTCGGCGGGGAGCGACTCGGGGTCGACCGCGAAGCCGTGGTTCTGGCTGGTGATCTCGACCTTCTCGGTCGTGAGATCCTGCACCGGGTGGTTCGAGCCGCGGTGGCCGAACTTCATCTTGAAAGTCTTCGCGCCGCAGGCGAGCGACAGGAGCTGGTGGCCGAGGCAGATGCCGAAGATCGGCTTCTGGCCGAGCAGCTCGCGGACGGTCTTGATCGCGTAGTCGACCGGCTCCGGGTCGCCCGGGCCGTTCGACAGGAAGACGCCATCCGGCTCGCGCGCCAGGATGTCGGCCGACGGGGTGTCGCCCGGCACGACGGTCACGCGGCAGCCGCGCCCCGCGAAGTGCCGCGGGATGTTCCACTTCATGCCGAAGTCGAGCGCCACGATGTGCGGCCCGTCGCCCGCCGCTTCGGTCTGCGAGCCGTCGAGGTTCGTCCAGCGGTTGAGCGCCTCGCTCCACACGGCGGGCTCGTTCGGCGTGACCTCGCGCACGAGATCGCGGCCGACGAGGCCGGGGCTCGCCTTCGCCTTGGAGACGAGGCTCGCGTCGTCCAGGTCGATCGTCGACAGCACGCCCCGCATGGCGCCCGCCGAGCGGAGCCGGCGGACGAGCGCGCGGGTGTCGACACCGTCGATCGCCACCACGCCGTGGCTCTTCAGGTAGTCGCTGAAGGTGAGCTCGCTGCGGAAGTTGCTCGCGACCCGGCTGCTCTCTCGCACCACAAAGCCGGCGGCCTGCGGGCCGGGGCTCTCGGCGTCTTCGGCGGTGACGCCGTAGTTGCCGATCTGCGGGTAGGTCATCGTGACGATCTGCCCGCGGTAGCTCGGGTCGGTCAGGACCTCCTGGTATCCGGTCATCGAGGTGTTGAAGCAGACCTCGCCGTCCACTTCTCCATCGGCGCCGATGGCGTGGCCGGCGTAGACGGCGCCATCTTCCAGGGCGAGTTTCGCGGGTCGCGGGGCGGGCATAACGGCTAGAGACCCAGAGAGGGGGGCGGAGGGGCGGGGCTTCAAACCCCTTCAGTCTCGCCCTCGAAGCCCTCCGAATCAACGGGCTGTTTCGCCGGTTTGTGGCTGCCGACTCTCTTGTTCGCGAAGCGGGCGACCAGCCCCGAAATCGCCAGCGGGATCGCCGGCAGGTCGGGGGTTGTGGCCAACAGAAAGAGGCCCCGTTTCAGCGCGTACTCTTGCGGTTCGCCGGCTCGGAGCCAAGCGATAATGCCCCACAGCACGATCCCCCCTGCCAAGAGGGCCCCGATTTTCCACGCGGCGTTGGCCAGTCGTCTCGAGCGGGAAGGCCCGACCGCCCGGCAGGTGAGCACCAACGTCGGGGCGAGCAGCGTCAGCCACAGTAAATGGGCGCCGAGCAACGCCTCGGGCGCCGCGGCGCAGCCCCACGGTCCGCAGAGGCCGTGCTCGAATGGCAGCTCGACCCGGTGCATTTGGGTCGACGCCCACAGGGCGCTGCCCCAGAGGGCGGTACCGACGGCGATCTTTAGGGCTCGCATACCGCCATTCTACCACCCGAACCGTTGGCGCCGGGTGGCGTGCTTCACGCTAAGCGTAGCGCCCAGTCACGCCGCATCGCCTGCCACGCCAGGAGGGTCAGGCCGACGCTCACGCTCGTCAGGATGAGCACTTGGACCGCCACGGGGAGCTGCTCGCCGTTGTAGGGAACCAGGGCGAGCCAGGTCGTGTACGCCGCCACGGCGAACGAAAGGATGCCGGCGTAGATCACGTTGCGCACCAGACAAGCGACGCAGACCGCGGAGGAGTAGACCGTCCAGAAGGCGAGGACTGCCTGGGGCGCGCTGATCCAGTCTTCTGTCAACACGTACGGGTACAACACCTGCGAAAGCATGTACACCGTGCCAAAGACGATCGCCAAGAGACTGAATCCACATGAATACTTTGTCCAGAACCACAAGTCGGGATCGATCGGCCGCGATCGCCAGAAGCCGCTCAGCCCGGAGCTGAGGTCGTCCTGGAAGCTGGCGACACCGACCAGCAGGGCGGCCAGGAAGCCCGATACTGAAGTGACCCATAGAACAGCCCAAACCTTGATCTTTAGGTCCCACTGATCATCCAGAATGATTACGTACGCGGCAGCCAATGCGATGACTCCGCCGATGATCGGCAGGCATTCACGCACCTGTTTCCACAGGATGGCTTGCAGTGGAGAAGGGGATGGTGGGCCGAGCCACTGAGATGTCGCAGTAGCCGTACTCTCATGGACGCGTTGCTTGGCGGCGTTGACATTCTTGCCGTAGCCGGTGACCCACCGCCAGATGAGCAGGCCGTGCATCCCGGCGAAAACGGAGAGGGCGGACCACATCAGGGCGGTCCGGTCTTGGCGTTGATGGGTTGCGTCCAAAGCGTAGGCGGCGATTCCGCCCGGCAACGCCGGCGCTATTGTGAGCCGGATGAAGCGATGCGGTCGATACGCCTGCTCGTACGCCGAATAAGGCTGAAGCTGGTAGTCATGCGGTCTAGGCCTCGTGGCTTGTATAATAGATCCCGAAACAACCCACAGGGCGATGACCGCCACGAGAGCGACCACGCCGGCTCTTAGCTCGCTCGATTGGTTCATGCCCAGAACGGCGAACCAGATCAACAAGCTGCCACATGCGGCTGCCGGGAGGAGGAATAAAGCCACCTGCGGACGCGTCGGTCCGTACAGGTTCCAGTGATCGAACGGGTAGTCGTCGGAGGTGCTGTCAAATAGCCCCAGACCGCTGAGCAGCATCGCCAAGGCGAGTGTCAGCAGCACCGGGGTGATCAGGGTTAGCATCCCAAGCACCAGTTTCGCGATCGCGGCGTAGCGCAGCGTGACTGGCTGAACACGCAGGAAGCCCGCCGTACCGTCGCCCCGTTCTTTGCCGGCCAAACCCATGCCGATGAATAACGCCGCCAAGGGCGTGACGAACATTAAGACCATGAACGCGTTCTCGAACGGCCCTTCGCCTTCGGTCGTGTACAGGCAGATCGCGTAGGTGGTTAGGTAGATCGCCGTCAACGCTGCCAGCTTCCAGCGGTGCTCGCGCCACTCCTTCCAGAGCAGGTTGGCCCACGCAGCGGGGTCCTGGCGAATCGCCGCCGGCAAGCCGATGAAGCTCAGCCACCAGAGGACCGGCGCGAGGAGCGCGGCCCCGATGAGATTGCTCAGGTAAGGAGCCGAAGTCGGACTGATCACGGCGAGCAGGAGGCACCCGCCGGAGATGGCTCCGGCGATGACTCCCCAGATCCTGGCGTTCATGCGGCGGTCTCCTCGGCGGGGGCGGGTTGTTCACGGGGCAGCTCGGGCTGGCCCGCGACGTACGCCTCGAAGATCTCGTCGAGGTTCAGCTCGACGACGTTGAACGGCACGCCTTCGCGCGCCAGGGCGTCGGCCGCGAGGTCGGCGGCGGTCTGGGTGACGGCCAGCTCGTCGCCGTCGGGGCGGATGTCGAGCACCGTGCCGTAGCGGCTGACGATCGGCAGCCGCTCGGGGCGGATGAAGAGCTGCTTCACGTCGGCCCGCAGCTCCTCGGTCTCCCCCTGCCGCACGATCCGCCCGCCGTGCAGGATGGCGACCTGGTCGGCGACCGGCTCGACCTCGTGGAGCAGGTGCGAACTGTAGAAGACCGCTCTGCCCTCCCCTTGCAAGTGCGTGATCAGGTCGCGGTTGAACTGCTTGCGCATGATCGGGTCGAGCCCGAGCGCCGGGTCGTCGAGGATCACCACCTCCGGCCGGTGCGCGAGGGCGAGCACCAGGCCGAGACGCACCGTCTGCCCCTTCGACAGGTGCTTGATCTTCGTCCGCAGCGGCAGGTCGAACTCGTCGAGGTACCGCCGCGCGAGGTCGTGATCCCATCGGGAGTAGAACGGCGCGACGAAGCGGACGATCTCATCGACCGTCATCCAGCCGTACATGGTCTGGTCCTCAGCGAGGTAGCCGACGCGGTCCCGCAGTGTCAGCGGGTCGGTCGCCGGGTCGCAGCCGGCGACTTGGATGGATCCCTCGTCGGGTTTCAGTAGTCCGAGCAGCATGCGGATGGTGGTCGTCTTCCCCTCGCCATTGCGTCCGAGGAAGGCGTACGTCTGGCCCGGCTCGACCTTCAAGGAAACGTCGCGCACGACGAGCTTCTTGCCGAACGATTTGGCGACGCCGATGGTTTCGATCGCGGGTTGCGTCATGTTCGGTGCTCCAACGCGGCTGAATGTAGGAGGCGTCTCCGACGCCGAAACGAGTTGTTGAGCGATTCAAGCTGGCAGTGCGTAATCGGCGTCGGAGACGCCTCCTACAGGTGCCGGTGGGGTTCGAGTGCGATCATGGCGCTGTCTCCTCCTTCGCCTCGGCGCCGAGCTGCTCGAGCGCCTCGGCGAGCAGTTCGTGGACCTCGGGGGGCGAGAGCCCCAGGCCGAGCGCCTGGCGGCCGAGTTGGCGCAGCTCCTCGACCAGGCGGACCCGGTGGCTCGCCGCCGCCCGGCGGCCGGCGGTGGGGGCGACGAAGGTCCCCTGCCCGTGCCGGCGTTCGAGCAGCCCCTCGCCGGTGAGGCGCTCGTAGACCCGCAGCACGGTGTTCTGATTGACCGCCAGCTCGCGGGCGAGTTCGCGGACGCTCGGCAGCCGATCGCCCGGCTTGAGCTTGCCGGCGGCGCAGAGGGAGGCCACCTGCTCGGCGATCTGCCGAGAGATGGGGACCGAAGAGCCTTTCTCGATGCGGAGGAGCATGGTTCGCCGCCGGGCCAAGTGATTACACAAGTGTAACACTAGTCACCGGGGCGTCAAGACGATTCCCGACCTTCCCATTCGCCCCCGGCTCAGCCGCATGCCAATAAAAAAGGACCTCGCCGAAGCGAGGCCCTAGGAGCGTGGTGAGCAGAAACTTGAGAGCGATCAGGCGTTCCGGCGGCGGCCCGTTGCGGGGGAAAGGCCAGCCGCGGAACGCCCGGGGCGGTGCGCTGAGGAGCAATTCTTACAAAGCGCCGGTGACAAAATTACCAAGCAGAACGTAGGCGGCGAACGAAACAACGGCGATGGCGACGGCGGGCTCGAGCATGGGACCATCCTTGGACTGGGCCAGAGTCGGGAAATAAAGGGCAACCGCCGTGGTGAGGCGGCCGTTGGCGGCGTGGCTATCCGTTGCCTCGCTGCCGACGTGAGTCCTTATTGCAACCTGCGTGCCGAACTACTCATTCCGAATCCCCCGAGTCGGTCTCAACTGGTTTCTTCCTGCGAAAGGGATAGACCCATTGAGCCAGGTAGCTCTCGGGCACATCGTTGTTGCGGACGCCATAGATCGTCGGCCAGCGGGCGCCGGGCAGGTGGAAGGTGCCGAAGATCAGGTCGAGCACCGGCAGGTGGACCGCGTAGTTCTTATCGATGCCTTCAGCCTCGGCCGTGTGGTGCCAGTGGTGGAACTGTGGGGTCGCGAAGACCCATCGCAGTGGACCGAACTTGAAGCGGAGGTTCGAGTGGATGAAGACCGAGTGCAGCGAGACGAAGACGATGTACGCGACCATCGGGGCGTCGTCGAAGCCCAGGATGAACGAGGGGACGTAGATCAAGCTGCGGGTGATCGCCAAGTCAACGAGATGCAAGCGATTGCCCGCCATCCAGTCCATCACCTCCGCCGAATGATGCACGGCGTGGAACTTCCACAGCCAAGGGATCTCGTGGAACATGCGGTGGACCCAGTACTGGACGAGGTCGGCCAGCAGCATGATTTCCAAGAACTGGAGCCAGTAGGGCTGGCTCCTTATGAAGCTTTGCACCTCGGGGAAGGTCGCCCAGCCGAACAGCACGATCGCCGGCTGGAGGGTGAGGTAGGTGGTGAGTTGCACCAGGAGCGTGCTCACGAAGAAGTAGGTCAGGTCGACGCGCCAGCCTTTGCGGAAGACGTCCTGCTGCAACCTGCCGAAGAGCTTCTCAAGCGGCACGAAGATGGCCGAGTAGAGGATTAAGATCAGCAGCACGTAGTCGAGACCGAGATAGACATCGGAGTTCATCTCGCCGTCGATCGGCACTTGCGACCCGCCAAGCAGGGCAGCGACCAGGACGATCGCCATGCCGACCAAGCCGAGCGTTTTGTTCTGACGGAGCATGACGCTCGTGTAGCCGAGCAAGAACGCGGTCACGAGCACAACGTGCAGGAGCCCACGGATCACCGCTTCCGGGTAGTGCGGACGGACATCCGGGATCGTCAGGTGGGCCGGGAAGTGGAAGCAGAGCACGGCGCCCAGGCCGATCGCCGCGAGGACGACCGAGAGCGTCCCGCTGATCCACCCCGTTCCGAACGCACGCGGACCGGGTTCGTTCGCATCCAAAGACATCTCGGAGCCTCCCTGCCAAAGGTCGATCGGGCCGGATCAGGTCGCCGACGCGACCGGGTCTCTCGCATACTCCGCCTCGGCTTCTTTGAGGCACTGTTTGATCTGCCGCACCGCTTGGCGGAGGCGTTCCTCGTTCTCCACGAGGCTCATCCGCAAGAAGCCCTCGCCGTCGGGGCCGAAGCCGCTGCCGGGGCTCACGGCGACGTTCCCCTTCTCCAGCAGCAGCATGGCGAAGTCCATCGTGCTCATGCGCGACCGCCACGGTTCGGGGATCGGCTGCCAGACGAACATGCCCGCCTTCGGCCGCGCGTCCTCCCAGCCGAGCCGCACGAGTCCGTCGCACAGCGCGTCGCGTCGGCCCTGGTAGATCTCCGACTGCTTCTCGACGGCGACCTGGGTGTCACGCAACGCCACGATCGAAGCGATCTGAATCGCCTGGAACATGCCGTAGTCGTAGTAGCCCTTGATCGTGGCCAGGGCGTTGATCATCTGGCGGTTGCCGGCGCAGAATCCGACGCGCCAGCCCGCCATGTTGTAGCCCTTGGACATGGTCGTGAACTCAACGCCCACGTCGATCGCCCCCGGCGACGCCAGGAAGCTGGGCGGCTTGTAGTCGTCGAACGCCACGTCCGCGTAGGCGAAGTCGCTGATGACCATCAGGTTGTATTTCTTCGCGAGCTTCACCACCTCGTCGTAGAACGGCTGCTCGACGACCACGCTCGACGGGTTGTGCGGGTAGCACAGCAGGAGGAGCTTCGGCTTCGGGTAGAGCGTCTCGCACGTGTGGGCGATCGCCGAGAGGAACTTATCGCTGTCGGCCACCGGCAGCTGGATCACGTTGCCGCTGGCGAGCGCCACCGCGTACACGTGCACGGGGAAGTAAGGCGTCGGCACGATCGCCGTGTCGCCCGGGCCCATCATCGCCAGGCACATGTGGCTGAAGCCCTCCTTCGAGCCGAGGCAGGTGATCACCTCCGACTCCGGGTCGAGCCGCACGCCGAACCGCTTGAAGTACTTGCTGGCGACCTCGCGTCGGAGGTTGGCGATGCCGTTCGATTTGCTGTAGCGGTGGTTGCCCGGGTTGCGCGCCGCCTCGACCAGCTTCTCGATGACGGCTTCTTCGGGCGGGTCGCTCGGGTTGCCCATGCCGAGCTCGATCACGTCGTCGCCCGCGACGCGCTTGTCGTAGATCATCTTGTTGATGCGGCCGAACAAGTACGGCGGCAGCCGCGTCACGCGGTCGGCCACACGGATCTCGAACGGGGGGGCGGACGGGTCTTCGGGCATCGGGCAGCGGATCGTTAGGGGGGCGTCGGGAGGGCGTAGGCAGGGAGCGGCGAGGCGATCGTCGGGTTCGCGGCCCACAAGCGGCGTAGCGTCTAATATACTCGACCCGCCGCCGCTGCTCAGACCGCTAATCCCGCCGGGCCGAGCCATGTTTTTCCCCTATTCGACCGATGCGCCCGACTATCACTGGCCGTGGGCGACGATCGGGCTGATCGTGGCCAACGTGCTGGTCCCCGTGGGGATCATCCTCGGCGTGTTGCCCTTCGACGCGGAGACGGGCGATCCCTGGGTGCTGCAGTACGGTGAGGGCCTGTGGCCCACGCAGTGGTTCTGCTCCCCCTTCATGCATGCCGGCGTGTTCCACTTGCTGGGCAACATGGTGGCGCTGTGGACCTTCGGCCTCGTGGTCGAGGGCAAGCTCGGCTGGCGGCGCTATCTGCCGCTCTACCTGTTGCTGGCGGTGGGAGAATCCGCGATCGAACAGACCCTCATGCTCGGCATGAGCGAAGGGAGCTCGGTCGGCGCTTCCTCGGCCATCATGGGCCTCTTGGCGATCGCTGCGGTGTGGGCGCCCGACAACGAGTTCGAGTGCTTCTACTGGGTCGCCTTTGTGTTCGGCACCGTGTCGGTGCCGATCTTGGGCGTGGCAGTCTTCTACATCGGATTTGACCTGCTGATCGCGATGCTCGCCAGCGAGATCACGGGCAGCTTCCTCCACCTGCTAGGCGTCGCGATCGGCTTCCCGCTTGGCGTCTTGATGCTCCGGCGCGGCGTTGTCGATTGCGAAGGCTGGGACGTCTTCTCGCGTTATGGAGGCGCTAAAAAGAAAACGCGTGTACCCGGCCCAGATCCGGAGGCCGAGGCACGCCGCTCTGCCAAAGCGGCCAAGCGTGACACGGGCCAGCTCGAGGCGGCCGGTCAACAGATCGACGCCTTCCTCGCCGACGGCGCCATCTCCGCCGCGTTAAAGCTGCACCACAAGATGAGCGCCGTCGGCGATGGGCTGCGGCTCCGCCCGGCGCAGCTGACCAAGTTGATCGCCGGCCTCCAGGCGGAGCAGCGCTGGGCGGACTTGGCGCCGCTCATGGCCGAGTTGATCGAGCGGACGCCCGATTCGGCGGACAGGCCGCGGGTGCAGCTCGCTCAGGTCTGTGTGACGAAGCTCGATCGTCCGGGTCGGGCGCTCGACCTGCTCGGTGAGGTTGACGCGAAAGCCCTGACCGAGAAACAACTTACGGCGGCCAAGCGGATAAAATCCCGCGCCCATGAAATGCAATCGGAGGGCTTGGTCGAACTAGATGATGGGGGCTGGTGATCGGCGCCGGCCCTAGAAGCCCTGCGCCACAAGAACCCAGCCGCATGCCCCGACGTGTCCGAAGAAGTTAGCCCCGCCTCCGCACCGACCCCGAAGCCGCTTTCCCTCGTCGAGGCGAAGCGGCAGTTCGAGAAGTACCTCGACCTCGGGGCGTACGACCCCGCGATCGCGCTGTACCAGGACCAGGTCTCCGCGGGTCGGCCGTTGAAACTCGAGCCCGCCCATCTCTCCCCGCTGGTCGCCCACCTGCAAACGGAGAAACGCTGGGAAGAGCTCTCGCCGATCATGACCGAGTTGATCGACTTGGAGCAGCAGCGGGTGAACAACCTGCGGATCACCCTCGCCCAGGTCTGCGTGAAAAAGCTCGATCGACCGGAGCAAGCGATCGACTTACTCGCACCGATCGATCACCGCTACCTGTCCGCCACGCAGCGCGACGTGGCGATCGAGATGCAAGGCCGCGCTCGCCGGATGCAGTCGGAGCAGCAAGCGTCGCCCGGTCTCGGGGTGGTCCTGCCCAACGAGAACAGCCCCGAGTCCGAGACCCGAGGCTGAAGCTCGTTGAAGAGTGGGCTGGAGCCTGCGGCTCACTTCACGCCGGCCGTGGGACGCACGGCGGCGTCGCGGCGGCGGGAGGCTTGCTGTTTGCCCTTGGCGGCGGGCGCCTGGCTGGTGCCGGCCAGATAGTTATCGATCCGCGCCGCGGCGCGGATGCGATCGAACTCCTGGCTCATCGCCAGCCGCAGCTTCTTCTCGTAGATGTCGCGGTGCAGTTCCTTGGCGACCTCGTCCGGGGTCACGCCGATCGATTCGGTGCGTCCCTCGCACTTGAGGACAAGGAACTTGTCGCCCACCTGGACGATGCCCGACAGTTCGCCGTCGGCCAACGCGAAGGCGGCCTCCTCGAGCTGGGGCTGACCGCTGAACCGGCGGACCGGCGGCACCTCGCCGCGGAGACTGCGGCTGGAGGGCTCGATCGAGTACTCCTCGGCCAGATCGCCGAAGTGCTCGATCGTCGGGGTCGCGCGGGCCTTCTCCCAAACCTCTTGGGCTCGACGGAGGCTGCCCATCACGATGGCCCGGCAGCGGACCTTCTCACCGTAGTTCGCCTCGAACCCCTTCTGCAGGTCCTCCTGCGTGACTTCGACACGCTGGCTGGTGAGCTTCTTTAGCGCGGCCGACGGCCACAGCGAGTCGCGGTAATACTGGTCCTTCGAGATCTCTTGTTCGGTGGTCGCCATCTGCAACCACTGGTTGCGGTCCGGCTTGCCCGCCGCGTCGACGACGCCGGCTAGCACGGCGGCGTGGTCCATCTCCGCCTCGACGTCCTGCTGCGTGAGCGTGACGCTCGCCGACTTGAGCGCCTGGCGGAGCAGCTGGTGCGAGACTTCGACCTGCAGCACCTCCTCGCCGTGGCGGTCGAGGCACTCCTTGCCGAGCTCCTTCATCGTGACCTTGTCGCCGTTCACCGTGGCGACCACACCGGGCATCGCTTGACGGAGCTTCGGGTCGTTGTAGACGTTCTGGATCAGCGCCTCGTCTTGCAATTTCGTGAAGAGCGTGTTGGCCACGCCGCGGAGCTTGTGTTCGACGAGCGCTTCGGAGAGTTCGTCACGGACTTGCTCCATCGGCACGTTGCGTGACGGCACGCGGCCTTCGCACTTGAGGATCACGTGCTGTTGTCCCGCGCTGATGACCGGGGAGATTTCACCCGGCTTTAGGTTGAAAGCGGCTCGCTCGACCAGCGGTTCGCCCGCGTGCAGGCGGATCGGTTGGATCAAGCCGCCGATGCTCGCGCTGTTCACGTCCTGAGACTTCTGCATCGCGAGGCGGGCGAAGTCGTCCGGCCTGGCCACCGCCTCGCGGCGGATCTGCTCGGCGGTCGCCGCGTCGCTCACGACGATCAGCCGCGTCCGCACGGCGGGGCCGAAACGGGTTTCGTAGGCTTTCTGCAGTTCGGCCTCGGTCGGCTGCACCTGGTCGGCGGCCAGTTTGCGGAGGGCCAACGTCGGCCAGAGGATGTCGCGCTTGTACTCGGTCACGTCGACGCCGCGTTGGTTCTGCAGCAGCTCGAGCCACTGCTCGCGGCCGAGCTTGAACCGCTTCGCCATGCGATCGATCTCGGCGTCGATGTCGGCCGGGGTGACGCTCACGCCGCGCTTGCGGCAGTGGTGTTCGATGAGGCTCTTGTTGACGAGGCTTTCTAGGACGTCCTCGCCGTGGCGTTCGACGCACGCCTGAACGAGCGTCTGGCGGCTGATGTCGACTCCGTTGACGATCGCCATCACGTCGTGGGGCGGCCCGCCGGCGGGCAGGTCGGCCATCGCCGGGGTGACCTGGTGGCTCTGCCCCTCGGAGGCCGCGCGGTTCTGTGCCTGAGCCTCGTTGCCCCCGACAATGCCCCGGGCCAGCAGGCTGGCGATCAGCACCAGGGCGCCGGCCAGCAGCAGGGGCCAGCGTCGGCGGGGCGCCGAAGGCAAGGATTCCGTGCGGTCGTTTCTACGATCCGATTGTTTGCGAGCCATCGCTCGTTCTCTCCACCATCCGTGGTATTAACCGGGGGCGCTCGCTGCGCCCTCGCGGCGGGAGAGTAGCAACCGCCGGCGGACCCGCAAAGAGAAATGCGACCGAATGAGCGATTCGTCTCAAGAAAAGAGGCCGCCCCGCCGAAAGCGGGCCGGCCTCTTTGATAGCGGTGCTAGTTCGAGTCACCGCCGTCACTCGTCCATCACCTCGGCCGTCTTCGTCTTGGCGAGGTCGTCGGCGTTCTTCTCGTGCTTGTTGGTGAGCTCCTGGACGTCTTCCTTGTAGGTCTTGAGCTCGTCCTCGGTCAGCTCCTTGTCCTTCTCCAGCTGGTCGAGGTGCTTGTTCGCGTCCCGGCGGACGTTGCGGATGCTGACCTTGGTCTCCTCGGTCAACTCCTTGGTGCGGGCGACCATCTTCTTGCGCACATCGCCGGAGAGCGCCGGGATGTTGAGCCGGACGACCTTGCCGTCCGACTGCGGCGCCAGGCCGAGGTCGCTGGCGACGATCGCCTTCTCGATGTCCTTGATGACCGACGGGTCGAACGGCCGGATCACCAGCTGCTGCGGCTCGGGCGCGCTGACGCTGCCGAGCTGTTTGAGCGGCGTCGGCGAACCGTACGCGTCGACGCGCAGCGAATCGACCATGCCCGGGTTCGCCCGGCCGGTGCGGATGCCGGTGAGGTCGCCCTTGAGCTTGTCGAGGGCTTTGTCCATTCGCTCCTCGGCGTCGAGGAGGATTTCATCAAGCTTCATGACAGAAGAGGGGCTAGCAGCTAAGTGTTGATTGCAAGTTATTGTTCTGACGGCGAGCCGTAAGCGTAAGCGCCCGGAGAACCCAAACTAACCGGCCGGCGCCGCGGCGGCGCTCGTCACGCGCGTGCCGAGGGTCTCCCCCCGCACGGCGCGCTCGATGTTGCCATCGTTGCGGTAGTTGAACACCAGGATCGGCAGGTCGTGCTCCATGCAGTGCGCGATCGCGGTGGAGTCCATCACGCGGAGGTCCTTGTCACGCACCTGCTGGAAGGTCAGGTGGTCGTACTGGACGGCGTGCGGGTTCTTCTCGGGGTCGTCGTTGTAGACGCCATCGACGCGGGTCGCCTTCATCAGGATGTCGCACTCCAGCTCGAGCGCCTTCTGCGCGGCGGCGGTGTCGGTCGTCACGAAGGGGGCGCCCGTGCCCGCGGCGAAGATCACGATGCGGCCCTTCTCCAGGTGGCGCTTCGCCCGCCGACGGATGAAGGGCTCGGCGACGCCGTCCATCTTGATGGCCGACATCAGGCGGGTTTCGGCGCCGAGCGACTCGAGCGCGTCTTGCAGTGCGAGCCCGTTGATCACGGTCGCCAGCATCCCCATGTAGTGGCCGGTGGCTTCTTGGATGCCCGTTTTGCCCGCGGTGAACTGGGCCCCGCGGAGGATGTTGCCCCCGCCGATCACGATCCCGATCTCGACGCCCCGCTCCGCGGCGCGGATCGTCTGCTTCGAGATGTGGACCACCTCCTCCATGCTGATCCCCCGCTCGCCCGGCGGGGCGAAGCTCTCGCCCGACAGCTTCAGGAGGATGCGTTTGTAGGGCGAGTCGGAGTCGGACATGCGGGGCGTGGCCTGGATTCACGTTGGGGACGCCCCGAGTCTAACGACCTGCCAAAGGAACCGCCAAGCCGCCGGGATCTCTCAACAACAACCGAGCCCGTAAAAAATACGCTGGGAGGGCGAGGCTCCCGCCGAGCCTTGAAGCGGGCGCCCGACGCCGGCTCAGCAGGAGCTTCGCCCTCCCGGCGAGCTATAAAAAACGCCCCGGGGCAATAGCCCCGGGGCGTTTGGTTCATGTCATTCTACGGCTGCGATCAGCCGGCGGTCGCTTCGCTGGTGTCGCCCAGCTTCCAGAGCGTGAAGCCCTTGAGCTCCATGCCGCCCTGCTTGGCGATCTTGCCGACGGTCTGCTTGTCGTCCTTCACGAAGGGCTGCTCGGCGAGGACCTTCTCCGCGTAGAAGTTCCGCATGCGGCCGTCGACCATCTTCTCGATGATGTTCTCGGGCTTGCCCTCCTTCTTGGCGGCCTCGATGAGGATGCCGCGCTCCTTCTCGACCTCGGCCGGGTCGAGGTCTTCCTTGTTGGTCGCCAGCGGCTTCATCGCCGCGACGTGCATGCTGATGTCCTTGGCCAGGTCGTCGGCGCCCCCTTCGACCATGAGCAGCACGCCGCTCTTGCCGTCGAAGTGGACGTAGCCGCCGGTCGGGCCCTCGACCCGCTCGAGGCGGGCCAGCTTGAAGACTTCGCGGATGCGGTTCTCGAGGTCGGCTTTCACGTCCGCGAGGGTCTTGCCCGCTTGGCTGGGCGAGGGCTGAGCCCACAGCTCGTCCGCGTTGGCGGCCCCAGGGCCCGTGGCGAGTTGCTTCGCGAGGTCGTTCGCCAGAGCGATCACCTCTTCGTGGCCGGCGACCGGAGCCGACTCGACCTGCAGCTCGACCAACGCGCCGGCCGGTTGATCGACTCCCGTGAAGATCGCGATGCGGCCCTCTTCGGTGGCCCGGTCGCGGCGGCCGTCCATGAGCTTGAGGCCCTTCTCACGGAGCGCCTGCTTCGCGGCTTCCTTGTCGCCGCCCGCCTCGGTGAGGGCCTTCTTGCAGTCCATCATCGGGAGCTGCGTCTCTTCGCGCAGCTCCTTGACCATCGCGGCAGTGATTTCAGCCATGTCTCTGTCAGGTGGGTTGGCGCCCGTCCGCCGAAGCGGCGATCCGTGGCGCAATTGCGGATGGGAGGGTTCGGGGTGCGGATTGGTTGCTGGAATCCGCGATCCGAATTCCGCAATCCGCAAAGAGCACTCAGCTCGCGGCGACCGGGGCGTCGTCCGCGGCGGCCTTCTCGGCGATGGCCTTTTCCTCGGCCTTCTTGGCGGCTTCCTTCGCGGCGCCCTCGTTCGAGGCTTGCTGCTGCATGGCGGCCTGGGCCTTGCCGGCGGCGACCGCGTCGGCCAGCAGGCGGGTGATCACCTCGATCGACCGCATGCTGTCGTCGTTGCCCGGGATCGGCAGGTCGATCGTGTCCGGGTCGCAATCGGTGTCGATGAGCGACACGACGGGGATGCCCAGGGCGCGGGCTTCCTTGACGGCGTTCTTCTCTTTCTTCGGATCGACCACCACCAAGCACTCGGGCAGGCGGGTCATCGTCCGCATGCCGTTCAGGTTGCGGTAGATCTTGCGGTACTCGCGGTTGAGCGTCGACTGCATCTTCTTGGAGTACGAGTTGATCGCCTCGCTGCCGCGGATCGATTCGAGTTCCTCCAACCGGCCAAGCCGGTCGCGGATCGTACGGAAGTTGGTCAGGGTGCCGCCGAGCCAACGCTCCGCGACAAACGGCATGCCGCAGCGGGCCGCCTCACGCTCGATCGACTCCGACGCCTGACGCTTGGTGCCGACGAACAGGATCAGGCTGCCACGGCCGGCCACATCGGCCAGGTACTTCTTGGCCCGCAGCAGACCCCGGATGGTCTCGCGGACGTCGATGATGTGGATCAGGTTGCGGCGGGCGTAGATGTAGGGCCGCATCTTCGGGTTCCACCGGCTCGCGCGGTGACCGAAGTGGACGCCTGCCTCGACCAACTCATTTACTAGCGACATCTCAATCATCTCCTTGGGCACACCAGCAATCCTCACGGGGCGGTCGCCCGGTGAGCCGTCAGACGTTCCCTGGGAGGGGCCCCCCTAGAGGGGTCGTCTGCGGGCCAGCGTTGGGGTCGTTTCGGCCTGCGGTTAAAGGAAGTTCGCGAACCACCCGGGCCGTTCGGGGGTCGCGAGTCTGGCTAGCGTAACGCTCTCCAGAATGGGGGTCAATCGCCGCCGCAGGCTTGTGGCCGGGGGCCTCGATCCGCTGGCGGCGGGCCACGGGCTTCGGCTTGGGGGGCGGAATCACCCGAACCCCTTGATTCGGCGCTAGTTGCGGCCTGTCCGACCCCCGATTACGATTCGTGGCTCGGCTTTGTTTTTTTACTCGGCCCTGGGGCCCCCTGGCTCCAGGTTCACGCGGCGGAAAACGACATGCGACACGTCCTCTCGGCCCTCGTTCAGAACGTCCCCGGCGTGTTGGCCCACGTTTCGGGGATGCTCGCCTCGCGGGCTTACAACATCCACAGCCTGGCGGTCGGTGAGACCGAGGAGCCGGAGCTCTCGCGGATGACGTTCGTCGTCGTGGGCGATGACAACATCCTCGAGCAGGTCCGCAAGCAGCTCGAGAAGATCGTCACGGTCGTGCGTGTGGACGACATCAGCAGCAAGGACCACGTCGAGCGGGACCTGATGCTCGTGAAGGTCCAGGCCGACAAGGACGACCGCCCCGAGATCCGCGAGCTGACCCGCATCTTCCGCGGCCGGATCGTCGATGTCTCGTCGGCGGAGATGATGATCGAGCTCTCCGGTCAGGAGAAGAAGATCGAAGCCTTCATCGACATGCTGCGTCCCTTCGGCATTCTTGAGCTGTGCCGGACCGGCCGGATCGCGATGGTCCGCAGCATCAATCGGCCCACGCCCGGCGTACCCGCCGAGGCCAGCAAGTAGTTCCGAGTCGGAAGCGGGAAGTCGGGAGGCGGAGCCGCTTCCTTCCAGTTTCCAACTTCCCCATTCCCATTCAGGCGCCGCGGCCGGTTCGGTTCTGCGGTCAGACTCCAAACCAAACAGAGACCGCTATGGCCAAGATTTACTACGACGCCGACATCTCCCCGCTCAAGGGCAAGACGGTCGCCATCCTCGGCTACGGCTCGCAAGGCCACGCCCACGCCCAGAACCTCCGCGAGAGCGGCGTGAACGTCGTGGTCGGTCAACGCCCCGGCGGAGCGAACTACGAGCTGGCCAAGGAGCACGGCTTCGAGCCCGTCTCGGCCGCCGAAGCGACCAAGCAGGGCGACGTCGTCAACATCCTGCTGCCGGATGAGATCCAGGCCGACTTCTACAAGTCCGAGGTGAAGCCGAACCTCAAGCCGGGCGCCATCCTGATGTGCTCGCACGGCCTGAACATTCACTTCGGCCTGGTCGAGCCCCCCAAGGACGTCGATCTGTTGTTGGTCGCCCCCAAGGGCCCGGGCCACTTGGTCCGCAGCGAGTTCGAGGCGGGCGGCGGCGTGCCCTGCCTGATCGCCACCCGCAAGGGCGACGCGGCCGGCGCGGACGACGACATGTCGGACGAGTCGTCCGACGTCTTCAAGATCGGCATGGCCTACGCCCACGGCATCGGCGGCACCCGCGGCGGCGTCATCCGCACGACCTTCGCCGAAGAGACCGAGACCGACCTGTTCGGCGAGCAGGCCGTCCTGTGCGGCGGTGTCAGCGAGCTCGTGAAGGCGGGCTTCGAGACCCTGGTCGAAGCGGGCTACCAGCCCGAGATGGCCTACTTCGAGTGCATGCACGAGCTGAAGCTGATCGTCGACCTCTTCTACCAGGGCGGCCTCAACTACATGCGTTACAGCGTGAGCAACACGGCCGAGTACGGCGACTACAAGTCGGGCCCGCGCGTGGTGACCGCCGAGACCAAGGCCGAGATGAAGCGCATCCTTGAGGATATCCAGTCGGGCCGCTTCGCCCGCGACTGGATGCTCGAGAACCGCGCCGGCGCCCCGATGTTCAAGGCGACCCGCCGCAACGAGCAGAGCCACCCGATCGAGAAGGTCGGCAAGGAGCTGCGGAAGATGATGAGCTGGATCGACGAGAAGGAAGTCGGCTGATCCAGCGGCTCGGACAGTTTGCTAACCAACAAAGAAACCCCGGCCAACTTGGCCGGGGTTTCTTTGTTGGTTCTCGCTGGTTGTAACCCGGACCAGGCTTGGTCGGGGCGATCGATTCGGGGCAACCCCCAGTAGCTCGGGGCTATTGGTTCAGCAGTTGGGGACGGTGTCGCGATCCCGCCATGCCCAGTCCACAGAGTATCAGCAAGAGCGACCCGGGCTCGGGGACGGCCAGGGAGACTCCGTTGTCGGAAGACGCGCCGTAGTTGTCGGCCCAGATCGGGTAGTCGCTGTTGCCGACGAACCCGTCGCCGTCGCCGTCGCCGGGGACGTCGAACATCAACCAGTTGTCTTTCCAAACCGTGTAGTCGGCCGCGTCGACGACGCCGTCCTCGTTGTAGTCGCCCACGAGGGGTTGCTCGCCACCGACCACGAAGGCCTGCAGGTCGTCGAGATCGCCGTCGAACACGTTCGCGTCGACCGGCGACTCGCCGCCGAGGTTCTCCGTCCAGCTGTACTGCCAGAACGCCCAGCCCTGGGAGCCCCAGATCCCGATGCTCGACGAGCTGGGCGGGCTGCCCAAGCCGTTGGGCGCCGCGAACCAGAGGTCGAACGAAGCGAGGTCTGGCTCGTAGTAGTTCTTCGAGTAGTTGCCGTTGGAGTAGATGATCACGTCCAGGCCGAGACGGTCTTGGACCACCGAGTTGAAGTCGCGGATCCAGTCGGACAGGTAGGCCCGCTGCTCGGACACCGTGTTGATCTCGCCGCTAGACGGTAGCTCCTCCACATCGAGCACGGGGCGGAGGTACTCGCCCGGGTAAGTGGTGTAGTACGGCTCGATGGCGTCGACAAAGTCGTTCGCCTCGTTGATGGCGTCCTGCTTGACCGGGTCGGCGAGCGTGCCCACGGCCGAGTCGGGCCGCGCGTAATGGTACGGCCCGATCGGCACCCCCGCCGCTCGGGCGCCGTTCATGTTCTGGACGAATCGATTGTCGACGAAGTTGACGCCCTCGGTCGCCTTGGCGAAGCCGTAGGTGATGCCGTCGTTCTTCATCGTGTTCCAGTTCACGAAGCCCTGGTGGGTCGAGACATCGACCCCGAACAGGTCCGCGTGGGCCGACGCGGCCATCAGCAGCGTGGTCGTGAGGGCGAGGGCGTAACGCATGCTTCTTGTTCCGGTAGAGATTCCTCGGGCCGGTTGGCCCTCGGGCGTGGGGCCTGCCATACTGTTCCGGCAGGCCGACGGCGTATTCCTTCAAACCTCCATCATGGCGCGCCCCTCATGACGACGCTCCCCCTTGAACGCCCGATCCGCGCAATGCTCACACTCGTTTGCGCATGCCTCGCGGTTCCGGGGTTCGCGGACGAGGCGGGCTTCATCGACCTGCTGGCCGACGGCGCCCTCAGCGAGCAGTGGCGCGGCTACCGAGCCGAGTCCTCTCCCGACGCCTGGCGTTTGGAGGACGGGGTGCTGACGCTCGAGGGTTCGGGGGGCGGCCTGATCACCAAAGAGCCGTACCGCGACTTCGATTTACGCTTCGAGTGGAAGATCGCGCCGGGGGGCAACAGCGGCGTTCTGTATCGTGTGGTAGAAACCGAAGAGCCGGCCTATCACACGGGGGTCGAGTACCAAGTGCTCGACCCGGAGTTCCCGGGCGTGACCGACCTGAACGGGCCGGCTTCGCTCTACGCTCTCTACCCCGCTCCCAAGGAGACGGCGAAGCCAGCGGGCGAGTGGAACACGGGGCGGATCGTGTCCCGCGATGGGAAGGTCGAGCACTGGCTCAATGGCGAGCGTGTCGTGTCCGCCGAGATCGGTTCGGACGACTGGAACGAGCGGGTCGGCGGGAGCAAGTTCGCCGACTGGAAAGGCTTCGCGAAGAACGCCACGGGCCATATCGCGTTGCAGGACCACGGCTCCCGCGTTTGGTACCGCAACGTGCGGATCAAGCCCCTCGCCGCCGGCGACGAGGCCGCTTCGACGGACTCGAAGCGGATGCTCTTCGTCACGCAGAGTTCCGGATTCCGCCATCCGACCGTCACCCGCAAATCGAGTGACTACTCGCACAGCGAGCAGGTGATGCAACAGCTGGGAGTGGAGAGCGGAGCGTTCCGCGTTGATTGCACTCAGGATGTCGCCACCGATTTCACGCCGGAGCTCTTGGCCAACTACGACGTGGTCGCGTTTTACACGACGGGCGACCTGCCGATCCCCGAAGAGACCCGCGAGTGGTTCCTCAACACCTGGCTCGCCGAGGAGGGGCACGGCTTCCTCGGTGTTCACGCCGCGGCGGACACGTACCACAACTACGAACCGTACTGGGACATGATCGGTGGCACGTTCGCGGGGCACCCATGGACCGCGGGAACGGACGTTGTCCTCCGCGTTCATGACGGCGACCACCCCGCGGCCAAGCCGTGGGGCCCCGCTGGCACGCGGATCCCGCTCAAGGACGAGATCTACCAGTTCAAGCACTGGCAGCCCGAGAAGGTGCGGGTGCTGATGTCGCTCGACATGGAAGCGACCGAGATCAAGAAGCCGTACCACGTCCCCGTGCTGTGGGTGAAGGATTACGGCAAGGGCCGCGTGATGCACATGAGCCTGGGCCATCGCGAGGACGTGTGGACCAATCCGACGTATCAGGCGTCGCTCATCGGCGGCGTGCGGTGGCTGCTCGGTCTCGAGGAGGGGGGCGCCGCGCCCAACCCCGAAGTGTCCGACGAACAGCAGAAAATCGCGGTGGCGGCCGCCTCCGTCGGCAAGCCGTAGGCAAGGTGTTCGGAAGAAACGTGAGCTGACACACTGTCCGACCTGCGCTATCGCCCGTACGGTGTGGCAAGGTCGAGCGGCGGCGCGCTTTCTCTCATGCGGCAGCGGTTTCTCGGCAGGACGATCGCCTCAGCCGACATCCCCGCTCTCCCGATGCCTTCCTCCACTGATTGCGCCACGAGCTCGCGCCGTGCGCACCGTCTCGCCAACGGACAGTCCCCCAGCGATTTCTCCGCCGCCGAACCGTCCGGCGCGAGCCTGTCCGATTTTCGCGCCGACGTGCTCAACGGACTTAGCGCCTCGCCGAAGCGCTTGCCCTGCAAACACTTCTACGACCGGCGGGGGTCCGAGCTGTTCGACCAGATCTGCGAACTGCCCGAGTACTACCCGACGCGGACCGAGTTGGCGATCATGCGCCGCCACGCGCCGGCCATCGCCGCGGCGATCGGCCCAGGCGTCGCGTTGGTCGAGTACGGCAGCGGCTCCAGCACGAAGACGCGGCTCCTGCTCGACGCGCTGATCGAACCGATTGCCTACGTGCCGGTCGATATCTCGGCCGAGCACCTGCACGCCACCGCGGAGCGTCTCGCGGTCGCTTACCCGGCGATCGACATCGCGCCGCTGGCGGCCGACTTCACCGAGCCGCTCCGGCTCCCGCCCCTGCCGCGTGAACCGTCGCACGCCGCGGTCTACTTCCCGGGATCGACGATCGGCAACTTCGAGCCCCCGGCGGCGCTTGCCCTGTTGCGCCAGATGGGGGAGCTGGTCGGCGAGGGGGGCGGGCTCGTCATCGGAGTCGACCTGCAGAAGGAACGCGACGTTCTCGAGGCGGCCTACAACGACGCCGCGGGCGTCACCGCCGCGTTCAACCAGAACCTGCTGGTGCGGATCAACCGGGAGCTCGACGGAGATCTCGACCCGGCCGCCTTCGACCACCGCGCGGTTTACGATGAGCGGCACGGACGGATCAGCCTCTCGCTCGTTTCGCGGGTCGATCAGACCGCCACGATCGAGGGCGAGCGTTTCGCGTTCGCCGCCGGCGAGGCGATCCACACGGAGCACTCGCACAAGTACACGGTCGATGGCTTCGCGGCGTTGGCCGCCGAGGCGGGCTTCGAGTTGCGTCGGTCCTGGACCGACGACCGCGACTGGTTCGCCGCGCTGCATCTGGTGGTGGCTGGCTGATGTGATCCGCAAGGATTTCTGGGCAAGATCGCTCGGCGGGGGGCGAAGCACGGGTGGATGCCCTAGACCGACCGAGTTTTTTGTTACGATGGCCGCGCATTGCCCGCCAAATACTCACTCCCCCATAGCACGCCATGAGCACTGCTCTGCAAGAAGACGACACGTTCACCGCCGAGCCGCGTGAGAAGAAGAAGGGGATGGGGTGCTTCTTCTGGGGGTGCCTGATCACTTTCCTGCTGATCGTCTTGCTCGTCGTGGGGCTGGGATTGGGCGCCTACTTCGGCTTGAAGGGGGTCATCAACCAGTACACGTCTGACACGCCGGCGGATCTCCCGGTTGTCGAGCTCCCCGAGGAGGAGATGGCCGCGCTCGCCGCTCGTTTCGAGTCCTATAAAGAGGCCATCGACGAGAACTCCTCGCTGGACCCGATCGAGCTGACCGCACGGGAATTGAACGCACTCATCGGCCAGAACAAGGATTTCAAAGGCCATGTCCACGTTACTATCGAAGAGGGCTTGGTGGGCGGTGAGGTCTCGATGCCGACCGACATGTTCCCCGGCGGGGGCGGACGGTTCTTCAACGCGACCGCCGAGTTCGATGTCGGCATGGTGGGCGACCGCCTCGTGGTGACGGTCGCCGACGCCACGGTGAACGACGCCCCGCTTCCCGGCCCGTTCCTCGAAGGCCTGAAGGGCGAGAACCTCGCCAAGGACGCCTACAACGATCCGGACACGGCCAAGGTGCTCAACAAGTTCGCGACCATCGAAGTGGTCGGCGACAAGCTGATCCTGACCCCCAAGGAACCGGAGGCCGCGCCCGACGCTCCGTCAGAGCCGGCGGAGGAAGCGGTTGAGGAACAGGCCCTTGAGCCGGCTGGCGCGGAGTGAAACAAAGGCTGACGCGTTGGGTGCGCTACGCTCCGTCCGGAGTGTAGGGCGAGAGTCTCGGCGCCCAGCAACGGACCGAGCGGCGGTAACTCGTGTATTGGTTGCCAAACATCTCGGCCAGATGGGCCTCTTCGAGGGGACGCACGCCGAGATGCCAAATGACAGCCCCAATCGCCACGTAGGCGAGCACACCCCACGAGCCGATCATCACGCCAACCGCGGCCCCTTGGCTGAGGCCCGCGATCGCCATGGGATTGCGGACGTAGGCGTAAGGGCCGTCGGTCACCAGCCGGCGTGGGCAGTCCAGGGGCAGCGGCGTCCCGTGGCCTTCCTTGGCCATCGTGTACCCGCTCCACAGCCCGAGGCAACTCGCGCCGATCAGTAGGGCGCCGCCCGATCGCCAACCGAGGTTGGATGCGAAATTTGCTAGCCCGGAGGAGGTCTCTAACGAGTGGATCGCCCACGGCAAGATCGCGAGGAAGACCGTCCAGAAGACCGCGGTTTGTGCCGCTGTCTTCGACAGGTTCCACCAGTCCGACATCGGTCGAGCTTGACGAAACCAACGAGGATCGCGGGGCTGAGTCATGCCGTATTAACCGCCGCCCACACGCTGCCGATCACCGCGAATCCCATTGCCACGACGGCGGCCACGGCTTCCCCTGTTGTGACGAGTTGCCCGACACAAAAGAGACCGGCGTAGACCGCAGACCCCGCAACGATCCAGGCGACGGGCACGGCTCTCTTGGAGCCGCGAGCGACCAAGTGTGAGAGGATCGCCGATCCGATCACGAGCAGGGGAATGTCGGCGAACGCGAACGAGAGGAGGACCGATTCGGTGATCGAGTCCGACCAGAACGCTTCGCGGACCTCGGGGCGAGCGAGAACAAGCCACCACCAAAGGCCACCGGCGACCGCTTGAGCCAGGCAGTACGTCGAGACCAGACGCTTGGTAGTCACACCACCCCGCGCTCGCTCAGCAGCTCGACCACTGCCGCGGCGCACTCGTCGAAGGAGGTCTCCGCCGGCTTCACGACCAGGTCGGGCTTCGCGGGGGCTTCGTACTCGATCGACACGCCGGTGAGGTTCTTGATCTCGCCCGTGTCGGCCTTGGCGTAGACGCCCTGCTCGTCGTGCTTGCGGCGCCACGCCTCGGGGGCGTCGACGTGGACGACGAGGAACTTGTCGGCGCCGACCACCTCGGCCGCCTTCTGCCGGACCTCCTCGTGCGGCGCCACGAACGACGCGATCGTGATCAGCCCCGCCGTGTTGACCGTCTTGGCGACCTCCGCCGCGCGGCGGAGGTTCTCGCTGCGATCCTCGGCGGTGAACTTCAGGTCGCGCGACAGGCCGCGGCGGAGCGACTGGCCGTCGATCGTGACCACGGCGCGGCCGGCGTCGAACAGCCGCCGCTCGATCGCCGCGGCGATGGGCGTCTTGCCCGCGGCGGGGGGGCCGGTGAGCAGGAGGGTCACCGGCTGCTGGCCGTAGCGGGCGGCCCGCTCGTCGGCGGTGACGGCGCTCTTCGCCTCGACGAGCGACTCGGCCGCCTCGGTCTCCCAGAGGTCGCCCTCCTCGGCGGCCGTCTTGCGGTCAAGGATCATGCCCGCGCCGACCGTGACGTTGGTCACCTGGTCGATGACGATGAACGCGCCCGTCCCCTTGTTCCGCTTGTAGCCGTCCAGCGCGATCGGGGCGTTGAGTTGCAGCTCGGCCCGGCCGATCTCGTTGAGGGCAAGCGTCGGCGTGGGGCTGCGGTGCAGCGTGTTGACGTCGATCTTGTAGCGCAACGTGCTCACTCGGCCCGGCGTGAGCTTCGTGCCGTGCTTGATGAAGTACTCCTTGCCGGGCGTCATGGCGGTCTCGTCCATCCAGACGAGCGTCGCATCGAACTTGTCGGCGACCGTCGGCACGTTGTCGGGGCGGACGAGCATATCGCCCCGGCTGATGTCGACCTCGTCCTCGGTGGTGAGCGTCACGGCGAGCGGCGCGAAGGCCTCTTGGAGGTCGCCGTCGTAGGTGACGATCGACTTGACCCGCGTCCGCTTCTTGCTCGGCAGAACCATGATCTCATCACCGGGCGAGACCTTGCCCGACGCGATCGTGCCGCAGAAGCCACGGAAGTCGAGGTTCGGCCGATTGACGTACTGCACCGGCAGGCGGAAGTCGATCAGGTTGCGGTCCGAAGCGATGTGCACGTTCTCGAGGTGGTGCATCAGCGTCGAGCCGTCGTACCACGGGGTGTTCTCGCTGCGATCGATCAGGTTGTCGCCTTCGAGGGCGCTGATTGGGATGAAGTGCTGGTCCGGCATGTCGAGCCGCGTGGCGAACTCGCGGTACTCCTTCTTAATTTCCTCGTAGCGCTCTTCGGACCAGTCGACGAGGTCCATCTTGTTGACGGCGATCAGCACGTGCTTGATGCCCAGCAGCGAAACGATGAACGAGTGCCGCTTGGTCTGCGTCATCACGCCGTGCCCGGGTCGGGCGTCGACGAGGATGATCGCCAGGTCGCAACTGCTGGCGCCGGTCGCCATGTTGCGTGTGTACTGCTCGTGCCCCGGGCAGTCGGCGATGATGAACTTGCGTTTGGCCGTTGAGAAGTAACGGTAGGCGACATCGATCGTGATGCCCTGTTCCCGCTCGGCCTTGAGGCCGTCGGTCATCAGCGCCAGATCGACCTTGTCGCCGGTCGTGCCGTGCGTGGCGCTCGCCTTCTCGATCGCCGCGAGTTGATCCTCGTAGATCATCTTCGACTCGAAGAGCAGCTTGCCGATGAGCGTGCTCTTGCCATCGTCGACGCTGCCGCAGGTCAAGAAGCGGAGGAGCTCCTTGTTCTCGTGCTGCTCGAGGTACGCGTCGATGTCGGTGGCGATTAGGTCGGATTGGTGCGACATGGGGGCCGTAGCGAAGCCAAGCCTGAAAGGCTTGTAGACGTTAGCCCAGGGCAACGCCCTGGGGAATGTGTGTGGAAACGATTCGAAACCGCACCCAGGGCGTTGCCCTGGGCTCTCGTCGGGTCGGCCTTTCAGGCCTTTAGAAGTAGCCCTCTTTCTTCTTCTCTTCCATGCTGCCCGCTTGGTCGTGGTCGATCACGCGGCCTTGGCGTTCGCTCGTGGTGGTGAGCAGCATCTCTTGGATGATCTCGGGGAGGGTTGTCGCCTCGCTCTCAACGGCGCCCGTTAGCGGGTAGCACCCGAGTGTGCGGAAGCGGACCATCTTCTCTTCGATGACGTCGTCCTCTTCGATCGGCATGCGGTCGTCGTTGACCTGGATCAGCACGCCATCCTTCATGACGACCTTCCGCTTCTTCGAGAAGTACAGGTCGGGGATCGGGATCTTCTCGAGGTGGATGTACTGCCAGACGTCGAGCTCGGTCCAGTTGCTGATCGGGAAGACGCGGATCGATTCGCCGAGGCTGCGGTTCACGCGGCCGTTGTACAGGTTCCACAGCTCGGGGCGCTGGTTCTTGGGGTCCCAGGCGTGGCTCTTGTCGCGGAAGCTGTAGACGCGCTCCTTCGCTCGCGACTTCTCCTCGTCCCGCCGAGCGCCGCCAAACGCCGCGTCGAAGCCGTGCTTGTCGAGCGCCTGCTTGAGCGCGACGGTCTTCATGATCCGGGTGTGGACGTCTGAGCCATGGGTGAACGGCCCGACGCCCTCTTGGATTCCCTCTTCGTTGCTGTGGACGATCAGGTCCCAGCCGAGGTCGTTCTTCACGTAGCTGTCGCGGAACTCGATCATCTCCTTGAACTTCCACGTCGTGTCGACGTGCATCAAGGGAAACGGCGGCTTGCCCGGAGCGAACGCCTTCTCGGCGAGCCGGACCATGCAGGCGGAGTCCTTGCCGACCGAGTACAGCATCACCGGGTTGTCGAACTCGGCGGCCACCTCGCGGATGATGTGGATGCTCTCGGCCTCAAGCTGCTTGAGGTGCGTCAGGTTGTACGACACGGCGATCGATCGGGAGGGGGGGCCAGGGGCGGGTCAGCGCGGAGCGGATAGCCGCGGGGGCTCGGGCGGCGGGGGGATTCTTGCCGCACCGGTCAGCGGGACCAGGGGCGCAGCCCACCATCATCGCCGTGCAACGATCCGCCGTCCAGGCGGCTTGGGGGGCTTCTCCGGCCGCTTAAGCCCGTCCCCGGCGGGCCACCAAGGCCCCCAAGATCGCCAAACCGAGCCCCGACCACCGCAGCGCGGCCCGACGGGCGCCGGCCGTCCCGGCCGCCGATTGACGCTCCGCATCGAGATCGGCGAAGACGATCCGCGACTCTCGCAGCCGTTCCATCGCCTCCTGATCCCCGTCCGCGGTCAGCGAGAGGCCGTGCAATTCGGCCGAGGCCTTCTGGTACTCAACCGCCCGAGACTCGGTCCAGCTCCGATCCCGTAGCATGGAATCGGGCAAGACCAGCGAGGCAACGAAGAGAGCGACTCCCAGCAGAGCCAACCCGGGCCCCACCCACCGCGCGAGCCCGGCGTCCCGCGTTTCGGCGGTCACTTGCTCGCCTCGAGTTGGGCATCGACGTGGCCGCGGCCGACGTAGTCGTCGTGGATGCCGATCGTCAGCGACATGAGGACCGGATCGACGTCGTTGCTGAGGAACTCGACCCGCCCATCCAGGTAGGCGCTGTTCACCCCGCCCGGGTGCCGGCTGCGCGGAGCCGAAGATTGATAGCCCGCCATGCCGACTTGGTTCTCTGAAGTGGGGTTCACCCCAACCCATTCGCCGCACGGCATGCCGTCGAGCTGCGCGGCGGCCAGAGACTCCTCGGGACAGTGGACGAGCGTGTCGTAATTCGGTCCGGCGTGGTTGGGCGTCTGGGATTGGTACTCGTAGCGCCCATTCGCATAGAAGCGGTTGAAGATACTGCCGGCGGCATCGGAGTTGTGGTGCATGTCCATCGCCAGGAGCGTCGCCGCGTTCCACGCCAGTGCCCAAACGCCCCGTTCGTCGGCCTGCTCGGGGCTGGTGCGGACCTCGCTGAAAGCCATGGTGTGGGACAAGCCGTCGGTGATCTTTCGCAGCGTGTTGGGCCGGGCGACCAGGGCGCCGGGGTGCAAGAGCTGCAGGTCGTTGTGGTACGGCGTGGTGAAGCCGGCATAGTTGCCCTTCGCGAAGGAGCGTCCCGAAGCGAAATCGGGGTCGATGAAGAACCGACCCGAAGCCTCGTCGGAGGGGCACGCGAGTGAAGCCACGAAGGTCGCTTGCGGGTCCCCTGCCTGCTGATCCACCGGGATCGACAAGTCGAACTGGTCGAAGAGCGGCGCCTCTTCCATGAAGGGCAAGAGGAGCACGGCCCAGCTGTGCATCCTGCCGTTAAACTGATCGACGGCTTCGTAGGCACGCCTCGCGTAGACTTTCTCGACCGGGTCGAGGAGCCCGCAGGGGGGCAGCTCCTCGTTGGCCGATTCGTAGTTGATCGTGGCGAGCGTAATCTGCTTCAGGTGGTTCACGCACTGCGTCCGCCGCGCCGACTCGCGCGCCGCCTGCACGGCGGGCAGCAGCAGAGCGACCAGCACGCCGATGATCGCGATCACCACCAGCAACTCGACCAGCGTGAACGCGGACGCGCGTGGCGACGCGGCGACGCGGCGGCGGGGCGACGGTTGGGCGGCGAGATGAGACATCGTCGGTCGGATTCGGATCGTTGCGAAGCCGATTGGCCCCGGGGCTTCGCAAGCAGCAAGAAGATGCATTCTCTCACTATAGACGAGCCCCCCGCAGCAGGCGACTAGCTGGCGCCCTACGCCACCGCCGGGGGTGTGTGGTAGATTACGCGGCCCGCCGGGGGGAACCCGTAAGATCCCCCCGTTTGCCCCACCCCACCGAGACCGCTCGCTATGCGATTCGCCCTCGCGATGCTGCTGTTCGCCGCTCCAGCCTTGGCTCAAGACGAACTCCCCGAGCCGGCCGCCGGTGGCGAGCCGCAGTTGCAAAAGAAAGTTGGCTACTGCCTCGGTCTCGATTTGGGCAAACGGCTCCGCGAAGACGAAGCGCCGATCGATTTAACGTCGATCGTTGCGGGCCTCCGCGATGGCTTGAGCGGCGCGGATCCGATGCTCAGCGAAGAAGAAATCACGGCCGTTATGGGCCAGTTCCGACAACTCATGCAAAAGAAAGCGGAGGCGAAGATGGCCCAGATCGCTAGCGAGAACCTGGCCCGAGGCGAGGCGTTCCTCAAGGAGAACGGCGCCAAAGAGGGCATCCAGACGACCGAATCGGGTCTCCAGTACCGCGTTGTTGAAGAGGGGGACGGCGCGTCGCCCGGGCCCTCGGACACCGTCCGCTGCCACTACGAAGGCAAGCTGATCAACGGCGAGATCTTCGACAGCTCGATCCAGCGCGGCGAGCCCGCCGAGTTCCCGGTCAACCGCGTGATCGCGGGTTGGACCGAGGCGCTGCAGAAGATGAAGACCGGCGCCAAGTGGGAAGTCTTCCTCCCGGCCGACATCGCCTACGGCCCGAGTGGAGCGGGTGGCGCCATCGGTCCGAACGAGACGCTGATCTTCCAGATCGAGCTGATCGACATCGTCGATTAAGCCAGAGCGGCGAACAGTTACCCAGGATGCGGTAAGCCTCAGCGGATGGGCTTTGCGCTGGCCGTGCGCATTTGTGCTTCGCAGGGGTTGGATTTCACCAACGGCGTTGGCGTGTGAGCCGCCCGGATCCCCGTGCCAGGCGGCTGTTTGAGCCTGCGAACCGGGCTACCCGCGACGTCTTGGCGCCCAGCCGACTTTGGCAAAGTCAATTTCGGAGAGGGGCTCGGAATGCCTTGCTGGGGCAAAATGGGTCAAATGGGCGCAGTTTTCTTGACGGCTGCTATGCGCAAGATAGAATTGCGGCCAACCGTTTAACGCAACCTGTCTGTGGGCAGCACGTTACGTACTAGGTCGGCCTGTTGCCGGTAACGGACAGTTACTGAAATGCCCTTTATTATTCGTTTTGGGAGGACACCCTCGATGCGGCGTACTTTGTTCGCCTTGCTGCCGGCAATCGCTTTGCTGGTTGCAAGCACGCAGGCTCAAGCCTGTTCAGATTGTGGCTGCAGCTCCGGCTGTGGCGAGGCAGCGGCAGCCGATTGTGGCTGCGATGGCGGTAGCGACAGCGGTTGTGCTGGCGGTTGCGGCGAAGCCGCGGCTCCGGCTTGCGGCCCGGCGATGGTCACCAAGACCATCTACGTTCCGCAGCAAGTCACGGAGATGCGTACGGTCACCTCGACCGAGTACACCAAGGAGACTCGCGAGAAGACCTACACGGTCATGAAGCGTGTCCCGCAGACCGAAGAGAAGACCCGCACCTACACGGTGATGGTCCCCGAGCAGCGCTCGAAGACCGTCGAGTACACCGTCATGACGCAGGTCCCCGAGACCAAGACGGTCGACTACACCGTCATGGTGCCGGTCACCGAGCAGGTCGAGCAGACCTACACGGTCATGACGCAGGTCCCCGAGGAGAAGACCTCGACCTACACCGTTCACGTCCCCTCCTACTCGGAGAAGGAAGTTGATTACACCGTGATGGTGCCGGTGCAGGAAGAGAAGACCTCGACCTACACGGTCATGGTCCCCTCCTACTCGGAGAAGGAAGTTGAGTACACCGTGATGACTCAGGTTCCCGAGGAGAAGACCTCGACCTATACCGTCCAGGTTCCTTACACCGAGGAAGTCGAGCAGACCTACACGGTCAGCGTCCCGTACACGGAGACCGTCGAGGCGACTCGCACCGTTTCCAAGTGCGTGCCCGTCACGACCACGAAGACCGTTCAGGTCTCCGGCGGTCACTACGAGACCCAGATGGTTGAGGTCCCGTGCGGCGGCGGCTCGGCCTGTGGCGGCGGCTGCGGCTCGGACTGCGGCGGCTGTGGTGACTGCGGCGGTTGCGGCGAGTGCGGCGGCTGCGGCTGTGGCACCAAGACCGTCTGCAAGAAGGTCTGGGTCCCGACCTGCGAGACCAAGGAAGTCCCCGTGACGACCTACGAGCGCGTCACCGAAGAGGTCCCGTACACGTACAACGTGTGCAAGACCCGCACCGAGGAGCGCTCGCGCACCGTCACCGTGACTAAGTGCAACACCGAGGAGCGGACCCGCACTTACACCGTCATGAAGTGCGTGCCCGAGACCAAGACCAAGACGGTCAAGGTTTGCACGATGGTTCCCGAGGAGCGCACCAAGACCTACACGGTCACCAAGTGCGTCCCCGAGACCCGCACGAAGACGGTCAAGGTTTGCACGATGGTTCCCGAGGAGCGCACCAAGACCTACACGGTCATGAAGTGCGTCCCCGAGACCAAGACTCGCACCGTCAACGTGACCAAGTGCGTCGCTGAGACCCGCTCGAAGGAAGTGACCACCATGAAGTGCGTCCCCGAGACGCGCACCAAGGAAGTCACCTACACCGAGTGCGTTCCGCAAGAGAAGACCGAGACCTACACGGTCACGACTTACTCCTGCGTGCCCGAGGAAAAGACCTCGACCTACGAGGTCTGCGTTCCCGTCACGGTCACGAAGGAAGTCCCGGTCACCGTCTGCAAGATGGTCGCTCAGGAAGTGACCGTCCCCGCCCCGAGCTGCGGTGGTGGTTGCGGCGGCTGTGGCGCCCCGGCGGCTTCGGGTTGCGGCTGCAACTGAGCCTCTAGGCGATAGCTAACCAACGACACGGGCCGGGTTCCTTCGGGAACCCGGCCCGTGATTTTTTTCCCGCCAGCGACGCCTGGATTCTCTGGGTGCGGATCACTTAGCCGCGATCTAGGTACGCGGCGCAAGCATCGACGATCCGCCCCGCGGCGCGACCGTCGCCGTAGGGGTTCACCGCCTCGGCCATGGCGCGGTAGGCGGCCTCGTCCGTGAGCAGCTCGGAGACGCCGCTCACGATCGCCTCGGAGACCGGTCCAACCAGGCGCACCGTGCCGGCATCGACCCCCTCGGGGCGTTCGGTCGTGTCCCGCATGACGAGCACCGGCTTGCCGAGGCTGGGAGCCTCCTCCTGCACGCCGCCCGAGTCGGTCAGCACGACGCGGCACGCCGCCAGCAGGGCGACGAACTCGCTGTACGGCTGGGGCGGCAGGAGACGTACGTTCTCCAAGGCCCCCAGCCGCTCGTGGACCACGCCCTTCACGTTCGGGTTCAGGTGGACCGGGTAGACGAACAGCGTGTCCGTGTGGCGGGTGGCGAGCGTCTCGATCGCGGTGCAGATCTGGGCGAAGCCCTCACCGAAGTTTTCGCGACGGTGCCCGGTCACCAGGACCATCGGCCGCTCGAACAGGTCGGGACCCCCCAGCTCGCTGAGCGTCGTCCGCAACGCTTCGCCGACGGCGGGGTCCTCCTGCCGGCGGCGCTCCATCTGGAGGGCGTCGATCACCGTGTTGCCGGTCACGAACACCGACTCCCGGGCGATGCCCTCGCGCAGCAGATTGGCTTGCGACGCCTCGGTCGGGGCGAAGTGCAGTGCGGCCAGCGGCGTGGTGAGCCGGCGGTTGCCCTCCTCGGGGAAGGGCGAAGCCATGTCGCCCGTGCGGAGGCCCGCCTCGACGTGGCCGACCGGCGCCCGGCGGTAGAACGAGGCGAGCGCCCCGGTGAGCACCGTGGTCGTGTCGCCCTGCACGAGGACGAGCTTCGGGTCGAGGGCGACGAGCGCTTCGTCCAACGCGGTCAGCAGCCGCGAAGTGAGCGAGGCGAGCGACTGATCGGGACGCATCACCGCCAGATCGCGATCGACTCTCAGGCCGAAGAGCGAGATCACTTGATCGATCAGCTCCCGGTGCTGGCCCGTGTTGACGACCACCGGCTCGAGCCGCTCGTCCGCCTCGAGCGCGGCGATCACGGGGGCCAGCTTGATCGCTTCGGGGCGGGTGCCCATCAGGACGGCGACGCGGTGTTTCATGGGGTGTGCTGGGGGACTGGAAAGCGAATCGCGGAACGCTTCGAGTGTAATCCGCGTCGGACAGTTCGGCGAAAAGGTGGCGTCCGGTTGTAGCGGTTGTGCCGCCTCCGCCGCGTGCGTCCCAACGTGAGTTAGATTTGGACTCGTCCTGCGAACGGGCGACCCGTCCGCCCCTCCATGCAAGCAGGCCCTCGATTGCCCGCGACCGATTACTTTTCGCACGAGCGGGCCCGCCAAGACCTGATGCGGAAGACGGTGCGTGGTGGCGCCGCGGCGGGTGTGGCCCAGGTGGCCGGGATCGTCATTCAGGTTATCAGCATCCCGATCCTCTCGCGATTGCTCGGCCCGGATGACTTTGGCGTCGTCAACATGGCGGTGATCTTCACCGGCTTCGGGCAGCTGCTGATCGATTCGGGCTTCGCCTCGGCGACGGTTCAGCGCGATGACCTGACGCGCCAGCAAGCCTCGAACCTGTTCTGGATCGCCACCGCGGCGGGGGTTTCTCTGGCAGCCATGTTGAGCGCGTTATCGGTCCCCATTTCGTGGTGGTTCGCGCGCGAGGAGGTGGCGGCCATTATCGTGGCGCTGTCACTCCCGTTTGTTCTGGCGGGGATGACGATCCAGCACCAAGCGCTGCTGCGTCGCAACATGCGATTCGGCGAGTTGGCGATGATCCGTATCGGCGGGGTGCTGCTATCGCAGAGCGTCACGATCGGTTGCGCCTACGCCTGGCGCAGCTACTGGGCCTTGGTGGTCGGTCAGATCACGTTGGCCGCCTTCTCGATGCTCGCCACGTGGTGCTTCTGTCGGTGGCGGCCGGGTCTACCAGCACGCGGCGCAGGGACGCGGTCGTTGGTCGAGTTCGGCGCGAACCTGACGCTCGCCAAGTTCATCAACTACCTCACACGCACCGCCGACCGCGCGCTGATCGGATCGTTCATCGACGCCGCGACGCTCGGCTTCTACGACCGCGCCTTCAAGTGCCTGCTCTTCCCGGTCCAGAACATCAACGGCCCGAGCACCTCGGTCATGGTGCCTGCGCTCAGCCGCCTCAAGGAGCAGCCCGAGCGATACAGCAAGGCCTACCTAACCGCGCTCACGGCGTTGGCGACCGTCGTGACGCCGTTGGTGACCGTCGCGGCGATCGATTCGGAGCGGCTCATCCCCCTGATCCTGGGCGACCTGTGGCGCCCGTCGATCCCGATCTTCCAGGCGCTGATCCCCGCGGCCTACCTGGCGGTTTTCAGTTCGGTCTTCTCGTGGATCTACGTCTCTCAGGGGCGGGGAGTCGATCAAGTCCGCTGGCAGATCATCAACGGGGTGGCGACTCTCGCGGGGGTTGTCTGCGGGCTCCGGTGGGGCGCTGTGGGCGTCGCTTGGGGCTTCTCAGCCAGCCGTCTGATCGTGATGCCGATCGGTTTCTGGCTCAGCTTTCGTGGGGCGCCGATGACGATCCCCGAGTTGCTCCAAGCAATCCGCCCCGTGGCCCTCAGCGCTCTGACCGCGGCCGGCGCCGGTTTGAACGCCAAGGCCTGGGCGCCCGAACGGTTCGCCTTGTCTTCGTGGGGATCGACGCTGATGCTCGCGGCGCTAACCGTCGGCGTCTTCCTCGCCACCGCGCAAGCCTTGGGTTTGCCCAAGAGGGTCCTCACCGTCCTCCGCCGAAAGTGAAACGCCTAGGCGTTCCCTTCTTTCCACGAGTCGAGGTCGCGGCCGATCAGCTTCGAGAGCCGGTCGATCTCGGGAACGAACTCCTCCGTGAGGCGGCGGCGTGTTTCGGGAGCCATCTTCGTGCGGGCGTCGACTTGCTCGCCCGAGAACCGGACCATCAGGTCGCTGATCGCCGTTCCCACCGACACCGGCAAGCTGCGAATGCACCGATCGAGCCAAGCGTGCTTCTTCATCAGGGCCCGCACCCGAAAGTTCCGCAGCCGCTTCGTCTCGCCCGCGTTGCGGGCGCTCAGATCGACTCCGTCGGATTCGGGCAGCCCGAGGAAGCGGAGCACCTCGCCGAACACCCTCACGGGGTCCTTGCCGAGGTCTTCCATCAGCACGACCTTCACCTGTTGTTGGCCGAAGCGATCGTAGAAGCGTTCGACTTGTTCGGCGAAGCGAGCGTTGTGCCGGTAGAGCAGCTGGCCCGGGTAGTGGGCGGCGTCGGGGATCCGCTCGCCCGCCGCGCGATCGGGCTCCGCCTCGAGGGCGTCCTCGAACCTGTGGAGGTCCTCGTTGCAGGAGCCGACGAACTGTCGGTGCAGCGAGAACATGAAGTCGATCGGGTTCCGGAGCGAGATCAGCACCTTCGCTTCCGGCGCGTACTCGTGGATCCGCTCCGCGGCGAGGCGCGACACCAGGTAGGAGGGCGAAGCCTCGCCGATCACCCGCTTGCCTTCCGCTTCATCGAACAGCCGGTGGTAGGCCTCCGGGTCGCGGACGCAGAACCGAGCCGCCGCGGGCAGGTCGGTGTCGAAGAAGCGGGGCTCCTTCGGCGTGCTCATGAAGACCTCGGGGTGCTGCCGCAGGTAGGCGTGCAGCGAGGTCGTCCCGCACTTCGCGGCGCCGGCGATGAAGAAGTTGGGGCGGGGCATCAGCGGGCGGGCTTACTCTTGTGTGGCGATGAATCGGGAACTCCTATCATGCACGCTGCGTCTCTCGTGGCAAAAGGGCCGCTCCGCATCCGCTTTCCCCCGGCTGCATTAGGCGCCCAATCGCCCCGCACCCCTACATCCCGTGCAACCGGCGCAAATGTGGCCTTGGGGGAAAGACGTAGCCGTGGGTCGCGACGGGTTCGGAAGCTAAGCTATCAAGCATCCTAAGAGTGCCCCTCAGCCAGTGCCGAGCCCGATCGGCCGAGAGGACGGCGCCCGCCGCTAGTGAGTTGAAGACCCGAGCATGCTGCCCCCACTCATCACGTTGATCGCCACCGCGGGGGGGAACGCGGACCTGCGGGACACCCTGCGATCGTTGGCGGCGTGTGATCTCCCCGAGGGGTATCGCAAAACGATCGTCATCGAGAACGGCGGCCGCCAAGGCGCCGAGGAGATCGTCACCGAGACGCAAGGCGAACACCCGCACTTGGCGTGCGAGTACCAGTTCGCGGAGCGGCCCAACAAGAGCAACGCCCTCAACGAGTGCCTCGCGACGCTCGACGAGAACTTCTTGCTCTTCATGACCGACGACGACATCGAGTTCGATCCGCGGGTCCTCACCGAGTTCTCAGAAGCCGCCCGCGAATCGGGCGAGCACGTTGTGTACGGCGGCATGCTCAAGGTTCGGTCAACGGGCGAGGCCCCTGAGGAGCTGCAAGAGTTCTTGCCGATCTCGGCGACGGGCTTCCCTCGGCGTGAGTACCGCGACGGGCAGGACTTCTTGGGCGCCAACTGGGCCGCCTTCGCCGAAGACCTCAAAGCGATCGGGGGGTTCGATCCTCGTTTCGGACCTGGCAGTCCGCACACGGCGACCGGCCAGGAGAGCGAGATGATGCGTCAGCTCCGCCGACGGGGGATGCGTTTCCAGTACGTTCCCGGCGCGGTTGTTTGGCACCAGTTCGACGCATCCGGTTACTCGCTCGATTTCTTGAGCCGCCGCAGCTTTCGCAACGGGGTCGAGCACGGCCAGCGGCTGTGGCTTCGGCGGGCCGAAGGCGAGCAGACGCCCTGGCGGTGGGACTTGGCAAAGTCGCGTGTGTATAGCACGCTCCTACCGCTGGTGACCCTCGTGACGCAGGCCCTCGCCCCCAAGCGGCTGCACGCCCGACTCATCGCCGCCCTGAACGCCGGCCGCGGACGCCTGGAGGGCTGGAACGCCCTGAAGAACGAAACCCAGCGAAACGATTAGCCCCTCCCGATAAGCCATGACCCAGCACCACCAGCAACTCCAGCAGAAAATCGAGGACCGGACCGCGATCATCGGGATCGTCGGCCTCGGCTACGTCGGCCTGCCCCTCGCCGAGGCCTCGGTGGCCGCCGGCTACGGCGTGCTGGGGTTTGATATCGATCCGACCAAGGTCGCCGCTTTGGAGCGGGGCGACACCTACCTGAAGCACCTGCCGAGCGAGTGGTTGAAGCCCGCGGTCGACGCGGGGTCGTTGCGGGTCACGGCGGACATGAACCGGCTCGACGAGCCGGACGTGATCATCCTCTGCGTGCCCACGCCGGTCACCAAGAGCCGTGACCCGGACCTGTCGTACATCGAGTCGACCTCGGCCGACGTCGCCAAGCGGCTGCGTCCCGGTCAGTTGGTCTCGCTCGAGAGCACGACTTACCCGGGCACGACTCGGGACGTCGTCGTGCCGATCCTTGAGAGGTCTGGCCTCAAGCCCGAGGTCGATTTCTTCGTCGGCTACAGCCCCGAACGCGAGGACCCGGGCAACAAGTCGTTCAAGGCCCGCAACATCCCCAAGCTGGTTGGCGGGATCGGGCCGCACAGCTCGTCGCTCGCCAACGCCGCCTACAGCCGGATCGTCTCTGAGACGGTGCCCGTCAGCAGCTGCGAAGTCGCCGAGGCGGCGAAGATCCTAGAGAACACCTATCGCGCGGTGAACATCGCCCTGGTGAACGAGCTCAAGGTTCTCTTCGCCAAGCTCGGCATCGATGTCTGGGAAGTGGTCGAAGCGGCGAAAACCAAACCGTTCGGCTTCCAAGCGTTCTACCCCGGGCCCGGTCTAGGGGGGCACTGTATCCCCGTCGACCCGTTCTACCTGAGTTGGCTCGCGAAGCGGAACGATGTCAGCGCCCACTTCATCGAGCTCGCGGGCGAGGTGAACCGGAAGATGCCTCGGTACGTTGTCGATCGCGTCGCCGAGGCGCTCAACGAGAACGGCAAGCCGGTGCGGGGCAGCAAGGTGCTCTTGCTCGGTCTGGCCTACAAGAAGGACGTGGACGACACGCGAGAGAGCCCCTCCTTCGAGCTGTTCGAGCAGCTCCGCCAGCGGGGAGCCGAGATTGCGTTCAGCGACCCGCACGTCGCCTCGATCCCCGCCAAGCGAGACTACGATCTGCCGGCCCAGGAGAGCGTCGAGCTGACGCCCGAGACCTTGGCGGCGCAAGACTGTGTGCTGATCGCCACCGACCACACTAAGTACGACTACGAGCTGATCGCGAAGCACGCCCCGTTGATCGTAGACACGCGCAACGCGCTCGCCGGTGTCGAAGGGGCCGAAGGCAAGGTGTGGAAGGCGTGAGCGGATCGGACACCAAACCGAACCGGGTGATCTTGGTGCAGCCGACGCTGCCCAAGTACCGGGTGCCGGTCTACCGCGGGTTCGCCGAACGGCCGCAGATCGATCTGCGGCTCTGGTTCGGCAACCACACGCAGCTCAAGAACGCCGAGCCCGAGGGCTTCGACGGGGAGTTGCGACCGATGCGACAATGGGTCCTCGGCAGCCAGGAGGCGATGTGGCACCAGGCGCAGCTCGACGCCGCTCGTGACCCCGACGCCGACGCGATCATCCTTTCTTGGAGCTCGAGGTATCTCTCGCTCGGGCCCGCTCTCCGCACCGCGAAGCGCCGCGGCCTGCCCGTGGTGCTCTGGGGGCACGGCTACTCGCGCAGCGAGTCTCCCTGGCGCGTTTGGGCCCGCAATCGGCTCGCGAGTATGGCCGGCGCGTTGTTGTTCTACGACGACCAAACGGCCCAGGCCGCCATCGACAGCGGCTGGGACGCCGACCGGGTCTTCGTGGCGCCCAACGCCATCGATCAAACCCCGATCGCCGCCGCCCGCGAGGCGTGGCGAGCCGATCCTGAGCGGCTCGAACGATTTCGCGCCGACGAGGGTTTGAACGATCGCGATTTGCTGCTCTACGTCAGCCGGCTGTCGGAGAAGGCGGAGATCCCACTCCTTTTGGAGGCGGTCGACAAGCTCCGCCGCCGCCGTCCCCAACTGCTGCTAGCCCTGATCGGCGACGGCGAGATGCAGGAAGAGCTCGAGCGGCGGATCCCTCAGCTCGGCTTGCAGGACCATGTGCGGATGGTCGGCCCGATCTACGAACAGGACCGCCTCGCCCCCTGGTTCCTCACCGCCGAGCTCTTCGTTTACCCCACGGCGATCGGCCTGAGTCTGTTGCACGCGATGGGTTACGGGTTGCCGGTCGTGACCGACGACCGGATGGGGGGGCACTTCCCAGAGATCGTCGCGTTCAATCCGGACCCCGATTCGCCCGACGCGAACGGCGCCACCTATCGGGCGGGCGACACCGATTCGTTCGCCGACACGCTCGAAGCTCTCTTGGACGACCCCGCTCGACGAAAGGCCCTTTCCGCCGGGGGCATCCGGACGGTGGAGCAGCGTTACAACGTCCCGGCGATGGTCGATGGGATGGTCGCCGCGGTGGAGCGGGCGCTCCACTAGCACCTTGTGGGAACCGAACTCGCGATCGACGCGTCTCAGCCGTCGCGACCGCTACGACCCCACGCCCGGGGCGCAGCAAAGCTGAGCTACACTAGGGAGTCTCCAGATTCTCCCCCCAGCTAGCGACCGCCCGACGAGTCAGATCGATGGACCCCAACGACCGCGTGCTGCTGGCCTTTAGCTACAGCTTCATCCTTGTGATGGGGCTCTTGCTGGTGGTGCCCGTCCTCCGCCGGCAGCGCGACGTTTTCTGCGCGTGGAACCTGTACCTGCTCGGGACGATCGTCTTCGGCGGGCTGTCGGGGATCAACTGTGTCACGATCGATCACTACCTGCCGAACTACAAGTCGGCGGACTACAACAAGTTCTATCTCGGCGTGGCGGTGTTCTACCCCACGATCATCGCGACGTACCATTTCTTCCGGTGGCCACGCAAGCTGGCCGGCAAGAGCCTGTTGAAGTGGCCCGAGCTCAACGCGAGCACCGTCCCGTTGATCGCGCTGCCGCTGGCGGCGGTGGTGGTCGCCCAGGTCATGCCGATCCCCATCCCCGGGGTTCATCAGTTCCTGTCCCAAGCCGCCCTGTCGGCGCCGGTGCTGGCCCTGGCCTGCGCCTTCATCGTGTGGAGTCGCTCGCCGAGCAACGTCTTCATGCTGCTCCTGGTGCTGATCGTGTTCGGCGCCGCGGTCTTCGGGGCGACGTCCAGCGGCACGTCACGGCGCTACCTGGTCGGCGTGCTCGCCACGGCCCCGGTTTGCCTGTACTGGACTTGGCTGCGGTACAAGCCGACCCCATACATCCTAGGCACACTCCTCGCCGCGGCGGCGATCGCGTTCCCGGTGATGATGGGTTACACGATGATCCGTCACCTGATCAAGCAGAACGTGGAGAGCTCGTCGCAGCGGTTTAGCAACTTGCTCAACGAGCTTCCCAAGGCGGTCCAATCGGGCGGTTCTAGCGAGGGGCTGATGGGGCAGGACTCGGTCGAGGCCGCGATCATGTGCATCCATCTGCTCAACAATGGATCGGGCGCCCTCGAGGTCGACCACTTCTTCACGCCGAAGTGGGTCCTCTCAAACCCGATCCCCCGTGCGATCTGGCCGGACAAGCCACGCAGCACCGGGATCGAGCTCGTCCACGCTTCCGGCCTAGCGTCGCGAGGGATGAACTTCAACATCGGCCTCAACGTGATCGGCCAGGCCTATCACGACGGTGGCGTCTGGATGCACTTCCTGTACGCGTTTCTGTTCGGCTCGTTCTTGCGGTTTGTCGACGAGCTGCTGGTGCGCCAGCCGGGCAATCCCTATCTGATCGGCGCGCTGGTCGCCATGAGCGGACAGCTCATCGCCTGGACACGAGGCGGCATCGACGTGATGAGCATGCAGATCATTCTGGTTTGCGCGATCACGGTCTTCGTCGGTTGGGCCGGCAAGATCGTGCTCGGCGTGGGGCTGCACTATCCCCGCACCGACCACCTTGTCGATTACCCCGTGCTGCGATCCCCCGCGGACCGTGATCGGTGGTTGCGGTCGATCGGTGGAGCCGTGCCCAGTTTCACCCGCGGGCAAGCGCCCGCGGGTTAGCCGCTGGTACAGTCTTAGGACCCAGCCTGAGGCCTAGCTCGCCTTGCGCTCACCGCGGTAGAGCTGCGGGTTGAGCGTCGGGTCGTTGTACATCTTCATCTGGCGGTAGACGCACAGACGCTTCTTGGCGGAGAAGATGTCGTCGAGCAGCTCGCGGAGCGAGTTCGATAGGTCGCTGCGTTGCAGCACACAACGCTGCCGCTTCGGCTCGACCTTGGCGAGGTGCTCCTCGCTCGCGTCGGGGCGGGCGAGCTCTTCTTCCATGTGGTAGATCCGCAGCGACATGATCGACAGACGGTCGATCGCCGAGCCCGGAGTCTCGGTGTTGAGCGGCGCGTCGTCCGGGGTGGCGACGCCCTGCGAGTCGAGCATCTCGAGCAGCGTCTCGTCGATGCGCTCGATCCAGTCGTTCCGGTTCTGGTTGAAGCCGTCGATGTTGCGCTTCACGACAGCGATCTCGGCGTCGGAGACGTCGGTCCGGCGGGCGATGTCCTCTTCGTGCCACAGCTGGAAGTTGAACTGGTGCTGCTGGCAGATCACGCCCAGCAGACCCGTGTACGGGTTGTCGAGCGGCTCGTCGTGCCAGCGTGCCACCGTGTCAGCGTGCAGTTCGAGGGCTTGGCGGACGATCGTCGCGGCGTCGAGCGGCATCGGAGGACTTCCTTGTCCGAAGGGGGAGTTGTACGGGGCCGAGACCGTACTCGGTTTCTCCCCCGTCGGGCAAGACGAGTGCGCCGCTAGCCCCGCGGGGGCGTCCCCTTCCCCTCGGCGAGGTGTTCGCCGCGACCGCTGGCGTGCTGCTCAGCATCGGGCAGATCGGCCACGGTCTTCGCCCGATGGGCCTCGAACAGCTTGCGGAGCAACGGGCGGCACCATCCGCAGCCGGTCCCGGCGCCGTAGCAATCTGCTAGCTGTGACGGCGCCTGGGGGCGTTCGTTGCGCAAGTAGTTCTCCACCTTCCGCCGGCTGACGTGGAAGCAGAGACAGAGCTCGTCATCGGGCTGCATCGGTCGGTGGTCTCCCCTTAGGCCCCGGTGGCCAATCGCCAAGCGACCCGGCGGGCGAGCTGGAATTCGGCCAGGTCGAGCGTCTCGTTCACGGTGTGGATGTCGTGTTGGCCGTTGCCGATCGTCACGCACGGCATGCCGTGGTGGGTGATCCAATTCGCGTCGAGTCCGCCGTTGGTGACCCCGATCTCGGGCTCCTCGCCAAGGGCACGCAACGCCTTGCGCGCGGCGGTGAGTGACGGGTCCTCGGTGGGCAGGCGGAAGGACTCGTAGTTCAGGTTCCCGCTGAAGCGGACCGAGCCCCGACGGCCTTCGCTGCTCACGACGCGCTCGACGGCGCGGTGGAACGCGGTTTCGAGCGCCCTGACGATCTCTGCCCGGAAAGCCGGGTCGTGGCTGCGGGCCTCGACGTGCAGACGCGCCCGCTCGGCGACGACGTTCGTGGCGACCCCCGCCTCGATCACGCCGAAGTTGGTTGTGCCGGTCTTGCCATGCTTCTCGACGAGCCCGTGCCAGCCGTTTTCTACCAGGTCGGCGACCCCGAGCGCCGCGATCGCCGCCGCGCTGACCCCCTTCTCGGGCGCCATGCCGGCGTGGCTCGGGTGGCCGTCGATCTCGATCCAAATGCGGTCGCAGCCGGTGGCGCCGATGACGAGCTTCGCGGGCGAGCCCCCGTCCAGGTTGAACGCCAACGCCGGTTCGCCCAGCATCGAGACCTCGACGTTCCGCGCCCCGTTGATGCCCCCTTCCTCTTGCACCGTCCAGAGGAAGGTGATCGGCGGGTGCGGCGCACCGCTGCGCAGCAACGCCAACGCCGTGGTTAGTAGCACGGCGGTCCCCGCGCGATCGTCCGCGCCGAGGCCCGTCGTCGGGTCGGCCGAGTGGACGATTCCGTCGCGCACTTCGGGGCGGCTGCCCACGCAGACGGGCACCGTGTCCGTGTGCGCCAGCAACAACCGGCGGGGGCCCTCGATCGTGCCGGGCAGACGGAGCACGCCGTTGCCGATCCCGCCGCCCAACTCGCTGCGTGTCTCCGCCCCGTCGAACTCGATCGGCGGAGCGCCCGCCTTCGCGAGCTTCTCGCCAAGGAAATCCATGACCGCCCGCTCCTCCCCGCCGCTCCCCGGGATCGCCATCAGCTGGAGGACGAGATCGATCGCCTCCTGGTCGGAGACCTCAGGAACGTGGGGCGTTGTCATGGCGGTCGGTTGGGTCTTGGGTCAGTCTTCGGCCGGCTTGTCGGGCGCGTCGGCTTTCGGTTCGTTCTCGCGCAGGCGCCCCGCGTCGCGGAGCGCCCTGCGGAGGACGTAGTCTAACTGACCGTTGACGCTCCGCAGCTCGTCGTCGGCCCAACGGCGCAACGCCGCCAGGACTTTCGGGTCGGTGCGGAGGAGGAAGGATTCGCGAGCCACTTCTCGTGCCTGCCTATCTGCCCGGGGACCAACGGATCAGTTGTGGAGCGTGCCCGTGTTCACGACCGGCTGGGTGTGCCGGTCGCTGCAGAGCACCACGAGCAGGTTCGACACCATCGACGCGCGGCTCTCATCGTCGAGCTCCACAACCTTCTTGTTAGACAGTTCGTCGAGCGCCATCTCAACCATGCCGACCGCTCCCTCGACGATCTGCGTGCGCGCCGCGACCACGGCCTGGGCCTGCTGGCGTTGCAGCATCGCGGCGGCGATCTCCGGCGCGTAGGCCAGATGGCTGATGCGGGCCTCGATCACTTCGACACCCGCCTTGCCGAGCCGCTCCTGGATGTCCGCTTTGAGCTGCTCGCTCACTTCGGTCGTGCTACCCCGGAGCGAGGTCTCGTGGTCCGGGCTGTCGTACGGATGCCGGCTCGCGAGGTTGCGGAGCGCCGCCTCGCACTGCACGGCGACGTAGTGCTCGTAGTCGTCGACCTCGAAGAGCGCTTCGGCCGTGTCGACCACCTTCCAGACGACGACCGCCGAGATCTCGATCGGGTTGCCGTCGCGGTCGTTGACCTTCGACGGCCTGCCGCCACTCTGCACCTTGTGCTGGGTGATGTTGCCGGCGGCGTCCTTCACTTCGGGCTGGTTCGTCGAGCCGGTCTCGAAGTTCCGCACGCGGAGCGAGACCTTCTTGCTCGTGTAGAACGGGTTCACCCAGTAGAAGCCCGACTCGTTGATCGTGCCGATGTACTTGCCGAATAGCAGCAGGGTCCGCGAGTCGTTCGGGGCGACCGCCTTGAAGCCGATAACGGTCAGAACCGTCGCCAGGATCAGCCCGACCGCCAGGACGATCGCCACGGGATGAACCGACTCGGTGGCGACCCCCACGATGGTCAGCACGGCCCCGATCGGCATCGCGAGACAGCACAACAGGGCGAACCAGCCCGATATCGGATGGATGATCTTCTCTTGGATCATGGCGGCAGACTCCTCTCGAATAGGGGGTGAGCTAGCGTAATGATATCACTTCGCTATCTCGGAGGGCAAATTGCCGTCGTGGGTTCGGATTTCCCCAAGAAAGGCCTCCCAGTGGTCACGAACCCGGCCCCCTGCCGATGGGTCCTCCACCGAGCCCCGATGAGCCTCGGCCCGTGGTGAGTTAGACTCAGGGCCCCCGCCCCATCCCGATTCCCCGCCGATCGCGCCATGCTGCTGGTCATCGATAACTACGACTCGTTCACGTTCAACCTGGTGCAGCGCTTCGGGGAGATCGACCCGGAGATCGACGTCCGCGTGGTCCGCAACGACGAGATGACGATCGATGAGTTAGCGGCCCTCGAGCCGGAGCGCGTGGTCGTTTCGCCCGGACCCTGCACGCCCAGCGAGGCGGGGGTGTCGATCGACGCGATCCGGCGATTCGGCGGAAAAGTGCCTGTTTTGGGCGTCTGTTTGGGCCATCAGTCGATCGGCCAGGCCCTGGGGGCGACCATCGTCCGCGCCGGGCGGCTGATGCACGGCAAGACCGATCAGATCCGCCACGAGGGGGGCGCCCTGCTGGAGGGGCTGGAGAACCCGTTCCAAGCGACCCGGTACCACAGCCTCGTGATCCAGCCCGACACACTCCCGCCAGAGCTGCGGGTAACCGCGTGGTGTGAGGATCCCACCTCCGATGGTTCCGCCGAGCGGGTCATCATGGGAGTCGAACATCGGGATTGGCCCCTTTACGGGGTGCAGTTCCACCCCGAGAGCTTCCTGACCTACCAGGGGACCGACCTGCTGGGCCGATTCCTACGGGCCTGATCCCACCGCGGGTGGTTGCAATAAGGCCCGGTTCTACGGGCGAAAGGGGTTATGGCGTCCTGGCTGCGCCCAAATCGTTGACGTTAGGCAGGGCCCCAGTGAAACTGTGCATTCTGGGCAAGAGGTCCCTCCTTACACGCCCAGGAACCGCCCGAGGCCGCAATTCGAGCCGGCCTTAAAGCCAGCCGCCGCGAAGGGTTAGATCGCGGCTCCCATCACCGAGAAGCCATTCGCCCGGGCGCATTCGGAACGGCCCCGTCGCGAAGCCAACCCACTGTCCGCCCGCCCGGCCCCTGACCGGGCGCCCCGGATAACCGCCAAAGGAGCGTCGACCCACGATGCCTCGATACGCCGCCACGCTGCTGATCCTCCTCGCCCTCGCCTGCACACCGGCGCTGGCCGCCGTCAACAACACGGGTGATGTTCGTCCGGTCGCCCCGGGTGGCTTCGGCTTGCCGATCGGTGCGAACGGCATCGACGACGACGGCGACAACATCGCCGACTGGATCGACAGCCAGGGCAACAATGTCTTCGACAACTTGGCCGATCCGAACAACCCATTGGGTGGTAATGGTCTCAATTGGGATAACGAGTTGATCTGGGTCGACTACGAGACGACCCAGAACATCCTCATTGGCGAGACCGGCTACGGCTTGTTGGAGATCAACGGTGGCAGCGCCTTGCGTTATCAGCATCTGGTGCTCGGTGGGTCAGCGGAAGATACCAACGGCAATCTCGAACTCACCACGACCGACGGTGAGGATTATGACTTTCTGCAGGACCTTCGTGATCAGGACAACTCCCGCACCGGTGTTGGCGTGATGACGATCACGGGTGTCGGCAGCGTGTTCAACAACGACCCGAATGTCATCCCCGGTGAGTTTCAGACCGCGCTGAACTTTGCTGATCCCAGCGCAGACGTTGGTGACCAAGTAAATACAACTCCGGACCCCACCGCCCGGGTCGACGACGAGGGCTTCGATGTGCACGTCGGCCTGCTCGGATCGGGTCAGCTGAACGTGCTGGCTGGCGGGCGGATCGAGATCCAAGACGCGCTGCTCGTTGGCACCGCTTCGACCGCCCAGGGCGACGTGACCGTGGATGGCTTCGGCTCCTACCTAGCCGCGTACGGCCGGACCGAATTCCAGCCGGGCACGGGGACCCCGTCGATGCCGACGACGGTGACCGCTTCCATTGTGGGCGGAAACGGCCGCGGCTCTCTCACGGTGAGCGAAGGGGGCCGGGCCGACTTCTTCAACGGGCTTTCGATCGGCGCTGGCAACGGAAGCCCTACCGCGGCCAATATCGCGAGTGAAGATGTCGGGACGACTGATCCGCTCAGCTCGGGCGTGGTCACTGTCACGGGCAATGGCAGTAGTCTGACGATCGACTCGACCACTCTGATCCGAAACGGCGCCGCCCTGGCGATCGGCGAGCTCCGCGGTGACCCGACCGCCACCCTCCGCTACGACAATGGGGGGGCTGTGATTAATGCTCCCGATGGCACTCAGACGCTGGGCGATGGCCTCTTGCGGATCGAGACCGGCTCGAACGTCACGGTTATCGGCAGCGGCTCGGCGGAGGTCGGTTTCAACGGCGTGCTCGAGCTGCGTGGCGGCCGGATCAACGTCGGTGGCGACCTCGTCAACGACGGACGCATCGACGGCGTCGGCGACGTGCTCGCGACGACGCTTAACACCTCCGTTTACTCAACCATCCGGGGCGGCGACCCCGACGCCCAGCCGGGCAACCCGTCGTCCGAGCCGCTCCGCATCGTGCTGGCGGGCAACGGGGGCGGGGGCGGTATCGCCTTCACCAACCTGGGCTTGGTCGATGGCCTCGTCGACTTGTCGGTCACCGGCGACCTCAGCAACCTCGGGCGCATCGAAGTCGGCGGTGAGATCAAGGCGCGAGCGATCATAACGACCGTCGGGTCGAGCCTGATCGGCAACGCGGCCACCGGCAGCCCGCTGCGGATCCGGCTGGACAGTCAGGACCAAGTCGATGAGGCCAACCCGGCCCTTCAGAACAACGGCCTGATTGGTGGCGACATCGATCTCATCACCCCCGGGGGGGTCGTCAACGGCGGCAACCTGATCGACGAACCCAACAGCTCGAACGGTGGCGTCATCCGCGCCAACGGCGTGATCCAGGTCGGCACGTTCATCAACCACGGCCTGGGTGAGATCCACGTCGAGCAGGGCAAGTCCCTGTCGATCCTCGCCGTCGGCGTCCCCCCGGTCGCCACCCTGCCGGGTGTGGTTCTCGAAGACGGCATCGACCAGCGCACCAGCGGCGGGACTGATGCCCCCGACGGGGAGGCCGGTAACGCCGATTTCTACGTCGCCAACCTTGGCAAGATCATCGTCAACGGGGGCACGTTCGAGTCGGGTTGGGTGACCGACAACCGCCCAGACATCGAGGACGGCGCCATTAATCACGTCCGCCTGTTCCGCAACGCTAGGCACGTGGAAGTGGACGCCGCCTCGACGTCGGCCGCCCCGGTCGGCGACGAGACCGTTGGCACGATCACCTCGATCGACGGCACGCTCCTCTTCCGCGACGGCCTCTACAACACGGGCGTGGTCTCGTTCGCGGGCGGGGCGAACGTGGTGCGTGGGCAGGTCATCAACGCCGGTTTCTTCCGGGACACGCCGGACCGCAACGGCATCGACTACGATCCCGGCACGGAAGAGTACCTCCGGCCCGGCGTGATCCTCGTGTCGGGTGACAACACGAGCGTCACCTTCCAGGATTCGGTCCGCAACAGCGGCATCATCTCGATCGGTCCCAACGGGAACGTCGCCAACTTCTTGGGCGACCTCGACAACACGGGGGGCACGATCCAGATCGCCCTCTCGCCCTTCGCGGCCGACGTGGTCTCGGCCTACATCACGGTGGGCGGCGAGGTGCGGATCAACGGCGGCTCGATCGTCCTCAACGGGGGCGGGGGCACGGTCGATCCGACCAGCGTCTCCTCGTTCGCCTTCGCCACGGCGCCGGGCGAGATCGCTTTGGCGGGCGAGCCGCTCGTCCCCGGCGAGTTCTCGCTGACGGTTCTCGAAGCGGACGGCGAACTCTCCGAGGACAGCCTGTTCACGAGCCTGGTTCTGCCCGAGACGGGCGAAGGCGTCTACTGGGACATCGTCTACGACACGGACGCCGACGAGATCCGGATCGAGCTCATCGAGTCCGACGCGATCGGAGCCGACTTCAACAACGACAACATCGTTGACCAGCTCGACATCGACATCTGGACCCGCAACGTGGGCATCGTGTCGGGCGCCTCGATCATCCAGGGCGACGCCGACCTCGACGGCGACGTCGACCTGGGCGACTACGAGCAGCTGATGCAGCAGATCTTCGCCGGCGGCACGCCGATCGCCTTCGCGGCCGCCGTGCCCGAACCGGCGGCGTTGATGCTCCTCTGCGTGGCGGGCGTCGCCGCGGCGGCTCGCCGACGCGGCTGAGCGGCTCCGCGACTTGGTACGAACCAGCGGCCCGGAGATGGAAATCTCCGGGCCGCTTTTCGTTTTTACCGATTCGGCTTGGCCCGCCCCCGGCCGAAGGCCGATACGAGACGACGGATACGGTCCGATCGTGCGCTGGGAGCGCGCGTGCGGACGCGCGGTTGCTGGCGCCGAAGGCGCCCACGCCGCGATTCGTTAGGGAGGGAACCCGCCATGCCACGCAAGACGTCTCGCGATCTCGACTCCGTCACCCTGCCGCCCGATTGGTTGCGGCGTGTTGGTCAAACGCTGGCGCTGGGCGCCGGCGCGCTGGTCGTTGTCCCGTCCCAGGCGGTCGATCTCATCGAACCGGTGTCGGGCGAAGTCGTGATGGTGGTCGCCACCGACGACGCCCAGCTCGAGTCGGTGCTCGTCTCGTCACGCAAGGGGGAGCCCCTGGCCGAGACCGAGGCGCCCGAGTTGGAGCCGATCTCGGACTTCGCGGAGAAAGAGCCCGAGCTCGCGGAGCCCCCTGCCGAGAACTCACCGCCGAGTGGGTCGGCCGATCAGAAGGTCTCGCCCGTCGCGCTCGAAGAGGCGGAGGGAACGGGCTCGCCGCGCGTCGCGGTGCTGCCGGAGAACGGCGAACGCGTGCTGGCCGATGTGGCCACCGCCTACCGCCAAGAGAACAAGCCACGCCCGGCACGGTTCCACAGCGTCACGCCGGGTGAGTCGAACCGCGACGAACTGATCGAGGCCTGGGGCGAGCCGGTCCGCACCGCGAAAGCCGATGGCCAAACCGCCGGCGGAGAGGTGCTGGGCTACGACCTCAAGCCGTTCAAGCAGGTCGAGGCGCTCGTCGAGCGCGACCTCGTGACGGTCGTCCGGGTGACGCTCGCCGAGGACGCTACCGTCGAGGATCTGACGCGTCGTCTGAAGCTCACCGAGATCGACCCGGTCCAGGTGACCGACCCACAGACAAACGAGCTCCTCGCGGTCGCGTTCCCGGAGAAGGGCCTCACGCTCCTTGTGAAGCCGACCTCCGCCGCGGCGCCGCTGACCGGATCGGTCGAGCTGGCGGGCGTGTCGCACTTGGTGCTCGAGCCGATCGACGCCCGGGCGTTTGTGCTCCGGTCCGAGCAGCGGCCCGAGCAGATGCTCAAGGCGAAGCTGAAAGACCTGCGACTCGCGATCGAAGCGGACCCGTCCGACGCGCACGCGCACTGGCTCGCCGCCGGCTGGCGGCTCGACGCTGGCCTGGCGGCCGCCTCCGAGGAGGCCGCCGCCGAGGCGGTCCGCCTCGACCCGTCGAACCCCGCCCACCGCTTGGCCCTCGCCGAGGCGCTGCGCGCCGGGGGCGAGTTCGACAAGTCGGTCATCGAGACCCGCAAGGTGCTCGACGATGGCTCGGCGCCCGAAGTGGTCCGCGCTCAAGCGCTTGACTTGATGGGTCGCCTCGCCGCGATGGGGACCCAGAAGATCGCCGATAAGACGATCGACTTCCACAACGCGGCGATCTCCATCGCCGACAAGCTCGCCACTAGCACCGACGACCGCGAACGCCGTACGGCGAAGGACGTGCTCGTCTCAGCGCACCTCTCAATCGCCCGCGAGGTGGCCCGTCGCGACTACGCCGACAAGGCGAGCACGGTCGCCGAGTGGATCGGTCGCGCCTCGGGCCTCGCGGAGGACCGCATCGCTTCGGACGACGGCGGTTTGGAACTCCGCCTGCAAGTCGCCCGCGGCGCGCTGGCCGCGCTGGCGGAGATGCGTCCGACCAAGGACCCGGCGCCCTGGCTGAGCGAAGCCCAGGACACCGCCGCGGAGTTGCTCTCCACGAGCACCGACCCGCTGTTCCGCGCCCGTGTCCACTGGGAGTTGGGCGAGTCGTACCAGCACGCGGTGCGTATCGAGCATCTTCGCGGCGACAGCGAGCAGGCGCTCAGCTACGGAACGAAGGCGATCAACGAGCTCTCCGCCGGCGCCGAACCACGAACCACTTCGCCCGAGGCGGAGAAGCTGGTCGGCAAACTCTACTTCTACTTGGGTGCGGTCAATGCGGTCCACAAGAAGGACCACGCGGAAGCGATCGGTTGGTACGATCGAGGCCGAGAGATCTTGACCGCAGAGACCACGCCGAGCGACTTCGTCGTGCCGCGTCGCGAGGGCGAGGAGCTCGTCAGCATGGGCGTCAGCTACTGGGACCAGGGCCAGCGTGACTTGGCCGTCGAGTTGACCGAGGCGGGCGCCCGGCTCATGGAGCGGGGCGTGACGGCCGGCGTTGTGAAAGAGCGGACACTCGCCGTCCCGTACGGCAACCTCCACACGATGCACGGAGAGCTGGAGAACACCAGCAAGGCCTCCGAGTACGGCCGCCTCGCCCGCGGGGTTGAACCCGCCGCGACCAAGCCGAAGCCGGAAGCCAAGCCCGCCGCGAAGCAGACGGCCGAGGTGAAGAAGGAGCCGCCGCAGCGATCCGCTTCCACTCAGGCGAAGCGCGAGCCGGCCCCGCCCAACCCGCGGCTCTCGCGGCGTCCGGGTCGCCCGACCTTCAAACGCACCATGATGCGTTGAGCGGCTTCACGGCAGCCGGCACGGTCAGGGCTGGTCCGGTAGACTGTCCTCATGGCCAGCAACTTCGACCCCAGTGTTTACGGCGCCGCGATAGCGCAGGCAATCGGTGTCGAGCCGACCATGCCGCTCGACGCGGGCGAGGCTGATCGATCGCAACGCGACGCGCTTGAGGTCCTCTCCGCCGAGGTGGTCCTCGAGCTCGAAGAACGCACGCCGATCATCGATCAGGGCGCCTTCGAGTGCTGCCTCGCCGGCGTCTGGCTGCTGCACGGTTTCTTGGACGAGGCCCACGCCATCTGCCAGGACGTGCCCAGCGCCTCGGGCAGCTACTGGCACGGCGTCATGCACCGCCGCGAGGGGGACCACTGGAACGCCGATTACTGGTTCCGCCGGGCGGGCGACCACCCGGCGGGGGCCCGGATCGCCTCGGCTGCCGTGGAGCACCCTGAGACCGTCGAGGCCGCTCTCGGCGGCCGCTGGGACCCACACCGCTTCAATGAGCTGGTCAAGCAGGCCAAGTCGGCAGGCGGCCCTCTGGAGGCGGCGTGCCTGGCCGTGCAGCGGGCCGAGTGGCGGGCCCTCTTCGACCACGATTGGCGCCGGGCGATCGGGGGCTGACCCTTGTCATCGCGGCGATCTCGTTAATACTCCGGCGATGACCGTCCGCGCGGACCCAACGGGCCGCGATCATTGAAAACACGATCCCAAGGCTTCCTGCTATGTCCCGCTCCGGAGCGATCACGTTCAAAGGCAACCCGATGACCCTCGCCGGCGAGGCGGTCGCGGCCGGCCAGGCCGCGCCCGACTTCACCTGCCACTTCTTCGAAGGGGGCATGCAAGCCCTCTCGTTGGCGGATTTGAAGGGCAAGCCGACGATCCTGAGCGTCGTCCCCTCGCTCGACACCGGCGTCTGCGCCATCCAGACCAAGACCTTCAACGAGAAGCTCTCGGCCCTTGGGGATAAGATCAACGCGGTGACGATCAGCCTCGACCTGCCCTTCGCGATGAACCGTTTCTGCGGCGCCGAGTCGATCACGAACCTGCAGGTCGCCAGCGATTACCAGGACCGCTCGTTCGGTCAGGCGTTCGGCACGCTGATCGAGGAGTTGAAGATCCTCTGCCGCGCCGTCTTCGTGCTCGACGCCGAGGGCAAGGTCATCCACGCGGAGTACGTGGGCGAAGTCACCGAGGAGCCCAACTACGACGCCGCCTTGGCCGCCCTGGAAAGCGCCGCCGGCTGAGTTTGGCACGATGTCGAAGATCTTGGCTTTTCTGCTGATCGGCGTGCTCACCGGTGCGGGTGTGTATTACGTTAAACACGCCCGCACCAATGGGGCCGATCCCGTGCGTCGCGGCCCGGCGTTGTACGACGATCGCTTCGTCACGGTAAGCACTGGTGACTCGGAGAGCGTTGTCGAGGAGGTCCGCCTCGGAGAAGGGGACCTGCTCCGGGGCATCCCCGGCGCGGGACCGCTCACGCTGGTCGAGGCGCGCGCTTGGCTCAACGATCCAGCCAACCATCGCCGGCTCGACCCGTTGCTGCCGATCGGTCTCGACGAGGGCGCCGCCGATTTGCGGGGCCTCGAAGAGAACCCGCTGACTCGGGCGAAGATCGAACTGGGCCGCCAGCTCTACTTCGACAAGCGGCTGTCGCGTGACGGTGAGGTGAGCTGCGCCTCGTGCCACGACCCGCAGCACGGCTTCGCCTTCCCGACTCGGTTCGGCGTTGGCGTCGAGGGTCAGGAGGGATCACGCAACTCGCCAACCGCCGCCAACCGGCTGCTCTCGGACGGGCAGTTCTGGGACGGCCGCGCCGCCTCGCTCGAGGAGCAGGCGATCGGCCCGCTCGCCAACCCGGCCGAGATGGCCATCACGCACGACCAAGCGGTCGAGCTCTGCCGTCAGATCGCCGGGTACCGTGAGCAGTTCGAGAGCGTTTTCAACGACGGGGTGACGATTCAGAACCTCGGCCGGGCGCTCGCGTCGTTCGAGCGCGTTGTGGTCAGCGGTCCGAGCCCGTGGGATCACTACCGGCGTTTGAGGAGGTTCGAGTCGGCGTACGAAGGCGAGCTCGATCTGCTGGAGCCCGATCTGGCTGCGGAGCACGAGGACCTGCAGGCTGCCGTGGCCGCTGCCCCCTTTTCCGAATCGGCCGCCCGGGGGGCCGAACTCTTCTTTGGCGAGCGAACCGGTTGCACCCAGTGCCATGCCGGCGCGAACTTCAGCGATGAGCGTTACCACAACCTGGGCGTCGGTCTTGAACTCCTCGATGGGTTGGACGAGGGCGAGGCGATTCCCGAATCGCTAGACGCCAAGCTTGATTGGGGCCGCTACGCCAAGACCGGCCAGGAGGAGGACCGTGGCGCCTTCAAGACGCCCGGCTTGCGGAACGTCGCCCAGACAGCGCCCTACATGCACGACGGCTCGCAGGAGACCCTTGCCGAGGTTGTCGCCTGGTACGTGCAGGGGGGGCACGATAACCCGTACCTCAGCCCGCTCATCGCGCCGCTCGACTTGACCGAGGCGGAGCAGGCCGACTTGGTCGCCTTCCTCGAAGCGCTGACCGGCGAGTGGCCCGACATCGAGACGGGGCGACTCCCCGCCGACGAGCCAGAGCGCTAAACGCCCTGCGCGTGTCGCGCCAGCACCTCGACGGTCGTCGCGTAGATCGCCGCGATTGCCTTCACGTCGCGGGCGTAGCCACCCCCCATGGCGGCGACGACCGGCAGGTTGCGATCTTTGCAGGCTGCGGCGACGCGTTCGTCGCGCTCTCGCAGGCCCGCCATGGTGAGCTTCATCCGGCCGTACCGGTCGTGCTCGTACGGATCGGCGCCGGCGAGGTAGAAGACGACCTCAGGGTCGAACCGCCGCCAGGTCTCCGTGAGTGTCTCGTCCAGCCGGACGAGGTACTCCGCGTCGCCGCATTTGTCGGGCAGGGGCGTGTCGAGATCGCTGGTCTCTTTGAGGCGTGGGTAGTTCTTCGCCCCATGCATCGAGACCGTGAACGTTGCGGGGTCGTCGGCGAAGAGGGCCGCGGTGCCGTTGCCCTGGTGGACATCGAGGTCAAGAACGAGCGCCCGCTCGAAGTGGCCCTCCGCTCGGAGGTTGCGAACCGCGACGGCCACGTCGTTGAACACACAGAAGCCTTGTCCCCGATCGGCAAAGGCGTGGTGGGTGCCGCCCGCCAGGTGAACGCCCCACGCCCGGGCGCCTCGGTCGCGGGCGGCGTACACCGCCCGTCCCGCGGCGAGGGTGGCCCCGGTTGAATGGAGCGAACGCTCGACGAAGCCTTCCGACCACGGGAAGCCGATCTCACGCAGCTCTTTCTCGCTCAGCTCGCCGGCGCGAACGCGACGCACATACTCCGAAGTGTGGACACACAAGAGCTCCTCATCGGTTACCGCGGGCGCGGGGCGGAGGTCGATCGCCAGCTCGCCTGCGAACGAGGCGATCCGTTCACGGGTCAACCGGTACTTGTTGCGCGGGAAGGCGTGCTTCTCCGGCAGGGGCAACGCGACGTGGTCGCTGTAGTAGGCGTAGAGCATGGCGGGAGAGCGAGAGGGTGCGGGCTCGTGACTATAGGAACCGCCCCAAAATCTGTAGGAGGCTTCTCCAGAAGCCGATCCCGGATGGTCAGCCTTTGATTGCTGGCAGCACGTTATCGGCGTCGGAGACGCCTCCTACAGGCGAGAATCCATCCAGTGGAGTTCCCGCTCGAAACTCGCTTCGATCGCTCTCCGCCGCAGGCTCAGCTTCGCTGTCATCTCGCCGCGGCCCTGCTCGAAGCCGCGACCGATCAGCGTGAAGTCGTGGACCTGCTCCTCCTTGGCGGCGTCGGCGAGGCGGGCGTCGATCTCTTCGCGGTACAGCGCCCGGACGGCGGTGTGTCGCAGTGCGCCGCGCTTCGACCAGACCCACAGACGTCGGCGTTTGATCTCGGCCCGCAAACGCTCGGGGTTCGGCACGATCAACGCCCGGAGTCCCTTACGCCCTTCGCCGACGACGCACGCCTGCTCGATCCAGGGCGAGGCGCAAAGCAGGGCCTCGACGCGTGACGGCGCGACGTTCTTGCCGGTCGCGAGGACGATTAGCTCTTTCTTGCGGCCCGTGATGGTGAGGAATCCCTCGTCGTCCAGCTCACCGAGATCGCCCGTGTGCAGCCAGCCGTCGCGAAGCGTTTCGGCGATCGCCTCGTGGTCGTCCCAGTAGCCGAGCATGACGTTCGGACCACGGACGAGCACCTCCCCATCCTCGGCGATACGAACCTCAACGCCGGGCAACGGCTTGCCGACCGTGCCCAGCTTGTGATGGTCGGGCGTGTTGACGCTGACGACGGGCGACGCCTCGGTCAGTCCGTAGCCGTTGTAGAGCGGCACGCCCTCGTCGAAGAACCGCTGTTCAACGCTCGGCGCGAGGGGCGCCCCGCCGCAGTAACAGCGTTTGATTTCGCCGCCGAGCAGCGACTTGAGAGACACGCCTTCTTTCTCCGCGAGGTCGATTGCCTTCTGGAAAAAGTAGGGCACCCCGTTGATGACCGTCGGCTTCACCAGCTTCGCGTCGCGGAATACGGTCTTCGGGCTCTCGGCCAACACCAATCGCGATCCGCGCACGATCCACGTGTAGAGGTCGCACGTCCGGGCGTAGAGGTGCTCCATCGGCAAGAACGAGAGCCGCAGCTCGTCGCCGTCGCCACCGGAGGCCTCGCTGAGAGCGATCGCGTTGGAGGCGAGGTTCTGCTCGGTGAGCATGACGCCGCGCTGGACGCCGGAAGTGCCGGCGGTCTTGACGATGATCGGTTCGGTCGGGCTGAACGAGATCGACCACCAAGGGAAACCAGGTGGGTCAGTAGCAATCTTGGACCAGGTGCTCCAGCGGATCGTGTCCGTTTCAACGGTCCCTAGAGCTTGCTTTCCTGGTTCCTTGCTGATGGCTGACCGGAACAGCTCGGAGATGGTCGGGCCGGGGTCGCTCATGGCGTTGCCTCCGACCAAGCTTGGTCGGGGCTATAGAAAGGTGCCGCTGAGAATCGCGGTTGAACCCAGAGAAGACATCCGCGTTGATCTGCGTGCATCTGCGGTTCCAAACCGAATCAAGAACGAAGCTCACCACCCAGCTGGCTCTTCAACGCCCCAACGATCACCTCGACGACGCCGTCGGCTTGCTCGCTCGTGAGCGTCCCCTCGTGGGAGCGGAGCTGCACGCGGAAGACGACGCTCTTCTTGCCCTCGCCGAGTTGCTTCGCATCCCGGAAGCTGTCGTCCGTGAACGTGATCGCTTCGACTAAGGTTGCAGCATCACTGGCGCCACCCGCGTCCGCGGCGGCCGAGTAGATTGCGGACCAGGCGACCGATTCATCGACCACGACGTTCAGGTCGCGCGACACGGGCGGATAGGTCGAGAGGGGCTTGGTTTGGCGGACGAGTTCTGCGGCGCTGGTGAGCAGGTCGAGGTCGAGCTCGGCGATCGACGCCCCGCCGCGCAGGTCGAACGCCCCTCGGCCCGCTTCGCTCAGTTCGCCCAGCAGGCAGAACGGCGCCCCGCCGAGCAGCACGCCTGCGCTGCGGGCCGAGTCGAGCAGGTCGCCCTTCGCTTCGGTGACCTCCAGCTCGGCGCCGGGCGCGACCGCCCCCGCGAGCTCTTCGACGACGCCCTTCAGCTCAAGGAAGCCGCCGCCGCTGCACAGGGCCAGCACCCGCTTCTCCGCCGGCAACGCGCCCTCGCGGGGCAGGTAGACCTTGGCGATCTCGAACAGCTCGACGATCGGGTTGCTAAGCGTCTCGTTCGTGCGGCGGCAGGTGAGCAGGCTCGGCGTGACGCTCTGCCGGAGGACGTTCGCCCGCCGCAGGACGGCCGTCCCCGTGGCGAGGGCGCCGCTCACGCCGGGAGCGTTCGACCAGGGGGTGAACCGCTCGGCGAGGTCGGGATCGACAGCGCTGAGCGTATACGCCTCGTCGAAGCCGGCGCCGACCAGCAGCGTGCGGACCTGCTCGGTGACGAAGTCCTCCCGCCGTTTGGCGGACGCGACGATCGGCAGCGACGACTCCATCGGCACTTTATCGTAGCCGTGGATGCGGGCGACCTCTTCGATCAGGTCGCACTCCCGCGTCAGGTCGGCCCGCCAGGTGGGCGGCACGACCTTGATGCAGTGGTCGCAGTTGTGCGTCTCGACGCAGCCCAGGTCGGCGAGGATCTTGGCGACCTCTTCCTTGGCGATCTCGATCCCGAGGACGCGGGGGATCTGGTTGTAGCGGAGCTTGATGTGGTCGCGGTCGTCGTCGAATCGGCGGTCGGCCGGCTCGGTCCACGCGGCGGTCTTCAAGTCGAGGACGCCGTCGCACAGTTCGCCGCCCGCCAGTTCGAGGATCAGCTCGCAGCAACGCCGGCTCGCCCAGTCGATCCCCTCGGGGTCGACGCCGCGCTCGAAGCGATAACTGCTCGGGCTGAACAGCACGTGCTTGCGGGCCGCCTTCCGCACGGCGAGCGGCGCGAAGTCGGCCGCTTCGATGAGGACCTCGACCGTCGCTTCGGAGACCTCGGTGTCCGCTCCGCCCATGACGCCACCCAGGGCGACGGGGCGCTCGGCGTCGGCGATGACGACCTCGTCGCCGGTGAGCTCGTACTCTTTATGGTTGATCGCGACGAACGGCTCGCCCTTTACTGCCTGCCGGACGACGATCTTCCCGCCCTTGAGCTTCGTGAAGTCGAACGCGTGGAGCGGCTGGCCGTTCTCCATCATCACGTAGTTCGTGATGTCGACGACGTTGTTGACCGACGCGACGCCAAGCGTCGCGAGCCGATTCACGAGCCACTCCGGGCTCGGCCCGATCTTCACGCCCTTGATCAGTCGGGCTGTGTAGCGAGGGCAGAGGTCGTCGGTCTCGATCGCGACCGACGTGCTTTCGGTAATCGGTGCTCCGGGCGCTGACGCTTGCGGCTCTCCTTTGAGCGGCTGGGGTGCCTTAAGTTCCTGGCCCCAGATCACCGCGATCTCGCGCGCGACCCCGAGGTGGCCGAGGCAATCGGGCCGGTTGCTTGTGACTTCGAGGTCGATGGCCGTGTCGTCGCCTACGGTCTCGACGCCTTCGAGGTTAAGCCCCGTGAGGGTGAGCTTCTCGGTCAGCTCCTCGATGGGCATCGAGAGGTCGACGTATTCGGCGAGCCAGTCGGTTGAGACGATCATATATTCACCACAGAGGGCACAGAGTGAATCCGAATTCCCTCTATGACTTCTCAGTGCCCTCGGTGTCTCTGTGGTTAAACCAATTCAGAACTGCGCCAAGAACCGCACGTCGTTCGTGTACAGGTCGCGGATGTCGGTGATGCCGTGTTGTCGCATGCAGATCCGTTCGATGCCCAGGCCGAAGGCGAAGCCGGTCACTTGTTCGGGGGCGTAGCCGACCGCGCGGAGGACGTTCGGGTCGACCATGCCGGCGCCGCCGATCTCCATCCACTTGCCGTCGTGCCAGATGTCGCACTCGACGCTCGGCTCGGTGAACGGGAAGAAGCTGGGACGGAAGCGGACGTCGATCGGCTCGTCGGACTCTAAACCGAAGTACGACTGCCAGAACATCTGCAGCACGCCCTTCAGGTCGGCCATCGTCACGCCCGGCGCGACGCAGAGTCCCTCGATCTGATGGAACATCGGGTAGTGCGTCGCGTCGGCCGTGTCGGGCCGGTAGACGCGCCCCAGCGACACGATGCGGATCGGCGGCGGCGCGGCGCCTTCGGGCGTGGCGGCGAGGGCGGCCTCCATCGTGCGGATCTGCACCGTGGAGGTCTGGCTCCGCAGCAGCAAAGGCTTCCCGTCCGGCCCCAAAGCGGGCTTCGATTCCTGCCCGGCAGCGGCAGCTGACAAGTAAAAGTTGTCGAGCGGGTCGCGGGCGGGGTGGGTCTCCGGGATGTTGAGCGCGACGAAGTTGTGCCAGTCGTCTTCGATCTCGGGACCCTCGACGGCCGAGAAGCCGAGCCGACCCATGATCTCCTTCATCCGCTCGATCGTCTGCGTGATCGGGTGGAGTCGGCCCCGCCGTACCGCCTGGCCGGGGAGGCTCGCGTCGAAGGCGGTCTGCTCCGCTTCGGCGGCGCCGCCGGCGAGGCCGGCTTGGGCCGCTTCGAGGGCCGCCTCGACCGCCTGCTTCACGGCGTTGAGCTTCTGGCCGGCGGCGGGCTTGTCCGCCTTGTCGACCTTGCCCATCCCCTTCTGGATGGCTTTGAGACGCCCTGCCTTGGCGCCGAGGAACTCGACGCGGGCCGCCTCGAGCGCATCGTTGTCCGCCGCCGCGTCGAACGCCTGGGTGGCGTCGGCTTGGAGGGTTTCGAGGTCAGCTACGAATTTCGAGAGGGCCACAAATCTGCTGGGCTGTTCATGCCTGTAGGAGGCTTCTCCGAAGCCGATCACGGTATCCAAGCCGACACAGGCATGGAACGCGTTATCGGCTTCGGAGAAGCCTCCTACAGAGAGGTGATCAGAGAGGGATGCTGCAAAGACCCGCGGATAGATCAGGCCGAGGCGACCGCTTCGCGGGCGGCCTTGTCCTTGGCGATCTGGGCGTCGCGCTCGGCGTCCTTCTTCTTCATATGCTCCTCGCACTTGGCGAAGACGGCGTCGAAGGCGGCCGGGTCGTGGATCGCCATCTCCGAGAGGCTCTTGCGATCCAGCCCGATCTCGAGCGTGTTCAACGCGTTGATGAACTCGCTATAACGGCGGCCGCGCTGGCGGCAGGCGGCGTTCAAGCGCGTGATCCACAGCTTGCGGAACTCGCGGGCGCGGACCTTACGGTCGCGGTACGAGTAAGCGCCCGAGCGGACGAGGGTCTCCTTGACGGTGCGGAGCAGATTGCCGCGGCCGCCGCGGTTGCCCTTCGCTTCCTTAAAGAGACGCTTCTTCTTCTTGTGGCGTGCGACGCCGGTCGTGGTCCGCATGGTGGGACTCCGGGTTGGGCTCGATTCCAGGCCGCGGGGCTTCGTGGGAAGCGACCCGCTGTTCTAACGCCCGATCGGCTTGGTGACGTGAAGGCCGTGAGGCCTTGAACTCAGTAGCTGTTGCCGGCCAGGACGTCGGCGATCTTCTTGCTGTTGCTGTCGTTGGTGACTTCACAGCCGCGAAGATTGCGCTTGCGCTTCTGGCTCATGCGGGCGGCCAAGTGGCTGGTTCCGGCGAAGCGGTGCTTCGCCTTGCCGGTGCCGGTCAGGCGGAAACGCTTCTTAGTCGCTTTGTGGGTCTTTTGCTTGGGCATGACTCTTTCTCCTGGGCCTTGGGTTCAGAAGGCCATCGGCCCGGATTGCGCGGAAAATCTGACGCGAGCCCCACATCGTAGCGGCCTTAGACCGCCGAGAAAAGGCCTTGGATTAGCGAGATTCGACCATTTATGCCCCCGATGGCCAGCGAATCAGGCCGGATCGGTCGAGGCTGGGGCGCCGTCGTGGGTAGCGAGGGATTCGCACAGGGGCTTCGACTGCGTCGGATCAGCGAGCACTTCGGCGAGGGTCGTCGCGGCGAAGGCGGCTTCTACGTGCGCCAGGGCGTCGTCCATCCGCCGATGTAGCGGGCAGAGCCGCACGCCGTGCGAGGCGAGGCCGAGCGGACAGGTGGCGATCCGCTCGATCGGATCGACCGCGTTCACCACATCGAGAATGGTCAGTTCCTCCGGCCGGACGGCCAGGCTCACCCCGCCACCGGCGCCGCGCTGTGAACGCACAAACCCTGATCTGCCAAGGGCTTGCAGTACTTTCGATAAGTAGGCGGGCGGCGTCTGGGTCGCCTCGGATATCTGCCCCGTGGTCCGGCTCTCGGGTGTTTCCGAGGCCAGGTAAACGACCGCCCGCAGGGCGTATTCGACGGTTTGGGAGAGCATGAGGCGTTTAATTGGATGTTGACATCCAATTAGAGCGAAGTAAGTTCTTGCGTATCGGACAAGCAGGTCCACTTTAGCAAGCCCACCCGCCTCTGGGCAGACAGCCCAAGGACTCGCCATGAAAACGATCGACGAACCCGCCCTGGAGAGCGATCTCTCTGCCCGCTTCGCGTACCTGTGCGACTTCATCGGGTTTGGCGAGGAGGACATCGCCACGATCCACGCTTCCGCACCGGCCTTGGCGCCGCTCGTGCCGTCGCTGGTCGATGCGGTCTACGACAAGCTGGCGGGGTACGACGCCACCTGGCGGCATTTCGTGCCCCGGCAACACGGCTTCGAGGGAGAGACCGCCGCGTCGGTCGCGGCGCTCGCGATGGACTCCGAGACGATCCGCTTCCGCAAGCAGCACCTGGGGCGTTACCTGGAGAAGCTGGTCACGGCGCCGTACGACGAGGCCCTGGTGAAGTACCTCGACCGCGTCGGTCAGATGCACACCCCCGGCCAGGGGAGCGGGGCGATCGAGGTGCCGCTCGTGCAGATGAACGCCCTGATGGGCTTCGTGGCCGACGCCTTCGTGGCGACGATCGTCTCGCTCGATCTGCCGCGCGAGACCGAAGTCGCCGCCCTCCGGGCGTTCACCAAGTTACTCTGGATCCAGAACGACCTCATCAACCGCCACTACGCCGCGGGTTGAGGCGTGTCGATGACGCATCTTTCGGGGAGAGACTCACAGCCGTGCCGCACCGGGTGACGCTTAGCGCCGTGGCCTGCCTGATCGCCACGGCGGTCTGCTGCGCCAACGCGAGCGACGACCCCAACGCGGCGCCGATCCACTACGACACGGCGCCCGTCGATGACGCGGTCGCCCGGCTGCAACGGGCCCTCGATGCGGGCGAAGCCGAGCTGTCGTGGGACGAGCGACTTGGCTGGCTCCCCTCGGTCCTCGAAGCGTTGGGCGTTTCCGATCAGTCGCAACTGCTGGTCTTCTCGAAGACGAGCCTGCAGACCGCCAAGATCTCGCCTCACCGGCCGCGGGCGGTCTACTTCAACGATGACACCTACGTCGGTTACGTGCAGCGTGGTGATTTGATCGAGCTCTCCGCGGTCGATCCACGCCAGGGGACGATCTTCTACTCGCTGCCGCAGGAGGAGGCGGACGCCCCACGCTTCGTGCGCGAGCAAGGTCGTTGCCTCGTGTGTCACGACAACGGCCGGACCCGTGACGTGCCGGGGCTCTTGGTTCGCTCGGTCTACCCAGACGACCGGGGCCACGCACTGCTCTCGCTCGGCGACGAGACGACCGACCCAACCACGCCACTAGAGCAGCGTTACGGTGGGTGGTACGTGACCGGCGAGGCGGGCGTCGCGCATCGGGGCAACGCTGTTTACACGGAGCCCGACTCGGCCGACGAGCCGGAGCCGATCGCCGTGTCGCTGGGCAAGACCTGCAGCCCGGACCGCTACCTCACACCGCACAGCGACCTCGTCGCGCTGATGGTGCTGGAGCACCAATCGCAGATGCACAACGCGATCACCCGCGCGTCGTACGAAGCCCGGCGGGCGGCGGCTTACGACACGATGTGGAACGAGATCCTCGAGAAGCCCGAGGGTCACGTCTTCGCGGTCTCCGAGCGCCGGATCGAGCGGGCGGTCGAACAGCTGCTCGAGTGCCTGCTCTTCAGCGGCGAGGCGGCGTTGCCGGGCGCTGTGTCGGGCACGTCCGGCTTCGCCGCAAAATTCGAGGCCGCCGGCCACCGCGATGGACAGGGGCGATCGCTCCGCGACTTCGACCTGCAAACGCGGCTCTTCAAGCACCCGTGCAGTTACTTGATCCACAGCGAGGCGTTCGCCGCGCTGCCCGAGCCGGTGCTCGAACTTGTGGAAGAGCGGCTCGGAGAGATTCTCACGGGCGAGGACGCCTCGCCCGCGTTCGCGCATCTAACGCCCGCCGACCACCGAGCTATCAGCGAGATCTTGTCGGCGACCAAATCGCCGGTGGGGCGTTTGCTAGCTCACGAGTGAATCCCACACTCCTGCTTCAGCCCGCCGAAGCGGGTCGCGCGCTCGTCGGCCTCGCCTGACACGAGGGCACGGCTGCTGTGCCAGTCGCCAACGGTCGTGTAGCCCCGCTCCCACAGCGGGTGCTGCGGCAGGTCGTGGCGCTGCATGTACTGGTGGATGTCGCGCGCCGACCAGTTGAGGATCGGCATCAGCTTGTGCCGCGCCCCGTCGTGCGTGACACGGCCGAGCGTGCGACGGTGGTCGGTCTGATCGGCGCGGAGGCCGGTGATCCAGCCGGTCGGCCGCAGCTCTTCGAGCGCGCGGCGGAGGGGTTCGACCTTGCGGACCCAGTCGTACAGGTCGAGGTCCTCAACGAACCCGGTCTCCCACAGCCGGCCGAAGCGGGCCTCCATCGCCGTGGGGCTGAATTCGGCCTGGTAGACCTTCAGGTTGAGGCCGAGGCGCTCGGTGAGTCGATCGGCGTAGCGGTAAGTCTCCGACGGGAGGTAGCCGGTGTCGATCCAGATGACCGGCAGGTCGGGCCGGACTCGGGTGGCTAGGTGCAGGGTCACCGCCGACTGGATGCCGAAGCTGGTCGTCATCACCAAGCCCTCGCCGAACCGATGTTCGGCCCATTCCAGAAAGGCCTCGGCGGACAGGTCGTCGAGGCGATTGGGATCGACTCCGAGTGTGGCGGCAGAGAGCGGGGCGAGCATGGTGGGGCTCCTTCGAGCATTGGCGGGCGGGGGCACGGCTCTGATACGTGCCGTTACGCCAAGAAGGTCCGCCGGTAGCCAGGAACCCTCGCTACGTGGTGGCTTATCCCACGCTGCGGAGCGCCAACGTGAACCGTTTCACTCTGGCCGTTGGGGCGTTGGTGCTCAGTCGAACAAAAGAAGTCCGAACGCGTCGGGCGAGTCGGCCCGCTCGGCGCCCGCGGGCCAGGCGGCGGGGGCTTCGCCGGGGCGGAGGCGTTCGAGCGAGACCGCCCACGCCGCGCGGGCCAGCTGCTCGGGGTCGGCCAACTCGGCGAGCGGGATGGCGGCTTCGACTCGCCAATGGCTCTCGTCCGTGTCCGCGGCGACGTACCACGTCGGTTTCCAGTTCACATCGCGCCAGAGGGCGTCGTGTGTCCAGCCTCGGGCGTCGATCGTTAGCTCAAAGGCGGTCGTGTAGTCGCGGTCGGTGTCGATCCTCAGGCGGACGCGATCGTGATCCGCGAGGTCGGCGTCGCGGGGGCGAGCCGTTTTGGGATCGACGGTCTCCGGCGTGGCGCTCTCGGCTTCGATCGCGACGTAGAGGAACGCCTCGTCGTGGGCCACACGCACCGAGGCCGTCGGTTCGGGGTCGTCGGCCGTGGCGAGGCGGATCGGCGTCGCTTGCGACCAAGTCGCGTCGTCGAGCCGGCCGTCGAGCAGCGGCCGGCGAGGGGTGAAGCGACAGTTGGCGATCGGCTTCGCCGGCGGCAGGCCCTCGGGTTTCGCCAGCCAACGTTCCGCCTCCGCCGCGCGACGCCACGGCTTGGCGATCGATTGCTTGGAGAGGACGAGCGCGGCCTTGTCGGCGTCGCCGCCGAAGCCGCGGGCGCGTTGCGTTGTCGCCTGCAAGAAACGGGTCGCGGGATCGGCGTAGAGTCCGGGGCGGGCTTGCTCGAGGAAGTCGATCAACGCCGCCGCCCGGTCGAGGCGTTCTTCTGAAGAGAGCGTGCCGGTCACCTCACGCGGTGCGAGGCGCAACGCGGGGTTGGCGCCGCTCGGCATGTTCGCGAGGGTCTCGTTCGGCCTCGCGTCGACGCCCGCGGAGCGACTGTCCACGTGGGCGCGTTCGCCGCTGGCGTAGTAACGGACGAGCCAGAGCAGGGCGGCGTCGGCGAGGGGCGCGTCGGGGTAGCGGCGGGCGAGCAGGTAGAGCGTGTTGGCCGCCAGCTCGTAGCGCCCCGCTTGGCGGTAGCCCTCAGCGAGTTGCCCGAGCAGCTCGGCGCCCGCCTCCGCGTCGAGCCCGCCGGTGAGGTTCACCACCTGACCCGCCCACGCCGGGTCGCCCTGAGCCTGGTCGAGCAGTCGTTCCAGGTTGCGACGCTTGCCGGCGACGCGGCGGAGCTGGTCGAGCCGGTTGACGCCCGCCATCGCCGCGGGCCGCCGGGCGTCGCCACCCCGCGCGGTGACGGCGCCGGCGAGCAGGTTGTCGGATCCGCCGCCCGCCGCCGCCCTGCCGGCCAGCGTTCGCCAGCGGTGGGCCGCCGGGGCGGCGTGGTAGTCGGCCGAGAGCAACCCGCGGGCGCCGCGTCGCCACTGCGAGGGGGTTGCCCCCAACAGCGGCGCGAAGTCGCCCGTGCTGAGCCGTGACTCCTCGGCCCCGAGCGGCGAGCCGTCGTCCGCCCGGTAGGCGACGAGCCGGGGCGTCGGGTGGCGCTCTAACCCGGCCCACCCGTGCTGGACGACGAGGGGGCGTTCGAGCGCCTCAGTCGCCGCCTCGGCGAGAAGAATCGAAGGCCCGTCCTCCCCCGCCGGGATGGCGATCACGTCGGGCCGGTAAGCGGCGAGGAGTTTCTGCACCTCGGCGACGAGCAGTTCGTGGCTCCGCCCGTCCGTTAAGCGATCGAGCCGTTCACGGAGAAGACCCGCCGGCAGCGTGGCGTCCGTCGCGGTGAGGGGCAGCGACCAGCCGACCCGTGTCGCGTCGGCGCCGACGAGGGTCGAGGCGTCCGCCAAGCGACAGGAAAGGGGCCCGGCCGTCTCCGCCGATTCGGGCGTGAGCGGGGCGTGCACGACCGTTCGGTGGCCTTCGGCGGCCGAGACGCTGGCCAACAGCTCGGTCGGCAGCTGATCGATCGTGGCGACGAGGACCGCAAGCGCGGCGCGACGGCCTCCGCCCCGTTGAGTGCGCCAGGTCCGTCCGCCGTTGCGGGTGGTGAGCACAATGCCCATCTCGCCGACCGCCCAGCCGACACGGTCGTCGATGAATGTCATGGCGGTGATCGGCGTGGTGACGCCCGTGTTGGCGGTCGACCAGGTGGCGCCGCCGTCTTCGGACGCGAGGACCAAGGCGCCCGGCGAACCGGCGATCCAGACACGATCTCCCCGCACCGCGGCGGCTCGCCAGTCATACGAATCGTTCAAAGCCTCCGGGGGATCGGCCGGGGGGTCGGACCAAGCCTGGCCGCCATCTTCGGTGACGCGAACCAAGCCGCCGTCGCCGACGAGCCAACCGCGGGCCGCGTCGCGCATCGCCACGGCGTAGCCGCCGCGCAGGTCGCCCGCGTTGAGCGACGGTTTCACCTTGCGTCCGGCGACGCGTGCGGACTCGCCGCGCAGGCCGGCGACGGCGCCCGCCAGTTCGCCGAGCCGGTCTTGGGTGAAGTCGCCCGCGAGCCATTGGCGGGGTTCGCCGCCCGGCAGCGGGCGCCAATGGCGTCCGCCGTCGTCGGTGGTGAAGATCCCCGAGGGGTGCTGCGCCGTGCCGTCGCCGGCGGCGACGCCGCGGGCCGCGTCGAAGAAGTGGACGCAGCGGAGCCGAGGCAGCTGTCCCGAGGAGAGCGTCTCCCAGGTCCGCCCCCCGTCGGTCGTGCCGAGCACGACGCCGCGCGACTCGTGTGTGTAAGGCCGCACCGCTCCGCCGACCGCCCAACCCCGGTTGGCGTTGAGGAAGCAGACACCGTCGAGGCGGTCGTGTGTCGGCGATTCGAGGCGTCGCCAGCGGTCGCCGCCGTCGGTGGTGCGGAGGATCGCCCCGTGGTCGCCGACCGCCCAGCCGTGGTCGGCGTCGGCGAACGTCACGTCGCGCAGCGACGCCTCGTCGGCGAGCACGTCGGTGAGCGTGCGGTGCGAATCGCCCGGCGCCGCGAGCAGCGTCGGGGCCGCGCTGAGCAGGCCGATGAGAGTTGCTGTGAGCCGCATCCTTGCGACCTCCGGGTGTGCGGGGCGTCCGTACCGAACGGGGAGTCTAACCCTTTGCCGGTCGGCCCCCCACAGGAGTCGCCAGGTCGGCGTTCGGCTGTAACGATCGCCCGGCCTGTGCTGGCGCCGCTGGCGTGTCGGGCGCTGGGGGTGAGCTACGGTTGGGTGGTACCGCCCACTCCGCTCCAACCTCCTCAGCATGACCCCCGCCGAGACCCCGCCGCTCACCGCGTTGGCCGATGGCGCCGACCGGCTGTACACGCTTCCCGCCGTCGCTCTGGAGGTGCTCCGCCTGACCGAGCAGCCGGGCATCGACGCGCGGGCGCTCTGCCGCTGCCTCGAGTCCGACCCCGCCCTCGCCGCCAAGCTGCTGCGGGTGGTCAACAGCTCTCTCTACGGGCTCCCCTGCCAGATCGCGAGCCTCTCGCAGGCGATCGCGCTGTTGGGAGTGCAGCCGCTGCGGTTGCTGGTCCTTGGATTCTCTTTGCCAGACAAGCTGCTCGCGGGCGTGCCGGGCGAGGCGCTCCGGCGATACTGGACCGAGGCCCTCACCACCGCGACCGCCGCGCGACAGATCGCTTCTGGAGGATGGGGTCGGCTCGGCGACGAGGCCTTCCTCGCCGGTCTGATGCAGGGGTTGGGTCGCTTGGTCCTGATCGACCAACTCGGCGAGGAGTACGCCCAGCTGATCGAGAAACAGGGCGCCGCGGCGCCCTTCGTACCGCGCCCCGATTTGTTGGAGGTTGAGCGCCGCGCGCTCGGGTTCGATCACCGCGAGCTCTCGGTCGAGTTGCTCCGCCGTTGGGGTCTGCCCGACCGCCTCGCCACGGCGATCGAGCACCAGCGGGACGAGTCCCACGATCACCTTGAGGGCGACGAGGCGTGCCTGGCGCAGTCGCTGCGGCTGGCGAATCAGCTCAATCGCCTGGTGTCCGGACGTGACTTGCTGGTCCTTCAGATGCTCAAGAGCGAGGGCTCACTCTGCGGCGACCTAACCAAGGAGCAGCTCAATCAGATCGTCGACTCCTTGCAGGGGCGTGTCGCTCAGCTCGCCCAGGCGATGTCGATCGACATCGAGCAGGGGTTCGATCAACACGAGTTGCTGACCGAAGCGCACCATCGGCTCTCGCAGATGACCGAAGAGCAAGCGGGCCTCGTCTTGGCCGCGCCGCGCTCCGCCGACGATATGGACGAGGATGAACGCCTCGGGCGCGAGCTCTTGCTCGAAACCAGCCGGCTTTCGGCCGCCATGCGGGTCTTCTTGGCGGGAGGGACCGGGCCACGCACCGACGACGGATCCGGCGGGGAAGAGGCCGACGCCACGGCGTCTTCCCGGCGGCCTCACGCCCCGCCTCAGACCTCGAACCGTGACCTGCTCGTCCGGCGAGTTCAAGAGCAGGCCGATCGCTGTCGGGAAGAGCGGCTTCCGATGGCGGTCGCCCTCTTCGAGGTCTCCGACGAACGGACCGGGCCGGAAGAGGCTTTCGCCCTGCGCGAGTGGTTGAAGGGATCGGCCGTTGCGGGCGACTTCGCCGAGACGCTCTGGTCGCCGCTGTCGAGCGATCGCTGCGCGGTCCTGCTGCCTGGCATCGACCGGCACGACGCCAACCGTCTGTGGTCCGAGGTGGCCGACGCGTTGGCCCAGGAGACGCGGAAGCAGCTCAATGTGGGCGTCGCGGGCGTGGCGCAACTGCCACGCGGATTCGATGCCGAGCGCCTCGTCGAGCCGGCCGAGCGTTGCCTGGCGGCCGCCCTGGAGATCGCCGGCTCCGCGATCAAGAGCCTCGAGGTCTTCTGAGCGCTTACCGCCGCCAGCCGCGGTAGAACCGGCTCGTGTCGCCGAACCGGGCCCCGCCCGAGATGTTCGTGGCGGGCGTCGTGTAGGTCGCTTGCTGGACTTGGCGTTGCAGCTGCTGGAGCTGCTGACGCTGTTGTTGATTCGCCTCGTACTGCTGCTGCTGCGGCCGCACAAAGGTGTAGTAGTTAGGCAGGCTGCTGTCGGAGGTCTCGTCGCGGAACAGGTTGAGGTAAGGGCTGATCGTCGGCCCGCTGTTGGCGCCGAGAAACGGCTTGGCGGCTTGCCCGCCTCGTGCGGCGCCGACCCCATTCCGCGCGGCGACGCGGTACGACGGACCCGTCGGCTGCGAGTTGTTCAGCACGCCGATCTGCCCGAGCGCCCCCATCGCCGTCTGGCGCGGCGCGTACGTGGCGGACCCTTGTTGGGCCGAAGCGGCGGTTGCTCCGGCGAGCAGGCAAGCGGCGACGAGCAACGGGGTGCGCATGGCGGACGCCTTCGCGTGAGGGGGTGTGCGTGCGGCGGCGGAGAGGAGGTCCGCCCAATCGTCATAATCGGCGATGCCGGCCCTGCGGCTTAACCCAACCGCTAAGCTTTGCCGTCCGCTAGCAAAGCCCGCAACGTTTCCGCCGCCGCGACAGCGTCGTCGCCTGCGATCGCTCCGAGCGCCAATCGCAAGGCAGCGATCTGCGAAGGGGCGAACGGCACGGCTTCGCCCCCCGCCGGGTCCCCCACAGCGAAGGCGTCGGCGATCGCCGCGAGCAGCTCCTGAACGCCTTCGCCGGTCGGCGAGGCGACGCGGAGTACACCGGCGGGCGTGTTATTTTCGGGCGCCAGGTCGGCCTTGCTCGCCACGTCGATCAGCGTGGCCGCATCCGGGATCGCCTCTGCCAGCCGTTCGCGGCTGGCGTGGGCCTCCGAGGATTCGTACCCATCCGCTTCGCTGACACGCACCACCACGTCGGCCCGCGAGAGCGTACCCAGCGCGAGCCGGACCCCGGCCGCTTCGAGTGGGTCGCTCGCGTCGCGCACGCCTGCCGTGTCGGCGAGGGTGACGGGCCAGCCGTCGATCACCGTGGCGGCGGTCACGACGTCGCGCGTCGTCCCCGGCTGATCGAACACGATCGCCCGTGCGTAGCCAACCAACGCGTTGATCAAGCGGCTTTTACCGACGTTCGGCGGGCCGGCGAGCACGACCCGCCAGGGGGTGGTCAGGTGTTGGCCGAGGCGTTCGCGTTCGAGCAAGGTTTCGAGTTGTGCCGCTGCCATCTCGTGGTCGTTCGCTCCCAAGAAAGTAACGACGGTTTCGATCGTCCGAGCGAGCGCCCCGTTCAGTTGGTCGAGCAGCACGCTGGCGGTCCGTTCGGTTGGCGCCTCGGAGAGCGCGGACCGCGCCGCTTGTTCGATAGTGGCGAGCGTGCCCGATTCGTTCTGCTCAGCGCCGTCGGCGACCAACGCCAGAACGACCGCCCGCGAAGCGGCGACACCGCCGTGGCAGTGGACCTCGACCCGGTCGTCGGCGGTTCGCACGGCGACGAGCTCTTCGCCCGCCGGCTCGTCGCCCGGTTCACCGCCGCGGTTCGCTCGCCAGCGACCGAAGACGATCTGGTTGATCGCGCGTTGCGAGAGAGACGATCCGAACGCGGGGTCGAACCAGCGATCGACGCGTTGCGCCGCGTCGTCCCCCCTGACTTCGACGACGGCGATCGCGCCCCGCCCCGCGGGCGTGAGCAGGCGGACGCGCGTCATGACGCCGCGCCCGACTCGGCGGCGATCGCGACTCCCGACAGCGTCAGGTGCGGGAGGCAGCGGACCGTGAGGTCGGGCCCGCCGATCAATCGCGCAAAAGCGGGGGCCGCTCCGCCGGTGAGGAAGACCTGCGGGGGGGTGACCAACCGGTCGCGTTGGCGAGCGATCAGCTCCCGCACGGCGCCGACGCAGCCCCAGTAGATGCCCGCTCGGATGGCGGGTTCGGTCGAGCGCCCGACCGCGTCGGGCGAGGCGTCGAGCTCGCCGAATCGGATGTCGGGCAACGCGTCGGTCTTCTCGGCGAGGGCCCGGGCGGCCAGACCGGGGCCGGGGAGGATGGCGCCCCCTTCGAGGGCGCCGTTGGTCGCCACCAGATCGACCGTGATCGCCGTGCCGACGTCGACGACGATCGCCGGCTTGTCGGCGTGGCGCAAGCGGTTGGCGGCCACGGCGGCCAGCACCCGGTCGACGCCGATCTTCGCCGGCTCGTCGACGCGCAGCTCGATCGGAGCGGACTCGCTCGTCACACGCTCGATCGCTTGGCCGTCGAACGCCGCAACGAGGGGTTTCTCGGCCGACTGAGAAACACTCGCCAGCACGACACGCCCGAACTCAAGCCCCGCGAGCCACTCCGCCAAGGCGCCCTCGCCCAGCTCGTCCGGCGCGGCGGCGAAGGTCTCGGCCGGCTCCGGCAGGCTCGGGCCGGCGATCGGCAGCGTGCCGGCGGCCGCCTTCGTCGCGCAGTCGGCATCGACCACGGGGAACCAACCGAGTTTCACCCGGCTGTTGCCCACGTCGATCGCGACGAGGTTTCGGCTTGTTGGCGAGCTGCTCACGCAACGAGCCTAACACCGAGCCGCGCCCGAGAGGAAGCGACCCAGGGTCGCGACTTAGGGTGGGGAGTAGAGGCCGTTCTCTTCCAGGTACCGGGCCACCGCCGCGGGAACGAGGTCGGCGATCGGCTCGCCGGCATGGATCCGTTTGCGGATCGCGCTGCTGCTGATGTCAGTTGGCGGCATCTCGACCCGGGTGTGCTCGATCTCGGTGTCGAGCGTCTCGCCGGGCCGTTGCACGACGAGCGGGGTTGCGAGCCGCCGGACCTCATCCGGTTCGCGCCAGTTCGACAGGTCGCGGAGCGTGTCGGCGCCCATCAGGAAGAAGAGCTCGGCGTCGGGGCGGTCGGCGTGGATCTGTCGGAGTGTGTCGACGGTGTAGCTCACCCCGCCCCGGTCGATCTCCAGGGTCGAGACGACGAACCCCTCACGCCCGGTCGTCGCCAGTCGCAGCATCGCCACGCGGTCGGCGTCGCTGGCGATCGGGCCGCGTTGTTTGAAGGGCTGGACCGCGGCGGGGAGGAACCAGACCTCGTCGAGCCCCGCCTGATCAGCGCAGCACGCCGCCAACCGGAGGTGGCCGTTGTGGACCGGGTCGAAACTGCCGCCGAACAGGCCGAGACGCATGAGAGGCTAGAGGCAAGAGGTGCGAGGCGTGACAATGCGTTCAGGCCCACCCTAGCATCCAGCCTCTCGCCCCCGGCATCTACCCTCCTTGTCCCAGCAATCGCTCTTCGACGCCGAACCGCCCGACTGGGAGCTGGACGCGAAGTCCACGCTGCTGGCGGCGACGGTCGTACTGCCGACGGGCCCGCCGGGCGAGTTCGACTACGCCGTGCCCGACGCGATGGCGGACGAGCGTCGCCCTGAGCAGCTGGTTGAGCCGGGGCGTCGGGTCAAGGCTCCTTTAGGCCGAGGCAACCGGCCCGTGGTCGGGTACTGCGTCGCGCTCGAGCAGAAAACGGTTTTGCCGACGCGGCCCCTCAAAGAGCTGCGCGGCGTGATCGACCCGGTGAGCCTCGTCTCGCCCGGCATGTTACGACTCACGCGCTGGATGGCCGACCACTACCTCACGCCTTGGGGGCAGGTGCTCGAAGCGGTTGTCCCTTCGGGCGTGCGCGGCCGGGCGGGGACGCGTGATGTGACGCTGCTCTCCGTGCCAACCCAAGTCGCCGCGCGGCTGACGACACTTGAGCTGCCGCCCAAGCAGACCGAGGCGCTCCAGGCGCTCGCCGCGAGTGCCAAGCCGCTGACGCTCAAGCAGCTGGCGATGCGGGTCGGTTGCACCTCGGCGCCGATCAACGCGCTGCGGAAGCGCGGGCTGATCGAATCGCGAGTGGAACGTTTGGCGACCGACGCGCTGTCGGCGGAGGACCTCGCCGTTGAACGCCAGCCCCCGAAGAAGCTCAACCCGGACCAGCAGCGCACGCTCGCCACGATCACCGACGCGATCGACGCCGCCGAGGCGGAGACGATCCTCGTTCACGGTGTCACCGGCAGCGGCAAGACGGAGGTTTACCTGCAGGCGATCGAGCAGGTCGTCTCCTTCGGCCGTCAGGCGATCGTGCTGGTGCCCGAGATCAGCCTCACGCCGCAGACCGTGGGGCGCTTCCGCGAGCGGTTCGATCACATCGCCGTGCTGCACAGCCACCAGTCGGACGTCGAACGCCACCGGCAGTGGCGGCGGATCGCGGCGGGGGAGATCCAGGTGGTGGTCGGCGCGCGGAGCGCGATCTTCGCCCCCACGCCGCACCTGGGGCTGGTCGTAATCGACGAGGAGCACGAATCGTCGTTCAAACAGGACACAGCGCCCCGCTACCACGCCCGGGACGTGGCGATCGAGCGGACCCGCGCCGAGGGTGTGCCCCTCGTGCTGGCCAGCGCGACCCCCTCGCTCGAGGCGTGGCGGCGCACGCGGTCCGATGCGCCCGAGCCCGAGCGCTACACGCTCGCCAGCATGCCCCGCCGCGTGGGCAACCTGCCGATGCCGGCGGTGCGGACAGTCGATCTGCGGGTCGATGGCGCGTCGCGTGGCGCGCTGAGCCGCCCGCTTTGTATGGCGATCGACCAATCCTTGCGCGACGAGGGGCAAGTCATCCTGCTGCTCAACCGGCGTGGCTACTCGACCCACGTGCAGTGCCCGGCCTGCGGTTTCATCTTGAAGTGCGACCACTGCGACGTCGCTATGACGTTCCACCGCGCCGACAACGCCGTGCTCTGCCATTGGTGTGACCACCGCACCTCGCCCCCAACGACCTGCCCCGACTGCAAGAGCCCGCGGATCCGCTACGGCGGGCTCGGCACGCAGAAGCTCGAGGCGGAGGTCCGCGCGCGCTTCCGCGGCGTGCCAATGGCCCGGATGGACGCCGACACGATGCGCCGCCCGGGCAGCCACGAGGCGACACTCGACGCCTTCCGGCGGGGCGACACGCGGATCCTGCTCGGCACGCAGATGATCGCCAAGGGGCTCGACTTCCCGAACGTCACGCTCGTGGGCGTTGTATCGGCCGACTCCGCACTGAACCTGCCCGACTTCCGCGCGGCGGAGCGGACGTTTCAGCTCGTCACCCAGGTCGCCGGTCGCACGGGTCGCGGCGAGCGCGGCGGGCGCGTCGTCGTGCAGACGTTCGATCCAGACCACCCGGCGATCCAGGCCGCCGTCAAGCACGACTACCTCCGCTTCGCGAAGGAAGAGTTGCCAGGCCGCGAGGCGCTCGGCTATCCGCCCTTCGGCGTGATGGCACGGGTGCTGGCGCGGGGCGCCTCGGAGCAGCTGGTCTCCGCCTACCTGGAGCAGGTGACCGAATCGATTCGCGCCGCGGCGGAAGGCCTGCCGGGCAAGTTCCGCTTCGTCGGCCCCGCCGCGGCGCCGATCACCCGGCTGCGGGGCGAGTTCCGTTACCATCTTCAGCTGCTAGCGAGCGATGGTGAATCGGTCCGCGAGGCCTTGAGGCAAGGCTGGCGCCCGATCAGCCCTCCGGAGGGTGTGCGTTCGATCGTCGATATCGATCCGACCGACATGCTTTGAATTGGGTGTTGGGAAGTAAAACGCGAGAAAGCAGGCATTCCACCTCCCAGTTCGCGCAGCCCACGGCATTGGTAGCTAACCCGCGTAGCCCCTACACTGGACCCCATGTCTTCCCGTGGTCTGAAACGCGTTTTCGTCGGCGAGACGAGCCTTGAGCGGAAGTGCCGCTGGTGGTTCGGCATCGCGTTAGGCGTGTTGTTGGTGCTGACCTTCTATTGGTCGGGGCAGCAACTCCGCGGGATCGTGCGGCAGAACGACCGCGAGCTCGGACCCGGGTTGGTTGGGGCGGCATGGGACGAGCTGCACTTCGAGTACTTCCTGCAACCGACCGCGGACGAGCAAGTCGGTCTGAGCCCCGAGGAGCTCGATACGTGGAAGGGCATCATCGAATCGCTCGTCGAGAGCGGCCGGAAATTCGGCGAGGAGTTTGAGTCTTACGCGATTCAGCCGCAGGGGGTCGCTAACCCGGAAGGACTGGGCCACCCGACCAACGAGTTTGAGCAGAGTTTGCTGACCCACTACCGCCAGACCTCGCCCGAAGAGGCTCAGCCCTCTTGGTCGTACCTTAACAACAAGAAGACCTATCGCTACTACGAGGCGATGTACGCGGAGAAGTCTTGCGTGACCTGTCACAAGGTCTTGGGCAAGCCGCCCCGTCCCGGGCTCAAAGAAGGGGACCTGATGGCGGTCATGCGCGTCGAGATCGATCGAGAGGAGAAGCAGAAGGACTTCACGATGTACGAGGCCGGCATGTGGACGGCCGCGGTGACGATCGGCTTCCTGTCGATGTTCCTGCTGTGGGCCATCGTGCGGTTGTTGATTGTGAAACCAGTAAAGCACCTCGGCCAGGTGGCCAACGCGGTCCGTGAGGGCGACACGACCCAGCGGGCCGACATCCAGACGGGCGACGAGTTCGAGGAGCTGGCCGCCTCGTTCAACCGGATGCTCCGTCAGCTGCTGAGCCAGCAGAACGCGTTGGAGAGCGTCAACTCAGAACTCGACGGCAAGCTCGATGAGCTGGCGCAAATGAACCTGCGCCTGTTCGAGATGAACCGCCTGAAGAGCGATTTCCTCGCGACCATGAGCCACGAGCTCCGCACGCCGCTCAACAGCATCCTCGGCTTCAGCGAGGTGCTGGCGACGGTCGACACGCTCGACCCGAAGCAGCAGCGCTACGTCGGCAACATCCAACGCAGCGGCAAGATGCTGCTCGAGATGATCAACGACATCCTCGACCTCGCGAAGATCGAATCGGGGCGCATGGACGCCTCGCCGAGCGACCTGCCGATCGCCGCGGTGATCACCGCCCAGTGCGACATGGCGCGGCCCCTGGCCGAGCGGAAGAACATCGACCTCGACGCGAGCTGCCCCACGAACGTGCCCGCCCTCCGCCAGGACCAGGCGAAGTTGCAGCAGATCCTCAACAACCTGCTCTCCAACGCGATCAAGTTCACGCCCGAGGGGGGACGCATCCAGGTCCGCGCTCGGCGGGAGGTCGGCTCTTCGGCGAACGACTTCGACGCCGGCTCGGCGCTCGGCTCCCCGTTGCCCCCACTCAGCGGTTTGGCGGCCGGCGAGGCGACGCTGGTCATCGAGGTCGAGGACACCGGCATCGGCATCAGCGAAGCGGACCAAGCGATCATCTTCGAGAAGTTCCGCCAGGGCGCCTCGGCCGCCCCGGACGGCGACGCCATGACCCGCGAGCAAGGGGGCACCGGCCTCGGCCTCTCGATCGTCCGCGAGCTGTGCCGGTTGCTCGGGGGCGATGTCGCCGTCCGGAGCATCGCGGGCAAAGGGAGCACGTTCATCGTCCGCCTGCCGTGGCGGCTGCCCGACCGCACCGACCTCGACGCGGAGCTGAACCGCGGCGTCGCCGAGTTGACCCGCGCCCCGGCGCCCGCGTTATCGGCTCCTGGGAATCAAGAAACGATCGCCAGTCCGGGCGACTGAGCCGAGACGCTAGCCGCGGGGGCCACCCGCATGCGGTTCGATTCGCTTACCGCCGTGGCGGCAGGGGGCGCGAGGCGTTCGGGCCGGGTTGGTACTCGACGCCGCGGAGGTCGTCGATCGAGGTGCGGCCTTGCGACAGGTAGTGCGTGATCCGCCGAGCGGTCGCCGGCGCGTAAGGCTGCGACCCGTCGGGTCGCGCCCAGAGCCGTGCGAGCTGGGAACCGCTCCCTTCGAGAACGACGCGGTCTCCCGATTGCGAGTAGCTGGCGCTGTGCGCCTCAGCGACCACGCCGCCGCCCGCTTCGCCGACCGAGGCGTCGATCCGCACGCTCCCTAGCGCGCGCAACTCGATCGGGCCGAAGGGGGCTCCCTGCTGCGCCCCACGCGCCACCGAGGCGGCCGGGGATTCGTGGACGCGCAGCTCGTCGCAACGCAGCTCCGCCGCCCCGGGAGGAATCCCTTGCGGGGACTGGAGCGGCAGCTGCTGCTCCCAGGCGAGCACCGGCCCGTAAACCGCCTGCACGGCCCCGAGGAAGCGGATCGCGCGGTCGTTCGCGTTGCCGCCCATCGCGTTGCGGAAGTCGACTCGCAAGAACCGGAGCCCGGACTTTTCGGAGCCATCCGCTTTGGGTTGTCCCGGGAGCCCGCCACTGGCGAGGCGGGTCGAGCGGATCGAGCCGGGCCCCTGCCCGGCGATGGCGCCGGTCCGTTGGTTGTAGGCGAGTGAGTTGAGTTTGGCGTGCTCGTGCGAGCGCTGTCCGGCCTGGTCGGTGGTGCGGTAATCGATCGTTACGCCGCCGACGCACTCGACCTCTTCAACGTCGACTGCGGAGCCGGATAGCCCGCCCCCGCCGCCGCGTAGATCGACCGGATTGGAGAGTTTGGCGGTGAGCGCGGCGCAGTGGAGCCAGCCGTTGGAGGCTTCGGCGTAAACCTCGTCGGAGAGCGTCATGAGGCTGCCATCGAACTGCATGCCGCCCCGCCAGCGGAGCGTCGCCTCGCCGCCGAGCGGCGCGGCGGGGCCGGCGGCGCGGAGCGTGAGGCGGGCGTCGCCGCGGCCTTCGGTCCAGGCACGGCCGACGGCTTGGTCGATGTGCAGGTCCTTCACCCAGACGCGCAGCCCCTGCGATTGGATCTCCGCGAGGCCACGCAGGTCACCGGTCCCGCCCGGGTCGGCGCCCTGTTGGCCCGCGAGGGTCAGCCGTGCTCCGCCGGGCCGGTCGAGTCGATCGACGCGGAGCTGGTCGCCGAGGATCTTGAGCGGTTGCTTGGCCGGGTCGCTGGTGAGTTCGTCGATCTTCACGCCGCCGTCGCACACCAGCGCGAGGGGCGTCGCCTGGCGGCCGTGCAGGCCGACCTCGATCTGGATGTTGCGGGTGTTGAGCTCGTAAACGCTCTGCGGTTTATCGGCGCCCGGCGGTTGGAACGCGACGGTCGATCCGAGTGACGGTCCGCCCGTCTCGGCGGGCGGGGCGATGGGGCGAAGCAGCGTGGCGAGCGTGTCCGCGTGGCCCTTGATCTGTTTGCCCACGAAGTCGACCCGTCCGGTGGCGTCGATCCGCTTCGCGAGCACCGCGAGCTGCGGCCGATCCCCGCCGGTCGCCAGCTCGATCGCCGGCCCGTCGGGGCCGTCGGGTTGGACCTCTCGCAGCTGCATCGTTACGCGGTCGGCCCGCATCTTGCCCAGCCCCGTGGCGGCGAACTCGGGGCGGCCCAGGATCGTGAGCAGCGGCTGGCCGTGCGGGTCGCGGCGCATCGTTACGGCGGGGCTTCCATCCGGTAAGGCGCTCCAACGAGCTTGGTACGCGCGGCCTTGCTGGTCCGAATCGGGGGTGAAGCGGAGCCAGCCCGGCCCCGCGGCGAGCAGGTCGCCGATCGCTTGGTTCGAGTTTTCGGTCGGGGCGTCGTACTCCAAGAGGGGCGCTTGCAGCTCACTGAGCCCTTGGGCGAGGGAGGCCGGCGTTCCCTCGATCCGCAGCCGCCGTTCGCCGAGCCACGCCTCGAGACGGGTGGCGCGGACCGCCGCTTGGCGCGTAGGCGAGTCGAGCCGAACCGGCGAGCCGATCGCCTCGACGCGGTGCGGGGTCAGGCCGCCGAGCGTGCGGCTCTGGCGGCGGGCCAGGTCGGGCTCGTGGGCTGGGTTGAGTGCCGCCGAGTCGCCCCCTTGGTCGCCGAAGTGGAGTCGCAATTCGCGGCAGTGCAGCTGGTCGCTCGGCCCCGCGGCGTTGGGCAACGTGGCGCGGACGTCGTCCTGCAGCGAAGCGACGAAGCCGGTGAAATCGAACCGGAACGGCCCCGCCGACGTGACCTCCAGCGGGCCGCTTGCGCCGAGCGGCGCCTCGGCCGAGGCGAGCCGGACCGGGCCCTGGGGCGTGAGCACGACGCGTTCTGCGGCCGGGCCGCCCTTCTTGAACTGGCTCACGTCGATCGTCGCGCGGACTTGTTCGCGGATCTCGAGCGACTCGACGCCCGCGATCGGCAAGCCCGACGACCCGGCGCCGGTGTGTGGTTCCTTGAGCAGGCGGATCTCGAGCACCCGCCCGTGCGCCCGATGCGGACCCAGCCGCAGATCGACCGCCGCGCGGGTCCAGATCATCGATTGGTTGAAGTGCAGGTCGCTGGTGACCAAATAAAGGTCGTCCTGCGGTCCGGCCTCCTTCATGTCGCTGCGGATGACGAACTCGCCAGGCAGCTCCGCGGCGACGGGGCGGCCGAGCTTGCCGCTCGCCAAGTCGAACTCGGCGTTGAGGTCGTCGAATTGAATCGTGGTGTTGTCGGGAGCTTCGATGATGATCGCGTCGCGCGGGGGGGGGCCGTCGGGCGTGCGGGGCGTGGGGAAGGCGACCAGCAGGCACTTCGTCAGTTTCAGCCGTCCGCGATCCATCGGCTCGAAATCGTCGATCACCGCCACCACCGACGCCGGCGCGTACTCCACCACCTTCGGCGCGCCCGACAGGGCCCAGTGTCCCGCGGGGAGGTAGCTGCGGAGCATCTCCTGGTAGCGGACGACGGCCCGCTTGCCGCCTCGCCAGGCGGCTTCGTCGGCCGCGTCGTATTCGCGAATGACGAGCTGCGGCTCGATCAGCGGCGCCACGCCCAACACGTACGCCTGGTACGCCACGAACGTGACGGCGAAGGCGACGGCGGCGTTGACGAGGCGTTTCACGTTAGATGTTAAACGCGGGGTTAGCGGAGGAAGCGGAGTTGTAGAAGGCTTGCCGGTAGCTTTAACGGCCGGATAGCGGTTACCTCATGAAGGTCACGCCGCCGAACGTCGGCGGCGCGTCGAATCGGACGCTCCACAGCCGCTTCTCTCGCCACAACTCGCGTGTGAGCGGGAACGCCAGCTCTTCCATGTAGGCCCGTTCAAAGGAGCGAGCGGCGGGTGTCGTGGACAATTCGTAAGCCGGAAGGGCGATGCCCTCCTCGCCTGCGCAGAACGGCAGACAACTCAGGACGATCGCGATGCTCAGCAAACTCTTCATAAGGTTTCCTTTGCGTCCTCCGCGAACTCCGCGGGTAATCCCTTGGTTCATCCGTGCAGCGGTCCGGTCGCCTCTTCCCACATGCCCGAATCCTTGAGTAGCTTCTCGATCACTTCTCGCAGCACGCCGCGCCCGCCCGGCGCCGTGGTGACGTAGTCCGCGCTCTCAAGCAGCTCGGGCGCCGCGTCGGTGGGGGCGGCGCCGAAGCCGACGGCGCGGATTGTCGGTAGGTCGGGCAGGTCGTCGCCGACGTAAGCGATCTGGTCGAGCGACAGGCCGAGTTCCTTCGCGAGATTGCGAACGACCGACAGTTTCTCCTTGACCGCTTGGTAGACGAACTCGATGTCGAGCTCGGCGCCCCGTTGTTCGACGATCTTCGAGGCCCGCCCCGTGATGATCCCGAAGCGGCCCCCGGCACGCTGCCAGAGCCGCACGCCGAGGCCGTCGCGGACGTTGAACGTCTTGGTCTCGACGCCATTGCCATCGAACGTGATGCCCCCATCGGTGAGCACCCCGTCAACGTCGGTCAGGAGGAGGGCGATGCGTTGCATCGAGTAAGGCGGTAGGCGGAAGGCGGTAAGGACGGTGAGTCCCCCGACGTCAGTCAGGGGAGATGAGTCAACAACGACTCACCCCGCCGCGTAGGCGTCTTCGTTCGGGAAGATCCGCATCGGGGGCTTGGCGGGCTGCGGGGCGGCGGCGGGAGCGTCGTTCGCTTCCCGGGCGACGACATCGGTCACATCGACCAAGCCGATCGGTCGACCCGTGACATCGACTACCGGCAGCTCGCTGAACTTGCGGTCCGCCAGGAGACCGACCGCCTCGCTCATACGGACGTCGGGCGTGATCGTGACCGGGTCGCGGACCATGATCTGGTCGATCGGTCCGTCGAGCGCCGCGGCGTCGTGGGATTCGAGCAGCTTCGCGAGGTCGCTGTCGGTGAAAAGGCCGGTCAGCTTGCCCTCCGCATCGACCAGCATGACGGCGCCGGTGCGGCGGCCCGGCTTGCTGCAGGCGACCAGCACCTCGCGGACCGACTGCGTCGCTTCGGACACACGGCATTCGGCGAGCGGTCGCATCTCGTCCTCGACGCGGGCCAACTTGCGACCGAGCGAACCGCCCGGGTGGAACTTCGCGAAGTCCTCGGCGCGGAAGCCGCGGATGGAGCTCAGGACCAGGGCGAGCGCGTCGCCGATAGCGAGCATGGCGGTCGTGCTCGTGCTGGGCGCGAGGCCGAGCGAGCACGCCTCGTCGAGGCTCCCCAGCGGGAGGACCACTTCGGCGGCGCGGCCGACCGTGCTCTGGGTGGTGGCGGTGATCGCGAGGATCGGGGCGCCAAAGCTGCGGAGGCTCGGCAGCAGTTGGATGACCTCGCCCGTTTCGCCGCTCTGCGAGAGCATCAGCACGAGGTCGCCCCGCCCGACGCGGCCCAGGTCGCCGTGGAACGCTTCGGCGGGGTGCAGGAAGTGGCTCGGCTGGCCGGTGCTGGCGAGCGTCGCGGCGATCTTCTGGCCGATCAGCCCCGCCTTGCCCATGCCGGTGACGATCACCGAGCCGCGGCAGGTTTCGAGCAGCTCGATCGCGTCAGCGAACTCGTCGCCGAGTTGCTGCGAGAGCTTCCAGAGGGCGATCGCCTCGAGGCGCATCACTTCGCGCGCCGCGGCGATCCGTTGGGGCGTGGGCAGCGCGTCGCGCGGGGGCGCGTCGCTGCGCGCAGCGGGTTGTGCGCTCATGGCTTCGTCGTCCTTGACGGCGCCGGGGAGTGGGGAGGTGGAGGCCGCGAAGTGTAGACCGACGCCTGCCCCGCGGCAACGTGAAACGGTCGCGCGACAGCGGTGCTAGCTAAGGCAGCGAACGGCTACTCGGCTTCGTCCTCAGGCTCGTCGGTGAGCTGACGCTGAGTCGCTTCCCAAGAGAGCTGCGTCTGCTCGATCCGGCGGAGCGGGTCGTTGGACGAGTCAGCGCCGCGGCGGCGCTTGCGCTGTTGCTCGTCGGCTTCCGACTCGAGCGCTTCGACCCAGTCGGGTAGATCGAGCCCCGAGCCGGCGGCGTCGCCCAGCAGGGAGTTGACCTCGCGGCGGAGCGCGGAGAAGGCCTCGCTCGCTTCGATCCGGGGGTCGGTCCCCATCGCCGGACCGACGAGCGAACGGACCAGGTCGATCGTCAGGGGGCGGACGAACCGCTCGGCGAGCCGCTGCGAAACGGTCGGTAGGCGCATGCCGTAACGCTGCGTGAGCGCTTCGAGCCCCGCCTGGTGCTGGTCGGCCGCTTCGCAGGTCCGCTCCTCAACCGCACGGCGCCAGAGCGCGGCGGCGGCGGGGCGGCCGCTCTTCACGAGGATGCGGTGGGCGAGCGCCACCGGCTTCAGGTTCCAGGCGACCCGGTCGTAAGCGTTCTTGAGCCTCAAGAAGTCGATCAACGCGTGCAGCATCTCGCCGTGGTCGGACTGCGTGGTGGTCGCGTTGTAATCGCGGTAGATCGGGTAGTTTTCGACGACCGCCTCGATGGCGATCGACAGCAACCGGACCGCCTCGTCGCGCGGCACGCCCGCGTCGATCTCCTCGATCAACTTCGGCGCGTCTTGGGGCGGGTCTTCGCACAGGTTGTCGAGCCACACGCCGACGCGTTGGTGCAAGATCGCCCGCAGGTTGCTGAGCGTGAGAAAACGTTGCGTGAACAGATCCTCGCCGTACCGCTCGACGAAGCGGACGAAGCGTTCCCATTCGCGCGAGTCTTGCAGCCGTTCGACCACGCTCAGGCGGACCGTCTTGCTGTGGCCGAGCCAGCGGCCCAACTCGGTCTCGGTCAGGTCCTGCAGGGCTTCGACCAGCATCACGTCGGCGGCGTGGGCGTCGTCCTCGGCGCGGCCCCAGGTTGGGGAAGACTCGACGAGGCACTGCACGATGGCCGCGTAGCCCGCCTCGAACAGGCGGTCGTATTCCGTGACGGCGCCGCGGCCGACCGGGTGGTCGGTCTCCATCTGTTGCGCGACGCCGAGCAGCTCGGTCGTCTCGCGGATGAGTCCCAGACGCGGGAACCAACCGAGCAGGTCGCTGATCAGCCGGTGCAGCGCGCGGGCGCGGACGATCTTGCGGGGCTCGCCGCCGCGACCGATCGGAACGTACAGCAACTCCTCGCTCGCCAGCGCGGTGCGGAGTTGCGGCCAATGCTCGCGGACACCCGCCGTGTCGCCCCGCAGAACCGATCGCAGCACCCCCACCGCGGCGCCGACGGCGCGGGGCGTAAACGGCGAGTCGTCGTCGGCCAGGGCGCCGCTCGCCGCGCGGAGCAGGCGAGCCGCGTCGGCCACCTCGACGCACGACGTGATCACGCCCTCAAGGATGGCGTCCTTGATCGTCCGCACCTGGTCGTACTCGACCATCGACTCGTGGTCGCCGTCCGGAGGCTGCAAGCGGTGCGTATGGATCGTTTCGAGCAGTTGTGCGAGCTGCACACCACGCCGGACGGCCATCTTACGCCACGCGGCGATGGTCTCCTCGCGGCCGCCGGGCGAGGCGACGCGGACACCCCAAACCACGGCGGCGTGCTTCCACAGCCGCGATACGGTGTTCAGGAACGAGAGTCGCGACTCCAGGCGTTCGGCCTCATCCTCGAACTCAAGACGCGTTTCGTCGCTGTCCGGCTCGTACATGGCCGAGTCGATGCCGTCGTCGGTCGTGTCCTCGTAGGTCATGTCGTCGTAGGCGGCGTCGAACAGGCCGAACTCGTCGTCCTCCTCGTCGTCGAACGGCGCTTCGGGATCGAAGTCGCCCTCCCCTGCATCCTCAAAGCCGAGCGACTCCTCTTCTTCGTCGATGTCGTCCTCGAGCAGCTCGTCGAAGAGGGCGTCGTCGTGGACCTTGCCGAGCTCGAACTTCGGCGCGTCCCACAGCTCCTCGGCGTTCGCTTCGAGGTGGTCGAAGAACTTGGCGACCAGCGGCCACTGGTCCTCGCCCGTCTCTTCGCCGCGCTTCTCCACCAGCCGCAACCAGCGCTCGGCGAGCGGGTGGAACGACGCGTCGCCGTCGTCGAGCGGCGTGAGATCGACCTGGCAGACCCAGCGCATCAGCAGCGCCATCGAAGCGACCAAGTCGCCCTTCTCGAGCAGCGCCTCGACGACCTGCTGGAACGCCTTGGGCGAGTCGAACTGATCAACGAACATGCCCCAGAAGCCGATGTCGCCCGAGGCGGCGCCCGCCTTGTGCCAGGCGTTGAGGGCGCCGGCGACGAGGTTCGTCGAGACCTCGATCTCCTTCGCCAACAAGCGACGCACGCCGCTCACCATCGGCGTGGCGAACTGGTCCCACCAGATGGCGATCCGCTCCAGCGTGCTGGAGAAGAAACGCTCGTACTCGGCGTCATCGATGGCGGCCGCCTCGCTCCAGCCGCGGGCGCAGAGCCCGAGCAGCTGCTCGACGACCTGGATCAGGTCGTCGACGCGGTAGTCGTGGATCGTGTTCTCGATCGACGGGAACAGGCTGTAGTTGCCGCCGAAGCCGACAATGTTCCACGGATCAACCAGGGCGCCGCACTCGATGCCCCGTTCGAGCAAATCCTCGATCTCGGGCGTCAGCTCGGCGGCGAGGGCGAGCTCGTGGCCGTCGATCGCTTGGTGGCCGGCGGTCAGCTTGCAGTAGATCTTGCACAAGATCCGCGACGAGGCGACGCGGACCTCGTTCGCCTGCTCGAGCGCCGCCTCCGAAGCGCCCATGCGGGCGTACACGCGGGCAAGCCGTACGCGCTGGAGCTGCTCCGCCCGCCGGCGGGCGATGGCGTGGTTCAGGTGCTGCCGCGCGCCGGCGAACGGCTGGCGGAGCCGTTCCGCCTCGCGCCGCAGGCGCTCGCCGTGGTCGCCGGTCATGCGGGCGAGCAGGTCGGCGTAGAAGCGGTCGCGGTAGGCAGCGATCTGTGGCAACAGGATCGACAGCGTGTCGTCCCCGCTGTGGGCGGTCGGCCCCGCACCGCTGACGCCCGACGCCATCAGGATCGTGCCCGCGAGCACCGCGGCCGCCTCGTCGAGCAGCTCGTCGCGAGCGTAGCTGCCGTCGGGGCGATCGCCCGACTCCTGTTCGACCCGTTCGCATAACGCGTTGAGGACCACCGGCTGCAGCACGAAGCGGCGGTACATGCCGCTGCCGTCGATCCGGTTGGGGTCCCAAAGGCCGAAGTGATGGTTCGGGCGTTTGTGTGCGGGGTGATCGAAGTCGTACGCGCGGGGGTCGAGCGCGAGTTCCTCAAGCAGTTCGGGATCGAAGTGCGCGGCGCGGAGGATGCCGGGCTCGGTGTTGCGCAGCAGGTCGAGCGTCCGTTCGAGCAGCCGCTTCCGACGCCCGACACCCACGCCCGAGGCGCCGTTCTGCCGCGCGGCCGCGACGTACAGCGGGATCGGGCGCACCCACTCGTGACGGTACGGCTCGATCTTCTGATCGGTCTCCAGAACGGCGATCGGGCGGTAGCCGATGTAGTCGTCCAGGCGGTCGCGGGCGGTGTTCAGCGCCGCCTCGTCCCACGGCGCGCCCTGGGTCAGCAGCGCCTCGAAGACCCGCCCTAAGAACAACGGCCGCCACAGCTCCTGCGGTTCGCGACCCCACAACAGGTCGGCGTGGAAACGCCCGTACGCTTGCCGGAACTGGCCCGTTAGCCGCAGCACGCCGAGAGCCTGCTCGGCGTCGGCGAACGGGGCGCCTGCGGCCCGCAATTCTTCGAGCCGCTTGCTCAGTCCCGCCAGCACACGATCAACCGAGGGCCGGTCCCCTGAGGGGCCCTCTTCCTCGATCTCGAACAGCTCATTAATCGCGCCGAGGAACGCGCCGTCGGTCGCCCCGGAGGAGAAGTTCAGGTAGCCCAGAACCTCGCGCTCGAGCTTCGCTCGCCTCTCGCCGGTCCCCAGCGGGCTCGCTGGTGGGCCGTCGCCATGCTCCCGCGGATCATTGGCTTCGGTCGACATAGAGGGGTCGTGCAGGAGGAACGGGGGCCGCGGGCCGGAAAATCGGACTAAAAATCACACGCGGCGCCGTCGCGCAATGTAGGAGCCGCCCCCGCCCGGGTCTAGCGGCTGATCCGCGGCGCCCATCGCGTGCAGAACCGCTGTGGGGCAATTAAGATGGAGGCCTAAGCCAATATCCCCGATCTCCTGCCGTTTGGACCCCGCCGGCATGTCTCTCGCTCGCGTCTTCCGGTTCTCTTCGTTCGCGCTCGCCCTGGTGCTAGCATCCACGGCGGCGGAGGCTCGTCTCGTCGGCCGGCAGGTCGCCCAAGAGGCGGGCCTCACGCGGGCGTGGTTCACCCAGGCCGCCCTGATGTCGGGTGTGCAGCGCGTCGCCGGCGCCGAGTTGCAAGACGGCGTGCTCTACGTGCTCAGCTCAGCCGGGACGATCCAGGCCTTCGACGCCGAGTCCGGCGAGAACCTGTGGACCAACCGCTTGGGCGACCCGTCGCAACCCGCCACCGGCCCCGCGATCCGCCGCACCGTCAAGCAGCTGGCCGAGGGGGGGACGTCCGTCTCGACGCGTTGCGCAATCATCGTCGGCACGACTATCTACGTGCTCGACGCGGCCAACGGCGTCGAGATCGAGTCGCAGGCGATCCACGGCTCGACCGACTCGGCTCCCGTGCTGGGCGACGACCATGTGTACGTCTCGGCTTTGGGAGGGCGGCTGATCGGGTACCCGATCGCGAAGCCGCGCAGCGTGAATTTCCGCATCGCCTCGCCCGGTCAGCTGTACGCGACGCCGCTGTTGGCGTCGGGCCGAGTGATCTGGACCACCGCGAAGGGCGAGGTCTACGCCGCCGCCGCCGAAACGGGACGCCCCGCCTATCGCTTCAACGCGTCGGCTCCGGTCGTGGGCACGCCCGCGGCGGTGGAGGACAGCCTCTACTTCGCCAACGAACGGGGCGTGATCTACGCGTTGGACGCCGAGCGCGCCCGGCCGCTGTGGCGCACCTCGGTCGGATCGAGCGTGAGCCGGCCCGTGGTGGGCGTCGGTGACGCGGTCTTTGTGCCCGCCGACGGACCCACGCTGCATTCTTTCGACCGGAAGTCGGGCGACCACACTTGGATCGTCGACGGCCCTTCGGAGGTGGTTTCGGTCTCGCCCGAGCGCGTCTACGCGGTGACCCCCGTCGGGGAACTGGCGGTGCTCGATCGGAAGACGGGTCGCCCGCTCGCCAGCTGGCCGGCGGGTGGCGCCTTGCGGCCCGTGACGAACACGCAGACCGATCGCCTGTTCTTTGTCTCCGAGAGCGGCTTGATCCAGTGCTTCCACGAGTCGGCGCTCACCGAGCCGGTCTACCACGGCGACGACCCCGCCCAGGCCGAACCGGCCGACGCCCCCGCCGAAGAGGGCGAACCCGCCGCCGACACGCCCGACGCGCCCGCGGACCAGCCGGCCGGTGGCTTCGACGACGACCCCTTCGCACCGGATGGCGAGGCCAGCGACGACCCGTTCTCTCCTGAAGAAGAAGCCGCTGCGTCGGACGACGACCCGTTCTCCTCGGACGACGGCGGAGCGGACGAGGACGATCCGTTCGCCGACTTCTGATCGCTGCGTTACAGAGGCCCCTCGCAGTGGGGGGCGAAGGTGTCGGAGGTGAACCTAGCGGCGACGCCGCTTGTCGGGCAGGCTATGCCGACGCAAGAGCAGGTCACCGACCGCCCGTCCGCCCTGGCGGCCGATCGCTTCAGGGAAGAGGACGACGCCGTGCCCGCCGAGCCGACCGATGACGCCAACGGCGACCCCGCCCGTCCGGGCTGGTGGTCGCGCGCGGGCGGGGGCCGTGAGGTGCTCACGGTGGCCGCGCCGCTGGTCGTGTCGAGCCTGTCGTGGACCGTCATGACGTTCGTCGATCGGATGCTGCTCAACCACTGGTCGGGCGCGGCGATGTCGGCGGCGTTCGTCGCCTCGACCGCTTGGTTCGCGGCCCTCTGCTTGCCGCTGGGCATCTGCTCGTACACGAACACCTTCGTCGCGCAGTACCACGGCTCGGATCAACCACGCCGGATCGGCCCTTCGGTCTGGCAAGGGGTTTGGATCGCCTTGGGCGCCAGCCCGTTCATCCTGATGGCCATCCCGTGGGGTGACGCCATGTTCCGCGCCGCCGGACACACGGCTGCGGATGTCGCCTTGGAGGGGGAGTACTTCTCCATCCTGTGCTGGGGCGCGCCGGCCATGCTGCTCTCCCAGTCGCTCTCCGCCTTCTGGAGCGGGCGGGGCAAGACGGTCGTCGTCATGGTGGTCGACGCCCTCTTCGCGGGCCTGAACGTGCTGCTCGATTGGTGGTGGATCTTCGGGCTCTCGATCGCCTGGGGGCAACAAGCGATCGAGATCTTTCCCGCCGCGGGCATCGCCGGCGCGGGATGGGCCACCGTCGTGTCGCTTTGGCTCAAGGCGATCGTCTACTTCGTCATGCTGGTGGGCGGAGGGGGGTACCGCAGCGAGTTCGCCTCGGCCGCGTGGTGGGTCGATCGCCCCTTGCTGAAGCGCATGCTGGTCTTCGGCGGCCCGAGTGGCGTGCAGCTGTTGCTCGATGTGCTCGGGTTCACGGTCTTTATCTTGCTGGTCGCGCAGCTTGGCTCGGTCGAAAACGAGGCGACCAGCATGACCTTCAGCATCGGATCGCTCGCCTTCATGCCGGTGGTCGGTGTGGGGATGGCGGCGTCGATCCTCGTGGGCCAGCACCTGGGCGAAGACAACGACGCCGCCGCCGCCCAGGCGACCTGGACCTCGCTGCACGTCGGTTGGGGCTACATGGCGATCGTCTCGGCGCTGATGGTCTTGGTGCCCGGGCTTTTCCTCTCCGGCTTCTTCGTCGGCGAGGCGGTCGAGGGCGACCTGGCTCAGCGAGCCGCCGTGGCCGCGGTCGCGGCGGTGCTCATGCGGTTTGTCGCCGCGTACAATTTCCTTGACGCGGCGTTGATCGTCTTCGTCAGCGCGTTGAAGGGGGCGGGCGACACGCGGTTCATCCTCCTGGCGAGCCTCGTCATGGCGACCCTGCTCGGCGTGCTCACCTGGCTGGCGGTCGAGGTGCTCGACGCCGGGCTCTACGGCTGCTGGACGCTGGTGAGCGGCTGGATCATGGGCCTGGGCCTGATCTTCATGCTCCGCTTCTTGCAAGGGAAATGGAGAACCATGCGCGTGATCGAGCCCCCCGCCTGACACACGTGAGTTTGACGCGGGCTGTCGCTCCACTTAGAACGGGGTCGGCAGGGGCAATGCCGAACCACACCACGTTATGCATCTCAAGAACCACTTGGCGGCGGCAGTCAGCGCGCTGCTGATCGTCTCGCCCGCGGCGGCGGGCATCTCGGGCGTCACGTACCTGGCGTTCCCCGACAGCGAACCCCTCGCGGCCGCGCACGCCCCAAACGATCCGACGACGCTCTACGTCGCGCATCGCAACGGCGTTATCCGCGGCCTCGACGTCGCCGCCGGGACGTGGGATGTCGATCCGTTGCTCGAGGTGGCCGGCGTGGACGCTTCGGGCGAAGGGGGCCTGCTCGGCTTCGCCTTTCACCCCGACTTCGCAACGAACCAGAAGCTGTACGTCCACGCGACGATCGACCCGGGCGATGCGATGCCCGGAGTGCTCGACCCGTTTAATACCCAAGTGCTCGAGTACACGTTTGATCCCGGCGGCGCCGCACCGGCCGTCCGCACGATCCTCAGCGTGCCGCAGCCGACGGCCTTTCACAACGGGGGTTGGATCGGCTTCAACCCGGCCGCCTCGGCTGGCGAGGAAGGCTTGCTGTACCTCACGATTGGCGATGGCGATACGCCCGCCTCGGCCCAGTCGATCACCAGCGGCGACCTGCTGGGGAAAGTGCTGCGGATCGATCCGACCGGAGACGAATATCCGGCTGACGCCGACCGCAACTACGCGATCCCATCGACGAATCCGTTTATCGGCGGAAACGAAGACGGTGAAATCTATGCCTACGGTCTGCGCAATCCTTTCCGTGCGAGCATCGACCGTCTGACTGGCGATCTTTGGATCGGCGATGTCGGGGACGACACCCGCGAGGAGGTCGATGTGATACGGGCCGCTACCGGCGGCGGCGAGAACTTCGGCTGGGACGCGTGCGAGGGCCTCACCGACTCGGATGGCTCCGGCGGCTGCGCCGTGCTGAAGGCCTCCACGACAGTGACCGACCCGGTGTACGACTACATGCGGCCCGGTGTGGGGCCGGTCGACTTCACCGGCGTGTCGGTCATCGGCGGCGTGGTTTACCGCGGGCCCGACCCAGCGGTGCAGGGCCGCTACCTATTCGGCGACATCTTTGCTCCCGGCGCGAGCTACTGGAGCCTCGACGCCGACGACCCGGTCGGGTCGATCGCGAACCTCGAGCCGGAGCTCTTCCCCGATGACAACTCGATCGGCGGACCGGTTGCTTTCGCCGAGGACCTCGACGGAAACGTTTATATCCTGACTCGCTTCTCGGGCATCTATCGCATCGACACCGATGCGGTCGTTCCGGGTGACTTCAACGCCGACGGTGTGGTCGACGCGGCTGACTACACCGTGTGGCGTGACGGACTCGGCTCGCCAGCGGAGTATGCGGCCTGGCAAGCCAACTACGGGGCGACAGCCGTCACGTGGACCGCTCCGAGCCAGGGCGTTCCCGAGCCGACGACCGTTCTGCTCGCCGGCGCCGCTCTACTCGGCTTGCAGCTGACTGCGCGGCAGCGTTAGCTCGTACACGACCTCGTCCTCGGCGGTGACACACTGGAACGTCACCTCCGGGTCAGGCTTCGTTGTGTCGAATCGCAAGAGGCCAAAGAACGTCCCCTCGTTGTACGAGAAGAGGGCCTCCTTCTTCGTCGGATGCGTGTGGTCGTTGGTCAGCTTCGAGGTCTCGAACTCGTAGAGATCGTAGCTGTTTGGCCGCGCGATCTGGTAGACGTCGGTCCGGTGGCGGTCGGCGGAGAGCAGGATCACGCCGCCGATCTGTTCCCGGTCGAGGAAGTCGAAGATCTCGTTGCGCTCCTCCTTGACCCCCCACCACGAGTCCTTGCCCCCCTTGTCGGCGTGCTCGGTCCACAGCGTGCCGGAGGCGAGCACCTTGAACGTCGCGTCGGACGCACGCAGCCGCTCGAAGAGCCACGCCTTCTGATCGGGGCCGAGCATCGTGCCCGACTTGAAGTCGCGGTAGTAGCGGTTGTCGAGCATGAAAAAGTCGACGTCGCCGAGTGAGAAATCGAACCAACAACCGGGGCGTTCCGGCGGGTCGCCGTAGGCTGGGTTGTTCCAGTTCTCCCGGAAGACTTTCCACGATGCGTACTTCCAGTCAGGCTTGAAAGGATCAGGACCCCCGGACGAGTCGTTCACCCCCAGGTCGTGATCGTCGTACACCGCGTAGACCGCCGACGAGGCGACGAGTCGCCGGTACTCGGGGCGGAGCTGACGGCGGTAGTAGTGCACTCGCTGCTTGGTGCGCGAGTGCGGCTCGTCGATGTAAACATTGTCGCCGAGCATCAGCAACGCGTCGGGGCGATGATCGGCGATCACGTCCCAGATGCCCTCCTTCGAAGGGTTGTAGCGCGCCCCCCCACCGAAGGCGGCCGTCACGACGGCGGGTTGGCCCTTGGCCGGCGCCGTGCGGAACGCGGCGAGATCGCCGTCGAACGCACTCACCCCATCGACCAGCACATCGTATCGATAGGTGGTGGCGGGCTTCAGTCCGTCCAGGTCAATCAGCGCGGTGAAGTCATTTCGCGCGGTGGTGGTGACCTCCTCGCTCTTTCGCCCGTCGCAGCGGACCCGAACACGCGCGGCGCCCGGCGTGCGGACCCAGACCCGGGCGCTGGAGTCGGTCACGCACCCGAGCATCGGCCCGCCGAAGAGGTGTAAACCATGCCGCTCGATCAAGGCTCGCAGCCGTGGATCGACGAGGGCGTCCTTGAGGCCTAGGTCGGCTCTCGGGTCTTGGTAGAGCGTGCCGAGCAGCAGGCGGTCCAGCTCACCAAGGATCGGCGTTTCGACGGGCGTCGGTATCGGCGGCTTGCCGTGCGCTGAGGCCGGGATCAACAGGCAGCTCAGCAGGGCGCGTCCTAGCGGCGAGGGCATGTGTCGCTTTGCAGAGAAGATCGAAAAGGGTCGGGATTCGGAGATTGTAGCCAGCGGGCAGCGGTGAATTCGTTTACCCGCCGCGTTTTGCATGATGCATACAATCTGCCCCGCTATTAGAATGCATGCCCTGCTCGTCTTGCTGCCTCACCTCGGAACCGCCGCATGATCGCTTCGATCCCTCGCTACGCCTCCCTGCTGCTCCTGTTGATCGCTTCGCCGGCCTTCGCCGAGGCCCCGAAGGAACAGCCGAACATCTTGTGGATCATCACGGACGATCATCGGGCCGATTCGCTCGAGGTCTACAACCGGGCGACCACTGGCAAGAGCGAGAGCCCGCTCGGCTATGTGAGCTCTCCGAACATCGACAAGCTGGCGAGCGAGGGGGTGCTGTTCACCCGCGCCTACTGCAACTCGCCGGCGTGCGGGCCATCGCGGGCGTCGATGCACACGGGGCGGTACCCGTTCCGCAACGGCAAGTACGGCTGGGAGGCGACTCACCAGGAGGCCGACTTCACCCGCCCCGCCTTCGCCCAGAGCCTGCGCGACGCCGGCTACGGCACGGCGATCATCGGCAAGCGGCACTACTCGATCCGCACCCCCGAACAACGCCCCGGCGGCACGCAGCAGGCTGTGTTCGATTACGAGATGGATTTCGTCCGCGACCTGGAACGCAACGGCGTCGGCGACCTGCACTCGACCGGCGCGTACGGGCTCGTCGATTCGATCCTGCTGCGCAAGGACGCGACCGAAACGATCTTCTACCCCGACGGGCGCGTGAAGAAGTACGTGCTCACAAAGGCCGACCGCGAGTTGAGCGCTGAAGAGGAAGCCATCAAGCGGGGCGTTGAGGAGGAGTTCGATATCCTCCGCGCCTACACCCGGATCAACACCGGTCTGATCCTCGGCGGGGTGAACCCGCAGCCGGCCGGCAAGACGACCGACGCGAACATCGTCCGTGAGTTCAAGAGCCACCTCGCTAACGCGGGCAAGACCTATAAAACACAGTGGGGCAAAGAGGTCTCCGGCGCCGACGCGGACAAGCCGCTGTTCGTGAATCTTGGCTTCCACCTCCCCCACACGCCGGTGCTGCCCCCCAAGGAGTTCCGCGAGCGCTTTCGGGAAAGGAAATACAAGCTGCCCGAGTTCGACACGAGCGAACTCTCCGCCCTGCCGCCGCAACTGGTTGAGATCTACAACGAGTCGAAGACCGACCGGATGAAGCCTGAGGAGAAGCTCCAGGCGATCCGGGACTACTACGCCTTCTGCGCGTACGGCGACGCGCTCGTCGGCGAGGCGGTCGAGTCGTTCAAGGCGTACTGCGAGGCGAACGATCGGGAGTACCTGATCGTCTTCACCGTGGGCGACCACGGCTGGCACCTGGGCGAGCAGGGCACGATGGCCAAGTTCGGCCCCTGGCGGCAGTCGATCGAAGACGCGGCGATCGTTGTCTCGTCCGACAAACAGAACTACCCGCCCGGCACGGTCTGCAACGAGATGGTCGAGTTCGTCGACTTCGCCCCCACGATGATGGCCGCCGGAGGCATCGACGTGTCGGACGCTCAGTACGACTACCTCGACGGCACGGACCTGGCCCAAGTGGTCGCCGACCCCGAGGCGAACCGCCGCGACTACATCCTCGGGGAGATGAACCTCGTGTGCGGCCACCGCGCCTACCTGCGGACCGACGACTTCGCCTTCTCGATGCGCACCCGCGACCGCCGAAAGGTCGGCGCAGCGCCCTTCCTAAACGACGACATCCGTTGGGCGCTCACCTGCGAGGCGAAGCACGCGCACCTCGCTCTGTACGACCTGCGGAACGACCCGCTCGAACGTCGGAACGTCGCCTACGACCTGGACTACCTCCCGCTTGCCGAATGGTTTCGCCAGAAGCTAGGGAACATCGTGCTGGGCGATGGCCGCATCGAATGCGACTGGACGCAGCCCAACAGCTACTCCCTCAGCAACTTCGCCGGCGGGGCGGACGACAAGAAGATCGACATGCCGGCCGAGATCGTCCCGAGCGGCAAGCCGTTCGCGATGCGCACCCCGCCGAATCGCTAGCGACGCGCGTCGCGGTATTGGGCTTTGAGGGCCAGCCGCATCTTGCCTTTGCCGTCGAGCGTGTAGGCGCCCACCTTGCCGCCGCGGGCGCCGCTCATGGCGATCGGGCCCGACAGGTCGGCCGACACGATGCGGCACGTCGCTCCGTCGATCTGGAACGCGCCGGCCACGATCAGCCGCATCTGTTGCGACGAGGCCCCGTGCGCCTCGATCTCGGCCTCGAACCGCCCCACGCGCCGAGACTCCACGTCCTCGACTCGGGTCAGCTTCAGCACGAAGCGATCAACCTCGCCCATCCGCGAGTCGAACCCGAGCGCCCGCTGCGCCAGCTCGGCGGGCAGCTCGAGACGCTCGCCGACCCGGACGGTGCGGCCCGCGAGGTACTCCGCGAGCGGGCTCGCCGTGCCGAGGGACTCCATGGCGCGGGTCACCAACTCGTACTCGTTCATCGGCGGCAGCTGGCCGTCGGGTGTGGTGATGGTGAGGCGCTCATCGCTCTCGCGACGGCAGAGGTACGCCTTGCCGGCGATCGGCTGCTGCTCTGCGGCGCCGTCGCGCGCCGCGGTCGCGTTGAAGAACCGGACCTCCGCGCCGACGACCCGTTTGCCGGTCACCTCGGTGGCGGTCACGCGGCGGGTTTGCTCGCGGTCGATAGCGCTGGTCGTGGACTCGATGACCTCCGCCCCCTGCCGGGCGGTCGATTCGAGGCGCATCTCGACCCGCACCGATTGCTGCACCGCGTCGCCGACGGCGGGCGCGTGGTGGCCGAAGGTGAGCGTCTGGGCGGCGGCGTTGGCGGACCACGCCAGCAGCGCTAGCGTCGCGATCGATCGGGGCACGGCGGTCACTTCCTTGTGTGGCCTGGAATGAGAGCCGACAGGTTCGCCGATCTCCCCGCGTCGCGGCAAGAGCGACTCACGCGACTCTCTCCACCAACGCAGCGACGGCCGCTCGGGACCCACACCCCGAGCGGCCGTCGGCCGGTTACCGCTCCCGACCCAGCGGGGAGCGTCGTTTAGTCAAGGAGTCACACGGCGAAGCCGTCGCCCAGCTCGGCGGCGAGCCGCTTCCGCGCCACGTGCAGGCGCCGCTTGATGGTGCCGACCGGCGCGCTGAACGCGTCGGACATCTCCACGAGCGACTGGCCCCGGACGTAGAACGCCTCGAGCGTGGAGCGGTCCATCTCGCCGAGCCGGCCGAGGCCGTCCCGGACCTGCTCGGCCCGCTCGGCGGTGAGGGCCGCGTCGACCGGGCACCGATCGTTATCGACGCAGGTCGCCTCGAGTGTGGCCGGCTCGGTGTCGACGCTCCGCTTGCGCCGGACCTGCCGGTTGATCGCCATGCGGACGGTGATCGACTTGAGCCACGACCCGAACGCCCGGGGCTCGCTGAGCTGGTGGAGCCGATCCATCGCGCGGATCAGCACCTCCTGCGACAGCTCGAGCGCCTCGGCGTGGTTGCCCAACCGACGCAGCGCGACCGACTGGACCATCCCCTCGAAGCGGACGGCCAGCTCGCCGAAGGCGTCGCGGTTGTCGCCCTGAGCGGCGCGGACGAGGTCTTCGGTCTCCCACTCGGCGAGCGGCAGATCGGTCGACTCGACGATCGTGAACCGCGGCGCGGTCTCGAAGGTCTCGTTAGGAGTGAAGTGCGGCGCTCCGCTGAAGCGGGCGGTCGACGGAGTGGCGAGGGCGCTCATGGTCCTATCTCTCTCGTGCTTAGCCGGTCCCGGAAGGGACACGGTGATTCCCGGAGTGCGAACGCACGCACGGGGGCGTGGCTCGCGGACAGCGACGACAGAAACACACAGGCGCCAAAAGCGAAGCGGCCGGGCTGCGACCATCAAGGGACGCAACAAAGCACTTCAAGCGGGGGCGCTGGGGTCGCGTCGTCGCGACTCAGCTCACGCGTGAGGGTTAGATTTCGGGCGAGTTTTCAGATCGCCCGGGAGCCTTCACGCGGCGTCAGATCGAGGCCAACCGGTTGACGACCGAATACGGTCGGCAACCCAGACACGCATCACTGATTGGTGATGCGGGCCGCATCGCTAGTGGCATCAAGCCTGCTAGCCATGCGAGTTGGTGTTGGCCTACTACGCCGGGATTACTGCCGCGTCCTACTACATGGCGCCAGCGCAGGCGCGATGAAACAGCGGCCGAAATCACCGAGACGATCCCCGTAGCGCCGGCTTTAATAGCGGCGGTGAAGGTCGTGGCAATTTTGATGGTCGTCGTCTTCATCGTGAGCCTCCGCTGCGCTCTGGGGCGCGGCTGAGAGAAAGGTTTTGCCCCACCGAGAGGGTTCTCGGCGGGTCGTCTAAGTCAGCATCGGCGGTCGGGCGGGCTCTCCTTGCGGCGAACCTACGCCCGAGGCGCTTCTGCAAGCATTCCACCTGGCCGCCAACCGGTCAAGCAAAAACCGGCCGGGCAGGGGTCGTGAGGGCCGAAAACCCGGGAAACAGCCTCCCCGTGGCGGAATCAACCACTCGCGACGCCCCCAGGGACAGGCGGAGCCGGAAGAGGTTCGCGGGAATCAGGAGAATTCTTCCAGGGAGTGGCCATTGAGCATTTGGCTCCGCCATAGATCGCCCAGGACGACGCCTCCTCCTGTGCAGGTCGGCGGGACGCTGAATTAGCATCCCGCCAAGAACCTCCCGTGTCTTCTCATTGGTCGAACTTGGCTCTGAGAAGAGCAAATGCGTCATCCTCTGAGTTCGTCAGCCAATCATTTGGATCTGACATCATTTCGTCTCGCACCAAGGAGGTCAGGCCATCGCTATTTAGCTCTGACGTAACGACCACAACGGGAAAATCAGAATCCATGTGATCAGACGGAGCACATAGCGTGCATGCCATCTCATCGCCCCACGAGTACGTAAGCTCTCGAAGATCGAGAATAATTGCCGCCGGATGTTGCGAATCCAGCAACTTTTCTAGTGCTTGGTCCATCGCGGAGAAAACGTGGATAAGCTCATGCGTCGCGGCGGCTTCTCCGCGAAACTTCGCTATTGCGACTTTTTTACCCGCCACCTCTACGCAATGAAACTCATGAAAGTCTCGTCGAAGAGGCTCTGGGTCAGGGCGTTTCCAAGCATGCATCGGGGCCAATCGAATTCGGACTGTAGATCCCAAGCTCGGTGCATTCTAGCACGATTCCGTAAGTATAAATGAGTGACCCGCCTGCGTGTCCTAGCCCACGCTAACCGCGATACTCCGCGTGGCAGTCGACGCAGCTTCGGCTCACGGCGGTCATCGCGGCGGCGGCGGCTTCGTACTCCTCGTCCTCGGCGGCGCGGGACAGCTCGGCCGACGCGTCGCGCAGCTGGCGGGCGAAGGCGGCGTAGTCGGGGTCGTCGTGCTCGTCGGCCTCGGGCCGGACGATCGCTTCGGCGAGGGCGGCGAGGACCTGCGCCTCGTGCCGCACTTCGTCCGAGTCGCGGCGGAACGCTCGTTCGCTGCCGAGCCAGCCGCGGAGGCGTTCCTCCTCGGCGGCGCCCATCCGGCGCATCAGCGTCGTGCGGCTGGCGAGCAGGCCCCAGTCGACTTCGTCGGCGGGCTCGGGCATGTCGGGGCGGCCGCCGCGCACCAAGTCGGTTAGGTCGGCCGCCCGTTCGGAGGCGACCCGGTGCGCCTTGTCGTTCGCGCCGTCGGCCTCGTCGACGCTGCCGCCGAACAGGTCGCGCAGCGCGGCCGCCTCGTCGCGCCAGCGCGGCTCGCCCGCGTGCTCGACGACCACGCCGAACATCGTGGCGATGACGCCCAGGGCGTCGACCGCGTCGCGGTAGCCCCCCGCCTTGTAGGCGGAGGCGGAGCGGGTCGTCTTGCCGAGCGCGCTCGCCTGGCGTTTGATCTCGGTCTCGAGCACGTCGCCCGCGATCAGGTCGGCCCACTCGGACGAGCTGGCGCCCGGTGCGCCGGGCGTCCCCGGCCGTGCGGGCCTGGTCGCCTCTTGCCGTCTACCGCCGACGGGGCGCTCGCCGACCAGCGTGTCGAACGCGTTGTCGAAGAAAGGGGCTCGATCGGCGTCGGTGAACTCGGGCGGCCGGGCGCGGGGGGGCTCCGCGGCGAAGGTCGTCCCGGCGAGCAGCAGCGGCAGGCAGTATCGAAGCATCGGTTCTCGCAATCGGCAGAGCCCTTGGGGCGCATCTCCGCGCCGGAATCCTGGCGTGTTAGTCTATCGCGCCGCCGCGTTGCCCGCCCCTTCCAGCCCCCGCGACCCGATGTCCGCCGAAGCCCTCCTCGCGAAAGTCCAGCAAGCCTCCCAGGAAGAGAAGCTCACCGCCGGCGCGGTCGAGAACCTCACCGCTTGGCTCACCGAGCCCCGCTACGCGGAGTACGCCCCGCAGATCGCCGAGGCGATCGAAGCGGGCGACTGGCAGACGCTGGACGACGTCTTCTGGACGATCATCCCGTTCGGCACGGGCGGCCGCCGGGGCAGGATGCACCCGTTCGGCTCCAACGCGATCAACGATCGGACGATCGGCGAGTCGGCCCAGGGCCTGGCGACCTACGTGAAGCAGACCCTTGGTCCCGATGCCGAGCTGAGCTGCGCCATCTGCCGCGACACCCGCCACAACGGCGAGCGGTTCGCGAAGCTGTGCGCGGAGATCCTGGTCGCCGCCGGCTTCAAGGTTCACTTCCTGCGCGGCTTCCGCAGCACGCCCGAGCTGTCGTACGCGGTCCGCTACAAGCGGGCGAGCTGCGGCATCATGGTGACCGCCAGCCACAACCCACCGAGCGACAACGCGGTGAAGGTTTACTGGTCGACCGGCGGGCAGATCCTGCCGCCGCACGACGCGGGCATCATCGAGCGGGTCATGAACTGCGGCGAGATCGAGCGGGCCGATTTCGATCAAGCGGTCGCCGACGGCAAGATCGTCTACTGCGAGGAGGAGGTCGATAAGGCGTTCCTCGACGCGGTGCTCACGCAGGCGCTGCCCGGGCCACGCGACCTGAAGGTGCTGTACTCGCCGCTGCACGGCGTCGGCGGCACGGCGGTCGTTCCGGTGCTCGACCGCGACGGCTTCAAGGAGGTTGAGGTCTTCGGCCCCCACGCCGAGCCGGACGGCGACTTCCCGAACGTGCCGGGGCACGTGTCGAATCCGGAGCGGCCGGTTGTGTTCGACGCGATGATCGAGCACGCGAAGACGACCGGCGCCGACCTGTGCGTCGCCAGCGACCCGGACTGCGACCGCATCGGACTCGCCGCCCCGCTCGAGCCCGGCTCGGACGAGTGGTCCACCCTCAGTGGCAACCAGATCGGCGCGTTGCTGGCCGACTACGTCCTTGAAGCGAAGCAAGGCACGCTCACGCCCGAGCACTTCAACATTATTACGCTGGTCACGACGCAGCTCACCCGCCGCATCGGCGACTCGGCGGGCATCCGGACGATCACCGACCTGCTGGTCGGCTTCAAGTGGATCGCCGGCGCGATCGACGACAACGGGCCGGAGAAGTTCGTCTTCGGCACCGAGGAGTCGCACGGCTACATGGCCGGCAACTACGTCCGCGACAAGGATGGCGCCCTCGCCGCGATGCTCGCCTGCGAGCTGGCGGCGAAGCTCAAGGCCGAAGGGCAGACGCTGCACCAGAAGCTCGATTCGCTCTTCTGGCAGCACGGCTGCCACGTCGAGCGGACGATCAACATCCAGATGCCGGGCTCCGACGGCATGGAGCGCATGAAAGAGGTGATGGCGAAGTTCCGCAGCCAGCCGCCCAGCCAGCTCGACGGCATGGGTGTCGCGCAGATGCGGGACTACAAGCACAACGAGACCCAACCCGTCGCCGAGCCGGGCGACACGACCCCGCTCGACGGCCCGACGGGCGACCTCGTGATCCTCGACCTCACCGAGTGCGGCAACTACGTGGCGGCCCGCCCGAGCGGCACCGAGCCGAAGATCAAGTTCTACCTTTTCGCGTACACGCCGGCCGAGCAGCTGCACGACCTGGAAGAGACCAAGGCCGACCTCGAGAAGCAGCTTGATGGGATCGAAGCCGATCTGCGGGCGTTCGCTGGGGTATAAGCCTAGGCCTACGAATCGACGCGAATCAGCATGAATCGATTCGGCTCTGATTCGTGTTAATCGTGGGCTCTTATACGACTAGAATAGAGTTATGCCCACTGAGCCGGTCAGCATCGCCCAGACGGTTGTTTTCGGCGTCGCGTTTGATCCGAAGAACAGCGAGCGAGTTGCGCGCATGGACCTGAACGAACTCTTCGCGTCGGTCGGTCGGCTCTTTGACCTCTTGGAAGAGCGCGAGATCGACTACGTGCTGGTTGGCGGCATCGCAATGCTGTTGTACGTCGAGGGTCGCAACACGCAAGACATCGATCTGATCGTGTCGGAAGAAGACCTGAAGATGCTGCCTGAGCTGCGCATCGACGAGCGCAACGAACGCTTTGTTCAGGCTCGGTTGGGCGATCTGCGAGTCGATTTATTGCTTGCCGAGAAGGAGCCGTTCCGGCTTGTCTTGGAGCAGCACACGGCAGCGAAACCGTTCGCCGATCGAACGATCCCCACCGCTTCGGAGGAAGGGCTGCTCCTGCTAAAACTCTTCGCTCTGCCGTCCCTTTACCGGCAGGGCCAGTTCAGCAAGGTCAACATCTACGAGGGAGACATCGCTCAACTGATCACTTCCGTGGGAACCGTAGGGCCCGACACCTGGGACGCGCTAGAGGATTCCCTGGTCGAGTCCGATGTCGCCGAGCTCCGCAAGATCGTTGCTGGCATCGAAGACAAGATCGCCAACGAGGGCAACCGCTTCGGCGGCGAAGGCTGATCAGCTCGCAACCACCCGCAGACGCGAGACGACGACCGCGCCGATCACGCCCGCCGCGGCGACGGCCCACCAGGCGATCGGGGGCAGCGGGGCGAAGGCGAGCGACGCGCCGACCATCAGGACGAGCATCGTGAGCGCCTTCGTCTTCACGCCCGGCCGCACGCCACGGTGCACGCGCCAGTGGCGGAGCGTCGGGCCGAACCACTTGCTATCGAGCAGCTTCTGATGGAGGCGCTGCGAGCTGCGGCAGAGCGAGTAGCTGCACAGCAGCAGGAAGCAGGTGCAGGGGAGCCCCGGCAGGATGGCTCCAAGAACCGCCAAGGTGAACCAGACCCCGGCGAGTGTCAGGTGCATAACACGCCGCCAGCCGGTCGCCTGCCGGGGCGTGCGGATGTAGCTCGCGCGGCCGGACTCCGGGTCGGGCCAGCACTCGACCGGCACGTTCACCGGCGCGGGCAGGATGGCGGCTTGGTTGAGCAAGCGGCTGTCGTTGCGGGCGAGTTCGGCGAGCCACGCCAACGAGGCCCGATCGACCCGGCGGTCGTGGTAGCGGAGCGTCGCCACGTCGGTCGAGTGGTCGAACGTTACCGAGCTGAGCGCCTCATCCGCCAGCAGCCGTCCGGCGAGCTGTCTCGGGTCGGCGATCGGGGCTTCGGGTGTGGCCATCGTGACGGGTCCGGGCGGGGTAGCGGGTGAGCTGCGTCCTCCTTAGATCCTCGGTCATCCGGGGGGCGACGCCGGGGTGGGGCTTCGGAGTTTTTGGCTTGCGGATCGGGGGAAACAGGCAAAACGTTCCGTTGGCCGCTGATTACGCGGATCTCAGGGGTTGGAGGGGCGGAAAAACTGAAGGCGGGCTCGCTGCGTAGCGATACTTGACTATGTTGACCGCGTTACTATGATTTGGCCGTCCGCCGCTCCAAATCGCCAATCCGTCGCGCCGATGACCGCCGCCGCCAGCCCCTCCGCCGCCAACCTGCCCGCCGCCCCCGCACAAGGCGAGGCGCCCTCCGAGGCGTTCCTTGATTACTTGAAGGCGGAGAGCCAGCGGCTCGAGACCGCCACGCCCGACGAGATCCTCGCCTGGGCGCACGAGCGTTTCGCGCCGGGCCTCGCCATCGGCACGGCCTTCGGGCCCGAAGGCTGCTTGTTGCTCTCGCTGCTGCCGAAGCTCGCGCCGACGACCTACGTCTTCAACCTGGAGACCGGCTATCAGTTCCAGCAGACGCTCGACCTCGCCGACCGCATGGCGGAGAAGTACAGCCTGAAGATCGACATGCTCACGCCCGAGCTGACTGTGCCCGAGTACGAAGCGTTGCACGGCGGGCCGCTCTACAAGACCGACCCTGACCGCTGCTGTGGCGATCGAAAGATCAAGGTCCTGCAGCGCGCCGCGCAGGGTCGCACCGCCTGGATGAGCGGCATCCGTCGCGACCAATCGCCAGTGCGGGCGAAGCAGCCGATCGTCGCCTGGGATCGCAAGTTCGGCCTCGTGAAGATCAGCCCGCTCGCGAACGCCACGAAGCAGAGCGTTTGGACGCGTCTGCTCAAGGAGGGTGTGCCGTACAACCCGCTCCACGACCAGGGGTACCCGAGCGTCGGCTGCTGGCCCTGCACGCAAAAAGCGGGCGAGGAGGGCGACGAGCGCGCCGGCCGTTGGGCGGGGCGCGAGAAGACCGAGTGCGGCTTGCACACCGGCATGGAAGTCGACGGAAGCGGAATTTGAGTAGGCAGAGGGCAGCAGGCAGACTTGCTGACCGACCCGGCCCCGTTGCAAGACTGCCTACTGCCCTCAGCCTACTGCCTACTTCTATGCTCTCCGCCAAGACCGAATACGCCTGCCTCGCGCTCGCCCGGCTAGCGGCCGAGTTCGCCGGGGGGCGGCCGTTGCAGGGGCGGCGGTTAGCGTCCGAAGAGGGGATCCCCGAGGGCTTCCTCGTGCAGATCCTCCAAGAGCTCAGACGCTTCGGCTTGGTGACCAGCACCCGCGGCGCGGCGGGGGGCTACCGGTTGGCTCGCCCGCCCGAAGAGGTCTCGCTGGGCGAGGCGCTCGACCTGCTCGAAGGGCCGCCCGCCGAGGCGAGCAACGTGGCGAAGCCGTCCCCGTTGGGCGAGGCGATCCTCGCCGCACTGACCGACGCCGCGCACGCACAACGCGAGCGGCTTCGAGCGGTCACCCTGGCGGACCTCGCCAGGCAATCGGCCGACGCGACGCCGATGTACTACATCTGAGCTGCTTCCCGAATCGTGTCGGGGACGGTCGCGGCCGGGCGGGGCGTGGGGTAAACACGTGGCTCGGCCTGACGACGTCCCCCTCAACCTCCGGAACAAACCCATGCGGATCGCGTACCTCGACTGCGCCAGCGGCGTGAGTGGTGACATGACGCTCGGCGCGCTGGTCGACGCCGGCGTCGAGCTGGCCGCCATCCAGGCCGGCCTCGACTCGCTCGCCTGGCCCGAGGGGACGCCCAACTGCCGGCTGGTCGCCAGCGAGGCGAAGAAGCAAGGCTTCCGCGCGACGCAGATCGTCGTCGAGCACGAGCCCGAGCACGCTCACCGCCACCTGCACCACATCCAGGCGATGATCGACGGGGGCGAGCTGACGCCCCGCGCCCGTGAACTCGCCACCGCGATCTTCCGCCGCATCGCCGAGGCCGAGGCGAAGGTGCACGGCTCGACGCTCGAGAAGGTCCACTTCCACGAGGTCGGCGCGATCGACTCGATCGCCGACATCGTCGGCGCCGCCATCGGCTGGGACCTGCTGGGCGTCGACAAGGTCGTCTGTGCGCCGGTCCCCACCGGCAGCGGATTCGTGCAGATCGCGCACGGGCGCTGCTCGATCCCCGCGCCGGCGACCGCCGAGCTGCTCGCGGGCGTCCCCCTCGCGGAGCACCCGCCGAGCGGGCCGATCGTCGGCGAGCTGACCACGCCCACCGGCGCGGCGATCGTGAAGGAGCTGGCGAGCGAGTTCGGACCGCTCCCCGCGATGACGATCGAACGCATCGGTCTGGGATCGGGGCAGAAGGACTTCGACCACCCGAACGTCCTGCGGCTGGTCGTCGGCCACACCAGCGACTCGCCCACCGAAGAGGCGGGCGCGCCAAAGACGATCGTCCTGCTCGAGACCAACCTCGACGACACGCCGGGCGAGGCGATTGGCGACTGCGTCGAGCGGCTGTGGGCCGCCGGCGCGCTCGACGTGGCGCTCACGCCGATCCAGATGAAGAAGCAGCGCCCCGGCGTGCTGCTCAGTTTGCAGGCGGCGCCCGCCGACGCGGAGCGGCTCGCCGCGATCGTCTTCCGCCACACGACCGCGCTCGGCATGCGCCGGCAAGCGATCGACCGGATCGTGCTGCCCCGGCGGAGCGTCACGGTCGAGACGCCCTGGGGCCCGACACGCGGCACGGTCGCCACCCTGCCGGGCGGCGCCGGCGAGCGGTTCACGCCCGAATACGAGGATTGTAAGGCCCTGGCCGACCGGGCCGGGGTGACCGTTGCGGAGGTTTGTGTCGCCGCGTCCGCCGCTTATGGCCGAGACTGAAGGGAGGCCCCGTCCCCTTTCACCCCGCCCGAGAGCACGCCATGTCGATCGTCGCGCTGCTGCTCGCCGAAGGGGGAGAGACCAGTCCGTACGCCTCGATCGTCTTTGCGGCGGGGGTGCTGCTGCTGATCTTCGTGCTCTTCCGGCAGAACCTGCTCCGCTTCGGCAAGCGGACACGCGGCGGGGACGGCCCGCCGATCGTCAAACAGCGACGCCCCGAGCACGCGTGGGACGGCGTCAAGCAGGACGCCGAAGCGCGCTTCGGTCAGCAGCAGGTCGAGTTCCACGAAACGGCCCGCGAGATGATGGGCCAACTCGACAGCAAGATGAGCCTGCTGCGAGCGCTGATCGCTCAGAGCGACGAGCGCATCGCGCGGCTGGAGGCGCTTGCATCAGGGGGTGGGGGGATGGCCGATCGGCCGGGCGGACCCGATGGTGCGCGAGCCGGAGAAGGCTGAGCGGCTCTACGCTGAGGGGATAAGGTGATGGTCTTCGGTGAGATGGACCGCTACGGCATGCGCGGCGCGTGCCTATACTGTGAGCAAGAAGTTCACAAGCCGTGCCGCAAGCCGCGCGAAGCCGACCTCCACCTCATCTCTCATGGAACTGCCCAACCCGGAAGAGTCCGGCCGCAGCAAGAAGCCGAAGCCGCGGCCCGAGGCGGTGAAGCGGCTCGGCCTCTCGCTGCCGGTCACTGAGCAGGACGTGAAGCAGGCCTTCTTCAAGGAAGCCCAACGCGCCCACCCCGACCACGGCGGCGCCGCGAGCGACTTCATCGAGGTGCAGCGCGCCTTCGACGAGGCGGTCGAGTTCGCGAAGCGGAACGGGAAGCGGCTCCCCTGGATCGGCGCGCAGATGCCGATCTACGTCGCGCAGATCGAAGCGATCGAGCTCGTCGAGCAGTGGGGGGGCGTTGTCGTGACCGAGACGCTCGACTGGCTGGAGGGGACGGTCGGCGACGACTTCGCCCAGCTGGCCGACCGCCTCAAGGGGATCGACCTGTCGGGCCGCCCCGTGGGCGACGCCGAGCTGACGCGGCTCACTGCGGACCCGGCGCACCTGCCGTTCCTCGAGTCGGTCAATCTGGCCGACACCGAGGTGACCGACGCGAGCGCCCTGCGACTCACCCGCCTGGCGAGCCTCAAGCGGCTCGACCTCCGCGGCACGAAGGTGACGTTCCCCCTCCGCCGCACTCTGGCGCGCCAGCCGGGCATGGAGCACGTCGAAGGGACGAGCCGCGTCGGCGAGTGGCTGCGGCGCTAGCGCGTTCGGCTCAGGACGCGTCCGAAGCGCCGTCGTCAAAGAGTTGCGCGAGCGTGACCCCCAGCGCGAGCCCCAAGCCGGGGCCCAGAGCGATCCCCATCGCCAGCTGGTCGAAGACGACGCCGAAGCAGACCCCCAGCCCGGCCCCCAGGGCGAGTCCGAGGCTGATCCCGAGTGCTAGGTACTTCCGAGAGTCGCTCGCTTCCGGCTTATTGGGGTCTTCGTTCGCCATGGTTTCGCCTGAGTTGGAAGGGCTGTGATAGAGGTGATTCGTATCAGAGGGGCGGATCTTGGCGAGAAACTCCCCCGGAGCAACCGGGTGGCAGGGGCGCTCCGCGGAGCGGAAGCCCCTGAGCACGAAGCAACCGCGTCGCCGATTTACGGGGGCTTCCATGCGGGAGCGCCCCAGCCACCCGTCGCCACCTGTTGAGTTAGCTGAGTTGATTCCAACTACCGGTGAGGCCGTCGTGCCCTTTGTGCCTTTGTGGTTCTCAATGAATCACCATCGACTCAATACTCATTCCCAACCGCCTTCGCCGATAGGTCGGCGGAGGCCGCTTCGGCGACTTGGCGGACGCGTTTCTCGGTGATCTCTTCTTGCAGGCGGGCGATCGCTTCGTCGATCGTGCAGGAGCCCTGGTCGCCGTCGATGCGGTCGCGTAGCGCCACGGTGCCGTTGTCGCGGTCCTGCTCGCCGACCACGACGAGGTACGGGATCAGCGCGAGCTGGCCCTCGCGGATCTTCGCGCCGAGCTTCGCGCCGCGGTAGTCGCCCTCGACGCGGAGGCCGGCCGCTTTGAGTCGCTTCTCAACCTCGCGGCCGTACTCCTCGGACTTCTCGCTGACGGTCACCACGCGCGCCTGCACCGGGGCGAGCCACAGCGGGAAGGCGCCGGCGAAGTGCTCGATGATCACGCCGAGGAACCGCTCCATCGAGCCGAAGGGCGCCCGGTGGATCATCACGGGGCGGTGCGGCTTGTTGTCGGCGCCGGTGTATTCCAGGTCGAAGCGTTCGGCGCTCGGCAGGTTGTAGTCGAGCTGCACGGTGCCGAGCTGCCACTCGCGGCCAATGCAGTCGGTGACGACGAAGTCGGCCTTCGGCCCGTAGAACGCCGCCTCGCCCGGCTCGATCGAAAGGCCGGGTAGGTCCATCGACTCGCAGACCTCTTTAAGCTCGGCCTCGGCCGCGTCCCACAGCTCCTCGGAGCCGACGTACTTGCTGCTGTCCGGGTCGCGGAAGCCGAGGCGGACCCGGTAGTCGGTCATGCCGAGCGACTCGAGCACCCACTGGGTCATTTCGAGGCAGCCGCGGAACTCGTCGGCGACCTGGTCGGGTGTGCAGAAGAGGTGGGCGTCGTCCTGGGTGAAGCCGCGGACGCGGGTCATGCCGGAGAGCTCGCCCGACTGCTCGTAGCGGTAGACCGTGCCGAACTCCGCGAGGCGGACCGGCAGGTCGCGGTACGATCGCGGCTTCGCCTTGTAGATCATGATGTGGTGCGGGCAGTTCATCGGCTTGAGCAGGTAGCGCTCGTGCTGATGCGCCCAGGCGTCGAGCGCGTCGGCGCGTCCGGCGGCGGAGAGGCCCTCGGGCATCTCACCGTCGAAGCCCAACAGCCGCGCGGCGTCCATGAGCTTCGCCTCTTCGTCGGCCTCGATGTCGTCCGCGCGGAGGCGCTCCACGAGCGAATCAACAAGCGACCCCGCCTCGTGCTCGCAGAGCACGGGGAATTGGCTCTCGCGGTAGTACGGGAAGTGGCCCGAGGTCTCGTACAGCTCGACGCGGCCGACGTGAGGCGTGTAGACCGCCTCGTAGCCGCGGTCGGTCAGCTCCTTCTTGAGCATGTCCTCCAGCGTCTGGCGGATCGCGGCGCCCTTGGGGAGCCAGAGGATCAGCCCCGAACCGACCTTCTGGTCGATCGTGAACAGTTCGAGCTGCTTGCCGAGGACGCGGTGGTCGCGTTTCTTGGCTTCTTCGATCTGGTCGAGGTACGCCCGCAGTTCCTTCTTATCGAAGAAGGCCGTGGCGTAGAGGCGTTGCAGCTGGTCGCGTGATGAGTCGCCCTTCCAGTAAGCGCCGGCGATGCTGAGGAGCTTGAACGCCTTGCCGATGTGGGAGGTCGACGGGATGTGGACGCCCCGGCAGAGGTCGACGAACTCGCCCTGGCGGTAGAACGACAGGTCGGCCTCGTCGCCCAGGCCGGTCTCGACGTGCTCGACTTTGAACTCTTGGCCCAGCTCCTGGCATAGTTGTAAGGACTCCTCGCGCGGCTTCTCGAGCCGTTCGAACGCGAGGTTCTCTTTGACGATGCGCTTCATCTCCGCCTCGATCTTCGGGAAGTCCTCCTCGGAGATCGGGTCGGTCAGCTTCATGTCGTAGTAGAAGCCGCTGGCGGTCGTGGGGCCGAACGCGAGCTGCACGCCGTCGTACAGCCGCATGACGGCCTGGGCCATCACGTGGGCGCACGAGTGCCGCATGATGGCGAGGGCTTCGTCGTCGCGCTTGGTGAGGAAGCGGACGGCCGCTTCGCCGCTGGCGGGGAGTTGATAGGCGAGGTCGCGTTGGACGCCGTCGACCTCGGCGGCGATGGCCGCTTTGGCGAGGCCGGGCCCGATCGCCTCGGCGACTTCGAGGCAGGTGACCGAGGTTTCGAAGGGGCGAGAGCTACCGTCCGGGAGGGTGACCGTGAGCATGGCGGGAGAGCGCTTTCCTGCAGATTGTTGTGGATGGGCCCCGTTACGGAGGGGGTCCGGAGTCGGCCGCCGGTCGTCCTTAAACCGTGGCCAGCCCAGATCATAGCGGCTCGGGCCGACTCGCGGGACGGCGGCAATGCTGGCGCCGGCGGTCTGTTGTTTCTGCCCCAACTGGCGTTGGCGGGGATCGGGGTCTTGCCGCAAAATAGCCTCAACTCGGACCCGCCCCCCGGCCCACCTCACGGAAGAGATGTCCCCCATGACGACGCCCCGTCTCGTTTGCGCGCTGATCGCCCTCGCCCTGCTGGCCCCGCTGGCGCCCGCCGCTACGATCGACCTGACGTTCGGCGAGCTCGATCTCGTGTACGACGGCACGGCGATCCGCGACGCCGCGACCGACGACGGCGACGGCGTGGTCGCCACGCCCGTCGCGGAGATGGGCCCGCCCGACCCGAGCTTGCTGGCCGGGACGAAGATCGATTTCTTCCTTCCGGAGATCGCGCCGATCAGCGCCGAGGGGGGATCGACCACCAGCGGCCAAGGGGGTTGGCTCCTGCTGATGCTGCCGGGCGGCGAGCAGGTGAAGCTCTCGCTCGACTCGGTCACGATCAACTACATCGACTTTGGCGGGGTCGCCCGCTTCGCGTTCGGCGCCGCGGTGGCGGAGGTCTACGCCCCGTCGGAACCGGGGCTGTCCCCCAACGCCCTGAGCCTCGCGCCGGCCGCGTCGGTTTCGTTCTCGACCGCCGTCTCCGAGGTGACCGCGGCGAACGGGGTGCTGACCTCGTTCAAGGGCAAGGCCTCGGGCGAAGTCCGCGGCGCCACCGTCATCCCGGAGCCGACCACCGGCGTGGCGTTGGTCTTGTTGCTGGGCGTCGGCTCGGCGGCGGCGCTCATGCGGGCTAAGCTGGGTTGATCTCTGCCGCCCCTCCCGCCGACGCGTGACCCCCGTGCCCGACGACCCGAACCAGCTCAACACGCTCCTCGCCCCGCGGTACCTGTTCCAGTTCGCCGTGCCGGTCCGGCCTCGGAAGCCGATCTGGTCGCCGCGCGGGGTGACGCTGACCGAGGACCACCGCCTGCCCGACCTGGCGGGCCTGGACCGGGAGACCCCCGCCAGCGAGCGCCGCTTCGCCGACGTGCGGATGGCGTGGGCGCCCGAGGGGATCACCGTCTGGGTCGAGGTCGCCGACAAGCAGCAGCCGGTCTGGTGCCGCGAGACGCGACTCGACGAATCGGACGGGCTGCACATCTGGGTCGACACCCGCGCCACGCACACCGTGCACCGCGCGACGAAGTTCTGCAACCGCTTCATCTTCACCCCCGCCGGCGGTGGCCGGGGCGACGCGGAGCCGCTCGCCGACCAGCTGCTGATCAACCGCGCCCGCGAGAACGCCCGCCCCGTGCGGCCGCGCGAACTGCAGGTCGCCTCGAAGTTGACGAAGAGCGGCTACAAGCTGGCGGCGTTCATCCCGGCGGTGGCGATGACGGGCTACGACCCGTCGCAACAGACGAAGCTCGGCTTCAATTACGCGATCGTCGACCGCGAGCTCGGCCTGCAAACATTCGCCAACGGCGCGACGATGCCGTTCGACGAGGACCCGAGCTGCTGGGCGACGGTTGAGATGGTGAAGTGAAGGCATCGCCTAGACGATGCGTTTTCTTAACCCAAGCGTGCCACCAATCACCAAAACCCACGCCGCCGGCTCAGGGATCGCTTGCGACGTGGCAGGAGTGGCGGCCCCGTACTGGCTCTGCCAGATCTGGTAGTCCGCCTGGTCGACGCCGTTCAGTCCGTCGCCGTTGAAGCCGATCGACGCCTCGCCGCGCTCGCCCTGGTGGTCGCGCCACACGGTGTAGTCCGCCGCGTCGACGACGCCGTCGGCGTTGAAGTCACCGTCGAGCTGGGCCGGTCCGACGATCAGGCGGATCGTGCTGTTCGGGTCGAGGGTCGAGACCTCGTCCGCCAGCATCGGCCCTTCGGGCTGGAAAGCGAACGCGAACGGCGAGCCGTCGGTGAACAAGCCCTCCAGCAGCATCGGCGGGGCCAGCCGGTCGATCTCGAAGTCCTGCCCCGCGGCGTTCACGAGGGCGACCTCGCTCGTCCGATCGACGCCGTCGATCAGCACCTGGGTGACGACCAGATTGAGCGTGCCGTTGTCATCGACGTCGAAGTCGGCGGCGAAGGTCCCGCCGGAGATCGTCGCCGTGCCGTTCGACTCGATCTGGAAGTTGTTGCCGAAGGCGCCGCCGGTGATGTTCGCCTCGGCGCGGGAGCGGACCACGAAGGGGCTGTCCCCGAACGAGCCGCCCGAGATGTTGGCCCGCATGCCGATCGCGTTGAGATCGACCGCCTCGAACGAGCCGCCGGCGACGTTGATATCGTTCAGGATGTTGACCCGCAGGTCGGCGAAGTCGCCCCCCGAGATGTTGAACTGGCTGTCGTTCAGCACCTCGACCACCCCGGTGAACTCGCCCCCGCTGATCTGAAAGCGTGGGTTGTTGGCGGTGGTGACCGGGCCGATGGTCCCGCCGGTGATCGTCACGCCCGGCGCGCCGGGGGCGTCGAGCGAGGCGAGGTCGGCGCCGGCGTGGACGCCGAGCGTCGGTGTGTCGGTGAGGCTCACCGCGAGATCGTCGCCCGTGTGGATAGCGACGATCGATTGGCCGCTGAGGTTGAGGTCGCCGGTCACGTTGCCCGAAAGCAGGTTCACCACGGACGGGTGCAAGGGGGCGGGGGCGCTGGTGCTGAGGTCGTGCAGGTCGCCCCCCACGAGGTTGAGGGTGGTCCCGTCGTCGATCGTGACGTTGTTGATCGTCGCGCCCGCGAAGACATTCACCTCGTTGTCCCAGCCGGAGAACGTGTTGTTCGTGCTGCCGCTGCCCGCGTTGAAGTTGAACTGGGTGGTCCCGCCGAACGCCGGCAGTGTCGCGCCGGGCGCCGGGCCGTTGATCGGGTTGCCGAGCACCACGGTCGGGTAGTTCAGCACGTCGTCGAAGTTCGACGGATCGGACTGGGCGAAGGAGGTCGCCGCCGCCAGCAGCACCGCCGCGCAAGCTGAGATCGTCCTGGACATGGCCGCCCGTCATCCCGTGGTTGTGAATCGGGGGGGACGCCGTCGCCCACCAACCGCAGAGGATTCTAAACAGCGGCGGGGGAGGTCGCAATTTTTACCACGCCGTGTGGGCGGGTTGGCTACTCCCCGATGGCGATCAGCTCCTTCGCCGTCCGGTGGTAGATGACGCCGTCGGAGTAGCTGATCGAGTTGAGCGTCCAGGTCTCGCCGGAGGGGCCCAGGTCGTTGATCGCCACGATGGCCGACGCGTCGAGCACCGGGGCGTCGGCGTCGATCACGTAGGTGACGCCCGGCGTGGTCGTCCAGTAGATCTTGCCGTTGAGCACGGTGGGGCTGCCCCAGTACGCGGGCGCTTTCCAGCCATCTTCACGCGAACGCCCCTCGGCCGCCACGTCGACGCCCGCGCTGTTGCGGGTGTCGATCGGCACGAGCTCCCCGTAGACGAATTCGTCGTCCTCACCGGGTTCGCGGAGGACGGTCACGGGCAGCTCGAGGTACTCGACCTTGTCGGTCTCCAGGCTCACGCGCCCCACGCAGTGCGAGGGACCCGCGAGGCCATCGACGCCGGGGGGCGTGTTGCGGGTGTTGCCGGTCGTGCAGAGGAAATAGAAGTAGCCCCCCGCGCTGACGTTCGAGTGTGGCGAGGGGTAGACCACGATCGAGGGTTTGTGCTTCCCCTTGACCTTCAAGTACTCGGGCCAGTCCTGCGTCTCACGCAGGTTGACGCCCGCGAGCAGCTCGTGCTTGGCCGTCGCCGGGTTCCACCGTCGGAGATCGACCCCGTCGATGAGCGACTGCTTCTTGACCAACTCGCCGGTGCGGATGTCGAGCAGCACGCTGCTCTCGACCGGGTGCAGGTTGAACCAGTACGCGTAGCGATCGTCCCAGACGAAGTCGAACATCGCCTGCCAGGTGCGACCGACGACTGTGCCCGGTTCGGCCGGCTTGCCGTGCTTGTCGGTTGGCGTGAGGAACAGCCAGAGCGACTTTCCCTCCTCGCCCGCCGCGAGGCTCATCAGGTTCAATCCGGCGGGGCGCTCGGGGTGGCCGTGTACGGCTCCGCGCCCCGAGACGAGCGCCGGCTTCCCCTTGGCGGTGAAACCGAGCACGTGGGTGGCGTAGGAGGTCGTGCCGTGCTCGGCCACCCACTGGGTCGCGCCCGTCCGGAGGTCGACGCCGTGCAGGTAGTTCCAGCCGATCTTCTCTTCGGGGCAGTCCTTAAGCGGCTCGAGGTTCACGACCGTGTCACCGTAGAGGATCGGCTCGTGCATCTTGTTGAAGGGGAAGTGCTCCTCGGGGCCCCACGGCCGCCAAGTCCGACGCCACAGCTCCTCGCCCGCGAAGTCGAAGGCCGCCATGCAGCCGCTCGCGTTGGTGAAGACGACGCGCTCGCCGTCCGTCACGGGCGTGGGGGAGGTCGAGTCGCTGTAGGTGTACATCATCGGGCTGGGGACTTCGCCGTCGAGCGGGACGGTCCACAGGATCGAGCCATCTTTCGCGTCGACGCAGAGGCCAATGACCTTCGCGCTCTTCGTCTTGCCCTTCTGGTGTCCCTCTCCTGGGGCGTAGGTCGTCAAGAAGAGGCGGTCGCCCCACACCGCGATTCCGCTCTGCCCGACGTTCGGCAGCGGGGTCCGCCAGCGGATGTTCTCGCCACGGCTGACCGACCAAGCGGTCGGCACGGGGGCGGCGGTCGTGAGCTGCCCGTTGCACTCGGGCCCGCCGGCCTGTGGCCAATCGGCTCGCGTTCCTGAGGAACTCAACAGCCAGCCAGACAACGCGGCCAGCACCAGACGGTGAGTGAAGTCGCTGAGCATTGTGGTACGTCTTGAGGAGTCATTCGATGAGTGACGCAAAGCGGTGTGGTTCTCGCTGCGAGCTCTACGCCCGCGGCGAGTCCTTCTTCACCCGCCCGCGAATAAGGAGATCACCGCCGATCGTCTCGTGTGTCGGATCGATCATTTCGAGGGCCTCGGCCATGAGCCCGACGCCCTCGCCCGCGATCGGGCCGGGCGCGTCGCCGCCGACGAGTTTCGGGGCGACGAACGCCCACGCCTCGTCGATGAGGCCCTGGTCGAAGAGTCGGCCAAGCAGCTTGCCGCCCCCTTCGACCAGGACGTTGGTCAGCCGGCGACGGCCGAGTTCGTCGAGCAGCTCGGCGGGCGATGCCGCGAGCACCTCGACGCCCCGGTCGCGGAGCTTGTCGGCGTCGTCGGCCGGGTAGCCCTTCCCAGTGGCGACCAAGGTGGGGCCGTCGTCGGGGCTCGACCAGAGCTTCCGATCGATCGGCAGCGGGCGGTCGTCGGCGACGACGATCCGCAGCGGCGTGCGTGGGGCGTTTTCGGTTCGGGCGTTCAGCAGCGGGTCATCGGCGACCAGGGTGCCGGCGCCGACGATGACCGCGTCGCAGCGGCCGCGGAGCGCATAGACCCGGGCACGGGACGCCTCGCCGGTGATCCACTGGCTGTCGCCCGTGCGGGTGGCGATCCGCCCATCGAGTGTTATCGCCCACTTGGCGATCACCCAGGGGCGGCCCGTGGCGACGAGCTTTAGGTACGGGGCGAGCAGCCGCTTCGCCTCGTCTTCGAGGAGGCCAACCTTGCACGCAACACCCGCCGCTTCGAGCGCGCGGACGCCACCGCCATCGACCTTGGGGAAGGGATCACGCGTGGCGAGCACGACGCGTGCGACACCCGCAGTGAGCAGCGCCTCGACGCACGGGGGCGTCTTGCCGGTGTGGCAGCACGGTTCGAGCGTCACGTAGGCGGTCGCCCCTTGAGCCGCCTCGCCCGCGTCGCGCAGAGCGTTCACTTCGGCGTGGGCCCCGCCGAATCGCTCGTGCCACCCCTCGCCGATAATGGCTCCGTCACGCACGACGACGCAGCCGACCATCGGGTTCGGCTCGACCCACCCCTCGCCCCGCGCGGCGAGCCCGAGCGCGCGGCGCATTGCGGCGTGGTCATCGATCGGCTGAGGCGACGCCATGTGGGATTGGGAACCATGAAGGAACAAAGGAACGCCGGCCGCGGCTTGGGCCACGCCGCTACGGCCGAATCGGGATTCCATCATAGAAGAAGTGGTGGCACGCCGCACGAAGGGGCCTCAGTCGCTGGGCTTAGAGCGGCAATCGCTTGATTGTTCACACCCCGGGGACAACGCTCTAGCAGAAGCCAGAACAGTCAACTTCCGGATACACCACCAAAATGAGGGTACGCCCTGCGGCCAATTGGATCGGCAGGGTTGGCATGGCGGCGACCTTAACGCCGCGTCTCCTCTCCGAGTCGGAGGTTGAGCTCGCCGGGTTCGGCTAGAACGGTGAAGACGATCCCGGTGTGATTCGGGTCGGCGTAGCGGTGGGGCACGTAGGGGGGAGGCATCATCTGATCGAAGGCTTGCATGGCGTCGGCGCTCTCAGGCTGCTCGCGCGGCGCCGTCACTCCCACCTGATACTCGCCCGGCGAAAGCTCAATCCGGTAGCTGCCGTCTTGTTCGATTTTCGCCATGCGTCTTTCTTTCGCATTGGAAAGGAAGCAAACCCAACCCGACGGGACCTTGGCGCCGTTGTAAGAAACCCACCCCGCAATCGGGTAGGTCGGAGGCCCACCGCAACCCATGAGAGCGAGCAGGAAGAGCGCCAAGGGTAGGCTCGGGTGGATCGATCGTCTGCGGTTGAGCATCGGACGGGGGAAGAATGAGAGTCCAAGGCACGCGACGCCATCGCTCTCTACGGGGTCGCTTAGCCCCCGTAGCAGCTGTTGTCGTCAAACACGTCGGTGGCGTCATCGAGTTCGCCCCCGTTGCGCGTGGCGAGGTTCTCAAGGATTTCGATCTCGGTGTCGTCTTGCAGGGGACGGACGCTGCCGTCCGCGAAGGCGAACAGAGCGACCCCCGGGTGAGCGCTACCCCAGAAGAGGTCGTTGAAGGTGACGATCTTCGGTGCGCCCGGGGGGGCGGAGGCTCCGTTCCAGATGTAGTAGCCGGTCTCTTCGGGCGTGGTGATCCCCCAGTGCATGTTCTTGGCGGAGTCGATGCAGACTTTCGTCGGTTGACCCGTGCCGTCGTACGAGATCGCTCGCGCACCATTGAAGTAGGAACGCAACTCATAGACCCTCTCGCCGATCATCAACGTGTGGCTCGTCCCGTCCGTGATGTCTTTCATCCTGACATCGTTGAACGCGACAATGACGCCGTCCCACGCGGCGGTGCCGCAGTGGTTCAGCTCGAGGTGCCCAGGCCCTCCAGGCTCGAACGCGCTGCCCCGCATGCAGTGGCCGTTCCTCGCGGCGCCCATGACGCCATAGTAGGTGGATGATGCGCTGCCGATCGAGATATCCGCGTCCGTCGGCTCGAGGCTGGGGCACCAATAAACCTGGTTGAAAGCGTTCTGGATTTCCGGCGGCAGGCCGGCTTGCTGTTGAGCGTTCTGGCGAGCAACGCTCTCGTCGTAGGCTTGAATCAGATCCGCAAAGGCGCCTTCCTCGATGAATTCCAGAAGCAGGATGTGCAGCCCGCGTGTCGATTTGAAACCATCTTCCGGCTCGCGGGCCGCTCTCGGCAGCTCGCCGTGCGTGCTCTCGTAGTTGTGGCAGGCGAGCGCCATGTTCTTCAGGTTATTCGTGCAGCTCATGCGTCGCGCAGCCTCGCGCGCCGACTGCACCGCCGGCAGCAGCAGCGACACCAGGATGCCGATGATGGCGATGACCACCAACAGCTCGACAAGCGTGAACGCACGAGGCCGATCCAAGCGCTTCCTTGAGGGGAACCTGTCCATGCGGATCGCTCCTGAGGAAGAGAATCGCAATAGCAATAGCAAGAGAAGAGCGACAAACGCGACGCGGAGGAGGGGACGCCTCCCCGCGCCATGGATTGTCGATTGCATACTAGCGATCTCGGGGCAACGGTTGCAACCGAATTCTCCCAGGAAGGCTTCCACAGGCACCCAACCGCAGAACGACTCGGCAGGCGGGGCGCCAGGTGCTTGCAGGGATGAGCCCTCTCAGCCCGGGGTCCAGATCTTTTGATCGCCGCCGGACGCGGGGGCGTCGTCGCCCGGGGTCCACAGCTTCGAGTCACCAGCGGGGGGCGTTTCGGCGGGCGGGAGGGGCTCGGCCGGTCCCGCGGACGCTTCGCCCGGGCCCGGCACGGCGCCGAGGGCGTAGAGCACCTGGTAGAGCTTCTCCGCGACGCCCGGTTCGTTGAGATGCTCGTCGCGGAGGTGGTGGACCAGCTGGTTCGCTTCGTCGAACTGGCCTTCCATGACCCGCAGTTCGAGCTCGGCCAAGTCCCAGTTCGCGTTGCTCCCGTCGGTCGCTTGGCGTCCCTGTTCGATCCAGCCCAGCGCCTGCCCGACATCGGGTTCCAGCGCGGCGAGGCGGCTGTACAGCTCTTCGGGCGGGAGCACGTCAGTCAGCCCGTCTCGCCGGGCCGCTTCGCGGGCGACCACGAGGGCCGCGTCGGTGGCGCCGGCCAGCTCGGCCCGTTTGTATAGCGTGAGGATCGCCTCGTCGGACGCGGCACCCAGATCGACCCGAGCGACGCGCGTCATCGGCAGCACCTCAACCTCGATCTTCGCCGGGTCGATCGCCGCGGCGGGCGGGGTCCCGAGCCGCTCGCGCAACTCGGTGAAGATCTGCGGGTCGGACCCGGCGCCGTTGGTCTGTTCGAGCACCAGCAACGCCGCCGCCAGCGGTAACGCCAGCGAGTCGTCTTGCGCCGCGTCGGCGGGCGACTTGTCGGCCAGCTTCTTCATCGTCTTGGCGGGCCACTCCTCGGACAGCACGCGGCGCTGCTCGGCGGCGATCACCCGGCGGCGGTCCGCCACGGGGGTGTCGTCCGGGAATCGCCAGCGTGAGCGGAGGCCGATCTCGCCGGCGGCCGATTGGCCGACCTTCTCGTTCTCGCCCGCGGCGCCGAGCGTCTCGCCCGCGATCTCGGCGACCAGGGCGAGCGTGGCGTCGAAGGCTTCGTCGCGGTCGGCGATCAGTTCGAGCCGCTCGGGGCGGTCGGTCTGGCGTCCGAAGTAGGAGAGGATGCCCGCGATGCGCGGCGCCGCGTCGACCGTGACGCCGACCCCGGTCTCGGGGAGCGGCTTATCGAGCACCAGCAGGGTGTGCCGGGGCGGCGGCCCGTCGAGCGCTTGCAGGTCGGCCTCGCTGAGCCGATGGGGCGCGACGCGCTGGTCTCGGGTCAGCCGGTCGATGAGCGCCTCTTCGTCCGAGACCGGGAAGGTGGTGCGGACGACTTCGATCGCGTCCTCGCGGTGCTGGTCGTCAATCAGCTGCGCGATCGCCTCGGCCTCGATCGCGTCGTCGGGCAGGCCATCGGACGCGGCGGCGGTCAGCTCGGCGTACTTGCGCAGGCCGGCGACGAGACGTTGCTGGTCGCCCAACCAGCCGTGCACCAGGGCGGCGTTGTGGTGCAGGATCGCCAAGCCGGGGTGCTCGCCGCACAGCTTGTCGAGCGCCTGGGCGGCCCGACGCCATTGCCCGCGGCTGGCGAGCAGCTGGGCGTGATCGTGCTGCGCCTCGCAATCGTGGCCGATCGGCGCCTCTCGCAGGAACTGGTTGTCACGCAACAGCAGCGGCAGCCCGCCCACTTGGTTGAGCCGCATAAGCAGCTCCATCGCGCGGGTGTCCTCGTCCCCGGCGACGCCCTGGTAGAGCCACAGGTGCGCGCGGGCGCCCATCAGGCCGCCGGCCGCCAGCAGCGCTTGCCCGACCGCGCCGATCGCTTGCAGCACACGCGCGGGGATCGAGTCGGTGACCAGTTCGAGGGCGTCTTGCAGGTGGCCAACGCTCCGCCGCGCGGGGCCGTCGTCGGCGAGGGGTTGGTCGCCCGGCTCGTCGCCGGCCGCTAGCAGCGCTGCCTGGGCGTGGGCACTGGCGTTCTGCGGGTCGACCTTCAGGTACTCCTCGACGGTGGCGCGGGCCGCCTCGAGGTCGCCGAGCGACAGCTCGAGGGTTGCCTTGAGGTCGAGCAGCGAGGCCCGCCCCGGCGCCTTGGCGAGGGTCTTCTCCAGGTGCGCCAGCGCCGCCCGCGGCTGATCGCCTTCGAGCATGCGCTGCACCTTCTCGATCTCGTGAACCAAGTCGGAGCAGCAGAACTTGAGTTTCTTGCCGCTGCCACAGGGGCACGGGGCGTAGGGGTCGACCGCCATGGGGAGCGTCTGGGGGCTGATTGATCGCAAACAGGAGGAGCGCCGGCGGTGCATTCTACCGGTTGGGGCGTTCCTCTCCAGCCGTGCTAGCGGCGAGAGGGGTTGTAGCGATCGTGCCGGTTGCCCTCGATCTGCCGATTCTGCCGGCAATTTCTGCACTAGCGGTTGTAGTGGGTCGATGAATGCCCCAGGCGACCGGAGTGTCGCCGCCCGCAGGGGGGCGCCCCGCGGGATGGACGCCGTCGAAAACGCCCCGCGTGGGAGTTGTCGGCGGTTCGCTTCGCCGCGAGGCGCTGAGACGCGCCGGCCTCATCAGCCGGCGCCGAGTATTCAGGAGACTCATCCGTGGCTCATCGTGTGCTCAGGATGCTGGTGATCACCGTGGCGGGTTCCGCCGCCGTGGCTCATGCGCAGTTGCTGCCGACCCCGGCCGACACCCCACCCTACGAGGTGATGGGTGAAGAGTCCGGCGCTTTGGTGATCGAACCGGCGCCCGCGCCGGCTACGGAACCGGAGGTCGTGCCCTACGAGCCCCTCTCGCCGATCCCGGCGGGCCAGGACGATGCTCTCAATCTGTACGGGGACTACCCGGCGGTGACTGAGAGCAGCGGCACCTGGATGCGTCGCGGCCTGTGGTACGCCGACCTGGACGCGGTCATCATGGCCCGGACGTGGGACAGCGATGGCATGACGTTCATCCAAGAGTTCGACTCGATCGCGAGCCAGGTGATCACGAACGTTGGCAACGTGCAGTTCGCCAACACGGTGGCGGTCCAGTCACAATCCTTGGGAGAGAGCAGCCCGGGGTACGATGGCGCGGCGCGTTTGGCGTTGGGGAGGTTCCTGTTCCGAGACATCAAGAACCGCGACCACACCTTCGAAATGATCGTGATGGGGGGACCGGAGTGGGATGAGAACCTCGCCGCGGTCGCGCAGCTCGACGGGACCAACGGCGGCCTCAACCTCCAGGTGGCGCCCAATCAACTGGGACTCCACACGCCTCTCGATGGAACGACGCCTACGCCTCTAGACATCCCCGCCTCGTTCCCGTCGTTCGATAAGTCGCAAGCGATGCAGGTCGAGTACGCCAGTCGGTTCCACAACTGGGAATGGAACTACAACGTGGCCCAGCGGATGCGGAAGGACCGCATGGTGCTCCAACCCTCGGGCGAATGGGTCCGCCGCGCCTCGCCCAGCTTCACCTGGGACTACACGGCCGGCCTCCGTTACTTCGACGTGGAAGAGCGGCTCGACTGGTTCGCCCAGGACATCGCCGCGATGGATTCGGACAACGGCGACACCGACGGCGCCTACCTGATCGGAACGAGCAACAACCTCTTCGGCTTGCAGCTCGGCGCCGGACTGACGTACGAGTCGGACCGCTGGAACGTGACGGTCTCCACCAAGCAGGGTTTCGCCATTAACGACGCCCGCGCCACGACCTCGATGACTTTCACCGACCCGGACGGCGACACGGCCATCGCGCTCAACAACTACACGACCGACCTGCATGAGAACGGGGTTTCGTACATCGGCACGGGCAGTGTCGTCGCGCGGTACCACCTGAGGCCGAACCTGTCGCTGCGAGCCGGCTGGGAGTTTATGTTCGTCACGGGCCTCGCCCTGGCGCCCAACCAGGCCGACTTCAACCCGGCCATCGCCCAGCTGCACGTAACCGGAGACGCCTTCTACCACGGAGTCTCGTTCGGTTCGGAATACTATTGGTAGGCCGCGGCGGCGTAGGCGCAGGCGGTCGGTCGGCGTAAGTTGACTGGGCTGCGGAGTAAGCAGCACGCTCGCCGTTAAATAGCGCCCAGCCGCCCCTTCCCGCCCGACCCATGTCGACCAATCCGACGGATGACGATCGGGCCGCCGACGGCTCCACCGAACCGTCGGCGCCACCGTCGTTTCTGGGGCGGCAAACCTGGGGGCTCCCTCACTACTTGTGGATCGCCCTGGCGGTCACGTTCGCCCTGTGCTTCATCCCGCGGGGCGTGCGGTTCGCGCTGGCGAGCAACACCAACAAGGCCGAGGACTGGCTGCCGGCCAGCTACGCCGAGTCGGCGGACCTGCAATGGTTCCGCGACCACTTCGCCGGCGAAGCGTTCGTGCTGATCAGCTGGGAGGGCTGCACGCTCGGTGCGCCGCAGAAGCTCCAAGAGCTGCAGGCCGAGCTGGCCGCGGTGACGGATGAAGAGGGGGGCTGGGCCTGGTACAAGCGGATCCTCAGCGGCCCCGACGCGATCGAGCAGCTCACGACCGGTCCGGCGGGGCTGTCGAACGCCGCCGCCCTCGCCCGCCTGGAGGGCGCTCTGGTCGGTCCGGTTCAGACCGACGAAGCGGGCCAGTCTTTGGGCGATGGTTCGCGGACGACTTGTCTGCTGGCGTACCTCGACGACAAGCTGACCGAGAACAACCTGCTGATGCGCCGCGCCGTCGAGCGCGTGCGCGACCTTGCCGTTGATGAGTGCAATGTGCCGCGCGCGGCAATCCACATGGGTGGGCCGCCCGTCGATAACATCACGATCGACGTCGAGGGGGAGAAGACGCTCATCCGGTTGGCTGGCTTGTCGGGCTTGGTCGGCATCGCGCTGGCCTACGCCTGCTTCCGCAGCCTCTACCTGACCGGCATGGTCTTCTGGGCCGCCGGGGCGAGCGCGGGCATGAGCCTGGCCCTGGTGTACTGGTTTGGTGGCTTCGAGAAGCTGCTGCTGGGTCTCGACCAGCCGCGCCTCGGCAAGGCGGACGCGATCCTCATGTCGATGCCGGCGGTGGTTTACGTGTTGGCGTTGTCCGGCGCGATCCACCTGGTGAACTACTACCGCGACGAGCGCCTCGCCCACGGGCTGTGGGGCGCCGTCGAGCGCGCCGTGAAGGTCGCATGGGGGCCCTGCCTGCTGGCGGCCATCACGACGGCCGTCGGGCTTGGCTCCCTCGGCGCTAGCGACATCCTCCCGATCCAGAAGTTCGGCATCTTCTCGGCGATCGGCGTGTTGGTCGCCGTCCTGCTCCTGTTCAGCATCCTGCCGGTCTTCCTGCACCGGTTTCCTCCCGACCAAGCCAACCTCGAAGGCCGCCGGAAGATTCGGCCGAGCTGGGGACCGACCTGGTGGAGGGCGTTTGTGCTCACCGCCGCCGCCCGAGCCGGCCGCCTCCAGGCATCGCTCGGCCGCTTGTGTGGTCGTCTGGCTCACTTCGTCACGCGGCGACACGGGATAACGACCTGCCTGTGCCTTGCCGTGATGGCGGCCGTGGCGGTGGGGCTGACCAAGACCCGCACCTCGGTGCAGTTGCTCGGGCTGCTCGATGACGGGTGCGACCTGATCGTCGATTACCACTGGCTCGAGGGGAACCTCGGCAACCTGGTGCCGATGGAGGTGATCCTCGCCCTGGATGGCGACCAGCTCCGCTCGCCCGAAGAGCCCGCGGTCGATCCCGAGGCGGCGCCCGAGGACGCTCGCTACCGGATGACCATGTACGAGCGCTCGCAGCTCGTGCGGCGGGTGCAGTCGTCGGTCGAATCGCTCGACGAGATCAGCCGCGCCCTCTCCGCGGCGACCTTCTCGGCCGACCCGCAGACGGGCGGCTCCGCCTCGGTGCGGGGGGGGGTCGAGTACGCGACCTCGGCCAAGCTCGAGGAGTCGCGCGAGAGCCTCAAGGACTACCTCCGCAAAGAACGCGACACCGAAAGCCAACCGACCGGCCGCGAGGTGTGGCGAGTCAGCGCCCGGGTAACCGCCTTGGGCGAGGTCGACTACGGCACGTTTGTTGAGGATCTCAAGGCGCGGGTCGAGCCGGAGTTGGACGCTTACCGTTTGCGTGACAAACTGGTCAAGCAGCTTGCGGAGCGGGGGGTCGAGCTTCGCGGGGCGCGGGTCGGGGTGATCACCGATAAGAACGACCCCGAGAACCCACGCTTGCCGGTCGCCGGCACCGATGCGGCTCGGCTGGTCGATCTGCTCAAGTCGTCCGCAGGTGTCTCGCTGACGGTCTACCCGGTCGCGAAGCACGAAGCCGAAGACGCCGACACCCAAGCCAAACGCCGCGGTCAGCTCGCCAAGTTCGACGCGCTGGTCGCTCTCGACGAAGCGGTTGCGGAAAGGCTGGCTTCCGGCGAAGGGGAGCCCTTGAACATCGAGGTTCTGAAGCTCGACCCCCCCCCCGCGGAGCGGCTCGCGGCGACCGAGTCGATGTCGGTCTACACGGGCGTTGTGCCGCTGGTCTACAAGACGCAGCGCGAGCTGCTCACGAGCCTCAAGGAGAGCATCCTGTGGGCGACCGGGCTGATCGCCATCGTGATGGTCTTCGTGCTCCGCAGCCCGCTGGCGGGGATCGCGTCGATGATCCCGAACGTCTTCCCGATCGTGATGGTGTTCGGCGCGCTCGGCTGGTACGGCTTCAAGATCGACATCGGCACGATGATGACCGCGAGCGTCGCGCTCGGCGTGGCGGTCGACGACACGCTGCACTTCGTCACTTGGTTCAGTCGCGGCATCCGCCAGGGCCTCGATCGCCGCTCCGCCACGGAGCAGGCGTACGAGCGGTGCGCCACGGCGATGACGCAGACGACCCTGATCGGCGGGCTCGGCCTGGCGGTCTTCGCCGTCAGCACCTTCACGCCGACACAGCAGTTCGGCAGCCTGATGATCACGATGCTCGCCACGGCGTTGGTGGGCGACCTGATCCTGCTGCCCGCGTTGCTTTGCGGGCCGCTGGGTCGCTTCTTCGCCCCCGGCGCGCCGGCCCTGCCGCCCGACGGAGACCCGTCCGGCGATGGGGACGCCGTCCCTTTCGTGCGGACGGCTCAGCCCACGCCGGTTGAGCCGCCCCCGCCCGCCCCTTCGCCCGAGCCCGTAGCGGCCGCGCCCGCCGAGGAGCCCGCCAGCCCGCCCGAAGCGGTGGCGGATCCGACTCCCGAATCGGCCTCGGAGGAGCCCCTGTCGCCCGCGAACGCCGCCCTGAGGTCGAAGCTGCAGGGCTTCCGGCGGCGATCCGCGACCGATTCTTCTTCCTGATCGCCGCGGGCGCTTGGAACGGGGCGTGTCGTAAGGCGATACTGGTCGGACTCGCCCCGCCCCCTTCGATTGACCCGCTTCCATGTCGCGACGCAATCTGTCGGTGCTGTTCGCCGCGCTCGCGATCGGGCTCCTGTGCTACTCCCGCGCGGATCGCAACCCGTACGCGCGCTACACGAGCCGGGCCTTCGAGCTGATCGACGACCTCGCGTTGGAAGAGCCGCCCGACGACGAGCTGTTCGCCGGCGCCGTGCGTGGCATGGTGGGCGTGCTGCGACAGCGGGGGGATGTCCATTCCGGTTACCTCGAACCGACCTCTGCCGAGCCCCTCCGCGCGGAGATGCGCCAGGAGTTCGGCGGCGTTGGCGTGCGGGTTGGTCTCGAGGGCGACCCGCCGCGGGTGACGGTCGTCGAACCCCCCCAGCCGGGCACGCCCGCGTACGCGTCGCCGATCCGTGCTCGGGACGTGATCCTCTCGATCGACGGCTTCGACACCGAGGGCGCCGACTTGGCGACCGTCGTCGGCCACATGCGGGGCCCGGTGGGCGAGCCGGTCGAGGTCGCCGTGCGCCACGCCGACACGACCGAAGAGTCCTTCCGCCTAGTGCGCGAGGTGATCCGCGTGCCGTCGGTCATCGGCGATCGCCGCACGGCGGAGGGCGGTTGGCTCTTCCCCCTGGAAGAGGAGCCGCGCGTCGCGCTGGTGCGTCTCACCACGTTCGGCAATCGCACGACCGAGGAATTGGAGCGGACGCTCCGAGAGGCGATCGACTCCGGCGTCGAGGCGGTGGTCCTCGACGTGCGTCTCAACGCGGGCGGCGCTCTCGACACGGCGATCGGGGTGACCGGCCTGTTCCTCCCCGAAGGGGCGGCGATCGTCTCCACCCGCGGGCGCGGCGGGCGCGTGGTCGATCGCTTCGCGGCCACCGCCGACGGGCCCTTCCTCGATCTGCCCCTCGCGGTGTTGATCGACGGCGACACGGCGAGCGCCAGCGAGATCGTCGCCGCCGCGTTGCAGGACCACGACCGGGCGACCGTCTTCGGGTCGCGTTCGTTCGGCAAAGGGACCGTGCAGCAGCTCCTCTCGCTCGAAGCGGGTCGCAGCCTGCTGAAACTGACGGCTGCCAGCTACTGGCGCCCCAGCGGCGTGAACATCCACCGCCTGCCCGGCACACCCGACGACGAGCCCTGGGGCGTGTCGCCGAAGTCGGCGAACGCGGTCTCGCTAACGGACGAACAGCGGACCGCCTGGTTCGAGTGGCGGCGGCAACGCGACCTGCTCGCCGTGGAAGGAGCCGAACCGGCCGAGCCCCCCGCACCCGCCCCGCTGGAGGCTGACACGATCTTAACGCGGGCGGTTGAGCATCTGCTGGAAGGGATGGAATCCGCTCAGGGCGACGCGGCCCCGTAGAAGCAAGGACGCGGGAAAACCGCCTGTCGGGCGTCACCGACGGTTCTTGGTTGGCCTATCTCGGAAACAGACTGTCCCGCAAGCGGTTGGCAGCGGGACCACGAGATCGAAGAGGCGAGTCATGAACCAGGCGCAAGAAGACCGACGATTCTCCCGTTACGCCCCGATCCTCGCCCTCGGCGTGCTCGTCACGCTGGCGCCCGCGGCGTTGGCGGATCGCTCCTGGGTCGGTCCAAACCTGGGCGTCTGGTCCGACGCGGGAAACTGGAGCCCCGGTGGCGTGCCCGGCGCGGCCGACATCGCCCGCATCGGCAACCTGCCGGGCGTTGATGGTGACTGGGTCTACCTCGACCAAGACGACGTCGTTGCGGGCCTGCGGGTCACCGACACGATGCACTTCCGCTCGGAGGGCTACAAGCTGACCGTGCTGGGCGAGACGTTGGTCTCGGGCCAGGAGGGCGAGGACGAGCTCGAGAAGCACTCGCGCATGCGGATCGAGGAGGGGCCGCACGCGATCGACTTCGACACGGACAAGCTCACCCTCAGCAACGGCGGCTACTTCACCCAGGACGGGGGCATGATGGAGGTCGACGAGCGGTTTCACATCGGCTCCGATTCGCGCTACGCCGGCCACGGCACGGTCCGCTTCGGAGACAGCGGCTTGGTCTTCCGTAACGAGAGCATCCTCTCGGTGAACGATTCGGCCGACCCGGTCGGCCTCACGTTCGACGTGATCAACGGCGGCGTGCTCGACCTGGACGGGCTGACCGGCGAGGGGCGGATCTACGTGTACGGCGCCCTGGACGACGACCCCAACACGAGCCGCTTGACGATCAATGGCGGCACGATCGCCGACCCGGTGAACAGCACCGTCCGCATCGGCCGCAACGGGCGGCTGCAGATGAACACCGAGGCTCCCTGGGAGATGGCCGACGGCAGCCTGCTTAAGTTCACCGGCAGCCTCTACGACGACGAGACCGGCCACGGCCGCCTCGGCGGCCAGCACGTGACCCTCGGGGGCGTCGTTTCGACCTCGATCGCCGGGTTTGGCTGGATCGAATCCGACGCCACCTTCGAGCCGACGGCCGAGGTTCATGTTCCCGAGAGGGCGAATCTGGTCCTCGGAGGCCAGACGGTCGTTAACGGCGGCGAGTTCAACGTCGGCGACGACGGCAATCTGCATTTCGGGGACGCCGAGGTTAACGGCGGCGTGTTTAACACGGCGAGCACGACCTCGAGCTTGAGCCGCCTCGCCTTTGGCGGAGACACGAGCTTCTCGGGCGACATCGTCGTCAACGGCGCCGCGCTCCAGAACGGCGACGTCACCGTCAATTCGCCCGCGACCCTCACCGCGACCCGTTTCAACATGAACGGTTCTTTCGTGGGCAAGCCTCACTGGGACATCAACCACGCGTTGACGCTCAACGCGAGCTACATCAGCTCGGGCACGAGCAATCGCTTCCGCAAATCGATCGACATCAGCGGGACGCTTCTCTCGCGGCTCGACCTCAACCTTGACGACCCCACTGAGTCTTGGGAAATGGACGGCGAGATGCACCTGGGGGGGAACATCGCGTTCTACGTGAACCGCTTGGCTGGCTCGCCGATGCGGATGACCGGTGAGCTGGAGGTCTCGTCCAAAGCGGGGATCTCCGCCGACACAACTCTCGCCGCCGCGTCGACGACCACGCTCCAAGACGCCAACGACCAGCTCCGCTTCACGGGTGTCAGCCGTGTCGAGGCGGGCGCCGGGTTTGTCGGCTGGGGCGACCTGGTCGTCGGTGGGGCCTCCGGCCACCTCACCCTCGACGACGGCGCCAACACCGTAGACGTCGGTCTGGTGAACCAAGGCCTGCTCGACGTCGACGATCGGGCGGGAATCGCCACGGTCGATCGCTTCACCAACGGCGTAAACGGCACGCTCGCGATCGACCTGGGGGGACACCTCATCGGCGACGAGTTTGACCACCTGCTGGTAGCTGGCGTCGCGGAGATCGATGGCGTCCTGGGGGTCGATCTCCTGGCCGACGAGTTCGGCGTGCCGACGTTCCTGCCCCAGGTGGGGGACGAATTCATGATCCTCTCCTCGCAGGGCGGCGTGAGCGGCGCGTTCGCCGGCGTCCTCCCCACGATCGCCGGCGGCATGGCTTACGGCTGGGAGGTCCTCTACCACCCGCACGACGTGACCATCCGCCTGGCGAGTGTTGGCTCCGCCGTGCCCGAACCCACGACCGGCCTGATGGCCGCCTGCCTGCTGGCGATGGCGGCGTACGGTGCGCCCCGTCGATGAGGCGCGACGGGGCGTGAGGCCGAGGGGCCGCCGGCGCGACGGCGTTGGCGGCCTCTTGCTTGCGCCGATGGCGCCAACGCGTTTGCAACTCTTACCAGGCAAACGCTTCAAAGGGTGTGGTTGGGCCGGTTTCTCCGGGGTTTCGGGGCCGTTTGTGCGTTTGGCACGGGGTGTGCTTTTCCATCGGGTGAGGGGACGCAGCTCGTGGGACGAGCCGCAACACGCCTCGCTGGTCGACGCCCCGCGCCGGCCGTGCCGCTCAACGCCAACCCCAGCTCGGCTTGAGCCCGCGGCGCCGGTCGACCCCTTTTCAGAACAACTCATCCATACGGAATATCAAGGGAATCGCCATGGTCACCGCCCCGAAGATTCGCTGCGTTGTTGTTGTCGCCGGTACCGAAAACGACGGCATGTCCGCACGCTATCAACCCCGCTTCCGCCCCAGCGACCTCGTTCCCTGGGCCGACCCGCACATCCGCTCGCTCATCGAGCAGCTGCAAGACGAGATCCGCGAGGAAGCCTCAACGCCTGGCGAGACCTCTTCGGAAGCTTCGCCCCGCGCCGAAGAACCCACCCTTGAGGAGCTGACGCTCGATTGGGGCTTCGACGACCGCGATCGCGAAGAGGCCGAGCGCTTCGCCGCCGCGTTCGAGGCGGACTTCGTCGGCTTCGGTGGCCGCCGGTTCTGATCGTGAACTCTTGAGTACGTCCCGGGGGGACGAAACGGGCGTGGCAAGGCGCGAGACCCAGCCGCCACGCCCCCGAAGGGTTGTGGTCGCTGAGCGGCAAGGATTCAGGGCCGCTCGGCGAGGACCAGCCGCCGCGCCTCGGCGGCGAAGAGCAGGGAGCCGGCGAAGACGACCGCCCCCGCTCCGGTGGCCAGTTCTTTGGCTTTACGGAAGGCCTCCGCGGGGGCCGGTTCGATCGACACCGAGTCGGTGATCCGGGCGGCGACCGCGGCGATCTCGCCCGGGTCGGCCGCCCGTGGGTTGTCGAGGTAGCGGGTCGCCAGGACGTGACCGAAGCGTTGCGCGAGCGGCTCGAGGATGGCAGCCAGATCTTTGTCGTCACTGATGGCGACAACCAGCACCCGCCGCTCGCGCGGCGTTCCGGGCAGCAGGCCGTCGAGCGCCTCGGCCAAGGCCCGGGCCGAGGCGTCGTTGTGGGCGCCGTCGACGACGACGGGGGGCACGCCCTCGAACCGCTCCAGCCGCGCCGGTAATCGACCCGCTGCGATCCCGTGCCGGCGCGCCTCGATCGGCAAATCCCAACCCGCATTGGCTAAGGTTCCCAAGGCAGCCAACGCGACCGCAGCGTTCTGCGCCTGAGCCCCGCCCGGGAGGGCTGGGAGGATGTCTTCGATCGTTTCGGTTGATCCGTCGGGCTGGGTTTGGGTGAACACCCACGACGGACGTCGCGGGCTCGCCGTTTGGTTCTGTGGGCTCGCCGTTGAATGGTTGGTTGGCTCGATGTGGAAGTCGCGCTCGCGCACCATGAGTGGGCAGCCGCGTTCCGACGCGATCCGGGCGATCACGTCGCCCGCTTCGCTGTCGGCGACGCCCGACACGCAGGGCACGCCCGCCTTGAGGATGCCCGCTTTCTCGGCGGCGATCGCGGCGCGGGTCGGGCCGAGCTGCTTCGTGTGGTCGAGGCTGATGCTCGTGATCGCCGTCAACGCGGGCGTGACGATGTTCGTCGAGTCGAGTCGTCCGCCGAGGCCGACCTCCAGGACGACCGCATCGACCCCTCGGTCGGCGAAGTGGGCGAGGGCCATCGCCGTTGTCAGGTCGAAGAAGGTCGGCCCGGCGCCAAGTTCGTGGTCCATCGCCTCGGCGTGGGGGCGGACGCGCTCTACGAGGCCGACCAACTCCGCCGCGGGGCACGGCTCGCCGCCGACGGCGAAGCGCTCTTCCAAACGGTCGAGGTGCGGCGAGCTGTACACGCCGGTTGTGTGGCCGGCCGCTTGCAGCGCGGCGGCGATCATCGCCCCGGTCGAGCCTTTCCCTTTGGTGCCGGCGAGGTGGACGATCTTCAGCCCCTCTTGTGGGTCGTCCAGCCGGCGGAGCAGCTCGCGGACCGCGTCGAGCTTGAACGCCTGCTCGGCGTAGGGGACCGGGCGGGTCCGCTCGTAGTTGATGCGCCCCATCAGCCAGGCGATGGCGTCGTCGCGGGCGGCGTCGTAGGTTGGGGGGCTCACGCTTGGAGACTCTAACCAGCCCGACCCCGCTCGACTATGTCCGAATCCCTCCCACCACCTCGCGCCCCCTCCTATTCACTCACGGCGTTGGCGGTGTGCGCCGCCTGTGCGGCGATCGTGTACGTCGCGATCAACGCCGTAAAGGTGCTCCAACGCCTTGACGAGTCGATCGCCATCGCGGGCGGGGCGGAGTACTTGCTTGAACCCTCGGTCGATCTGCTGGTCGATCGCCTCAACGAGTCGGGTTACGACCGCCAGCCGATCGATCCTGACGACCCGCTGCTCAAGCGGCGGACGATCGTCATCAGCGAGGGCGTGCACGAGCGGCTCGCGACGCGCGTCATCGAGCGGCTGCTCTACCTCGACGCGATCGAACCGGGCGAGCCAATCGAGCTGCGGATCACGACCTCCGGCGGTTGGGTCGATTCGGCGTTCGCCATCGTCGACACGATGCGGTCGATCGAGTCGCCGGTCAACGCGGTCGCCGTCGGCGGCTGCTACTCGGCCGGCACGGTCATCCTCGCCGGCGCCACGGGCGAGCGGACCGCCACGCCGAACGCGTTGCTCTCGGTCCACGTGAACGACTACTACCGCGGTGGTGAGGCTTTCGAGGCCGATACGCACGAGCTAGTCCGCTTCCGCGATCTCTATCTCGATCACACGAGCGTCCCCGGTGAGTGGTTCGAGGCTGAGGGCGAAGAGCACTACTACTTTGACGCGCAGCAAGCGCTCAAATTCGGCCTCATTGACCGCCTCGCCAAGCCGGCATGGGAATCGCCCGCCGAAGAGAAACGACGTAAACGGCCAGCGGCCTAGAGCGTATGGACAACTAAAACGGCGAAGCCGCCATTTTTTCCCCCTCCCTCCGCTTGCGGGGGAGGGGCTAGGGGAGGGGGCAGAACGCGGGTACCCGGGACGCCTCCTCCCCTAACCCCTCCTCCTGAAGGAGGAGGGGGATGTTCGATAGCCCGTCTCAATTCTGAGGAAGAAGCATCATGCGGATCGGAGTCGTCAGCGACACGCACGGGTCGGTCGCCCACACGCGCCCGGCGATCAGGATGCTGGAGAGCCTCGAAGTGGAGGCGGCCCTGCATTGTGGCGATATCGGCAGCGAGGAGGTCATTGAACTCTTCGCCCCGTGGCCGACGCACTTCGTCTTCGGCAACTGCGACTACGACCACGCCGAGCTGCGGCGAGCGATCGAAGCGGCCGGACAGACGTGCCACGGACTGTTCGGCGAAGTCGAGTTAGGCGGCGTGCGGATCGCGCTGCTGCACAGCCACGAACGCAGCCGCTTCGAAGAGGCGATCGCCTCGGACAGGTACGGCCTCGTCTGTTACGGCCACACCCACGTGGCGGACCAAGAGCAACACGGCGAGACGCTGGTGCTCAACCCGGGCGCGCTGTACCGAGCGAACCCGCCTTCGATCGCGGTGGTCGAACTGCTGGCGGTCGAGGCGACGGTAGTCCCCCTGTGAGACTGAAGATTTCGGGTGAATTAGGAACCCAGCGACCGGGACGACGGTATACTCACCGGCTAATTGAAAAACTCCTTGAGGCCTAGGTTCCCCAACACACATGCCCGATGAGATCGCGTTGCCCCAGCTAGGGTGGTTGGAGTGGGCTTACTTACCCAGCCTGGGCGTCCCCCCGCTGCACGCCAAGATCGACACCGGCGCGAAGACCTCTTCGCTACACGCCGAGGAGTTGGAGGTCGTCGACATCGAGGGCCGACACGTGGCCCGGTTTCTGGTCCGTACAAGGCGCGGCGTCTACGCGTGCGAGTGCCCCGTGCACGACGAACGGCACGTGAAGAGCTCTTCGGGGCACGAGAGCCTGCGCGTCGTCATCCGCACGAGGTGCGTCATGCATGGCGTCCGTTGGCCGATCGAGCTCACGCTCGCGGACCGCACGTCGATGCGCTACCCGATGCTGCTCGGTCGCCGGGCCATGGAGGGGCGATTCATCGTCGATCCGGCGAAGAAGCACCTCGGCGGAAAGCCCAAGCGTAGAAAGAAATCGTAGTCCACCACTCCGCCCCCTGACCGCGAGTCCCCCGGATGAAGCTGGCGATCCTCTCCCGCAACCGCGCGTGCTACAGCACGAGGCGTCTCCGCGAAGCGGCCGAGAGCCGCGGGCACACGGTCAAGGTGCTCGACACCCTCAAGTTCTCCATCGATCTGGCCCAGGGCGAGCCCGATCTCTACTTCCGCTCGAAGCTCCTGAGCCATTACGACGCGGTGCTGCCGAGGATCGGCGCGTCGATCACCTACTACGGCACCGCCGTGCTGCGGCAGTTCGAGCAGATGGACGTTTTCTGCACCAACCCCTCCTGGGGCTTGGCGAACTCACGTGACAAGCTCCGCTGCCTGCAAATCCTCAGCAAGCACCGCATCGGCATGCCGCCGACGACCTTCGTCCGCGACCGCAAGGACATCCTTCCGGCGATCGAGCGCGTCGGCGGGGCGCCGGTGGTTATCAAGCTGATCGAGGGCACCCAGGGCGTGGGCGTCATCCTCGCCGAAACCAACAAGGTCGCCGAGGCGATCATCGAGACCCTTCAGAGCACCAAGCAGAACGTCCTGGTGCAGAAGTTTGTCGCCGAGAGCAAGGGACGCGACCTCCGCGCCTTCGTGGTTGGCGACCAGGTCGTCGGAGCGATGCGGCGTGTCGCTTCGGGCGGGGAGTTCCGCAGCAACGTCCACCGCGGCGGCACCACCGAGGCGGTCGACATCAGCGACGAGGCGGCCAAGATCGCCGTCCGCTCCGCCCAGATCATGGGACTGCGGGTTGCGGGGGTCGATATGCTCGAATCCAACGAAGGTCCCCAGGTGATGGAGGTCAACTCATCGCCGGGGCTGGAGGGCATTGAGCTATGCACCCAGCTCGATATTGCCGGCGCGGTGATCGACTACATCGCCGCCCGCGTCGACTTCCCCGAGATCGACATCCACCAACGGCTGACGGTGAGCCGCGGCTACGGCGTCACCGAGATCCACGTGCCGGAGGGGTCGGACTACGTCGGCAAGACGATCGACGAATCGGGGCTTCCCGAGAAGGACGTCAACGTGCTCACTTTGTACCGTGACACAAGCGTCATCCCGAACCCGCGACTCAAGCGAACCCTCGAAGCGGGCGACCGTCTGCTTTGCTTTGGGAAGCTCGACTCGATGCGTGAGCTGATTCCCGAGAAGGTGCGCAAAAAACGCCGCCCGAAGATCAAAGACCTTCCGGAAGAAGAGGTCGAGTCCTCCTCGGGTGAAGCCTGAGCGACACCGTCTAAGCCGTCTCTCACCCTGCCATGCGGTGGATGCCGCCGTCCGCCGGGAGGAACTCGACCTCGGCGGAGCGGTGGTAGTACTGCATGAGGTAGGCGTCTTCGGGCGAGTCGTCGTAGAAGTCGCGGAGGACCGACGTCGCGCGGAAGCCCGTGTTCTTGAAGAAGAGCTGCGCGTCGAGGTTCGTCTCGCGGACTTCGAGCGACAGCCGGGTGCGGCGTTGGCTGCTGAGCTTGCCGACCAGCTTGTCGACCATCTGCCCGCCCACGCCCCGCCGGCGGGTGTCGCGGGCGACGGCGAAGTTCAGCAGGTGGAGCCGCGTCTTGTGCAGCTCGTAGATCATGAACCCCAGGACCCGCTCGCCCCGCTCGGCGACCATGCCGATGCAGTTGCGTCGGCGGAGGCAGCTGACGAAGTCCTCCTCCGACCAGGGGAACTCGAACGCGGCCTGTTCGATGTCGAGCACCTGCTCCATGTCGCGGCGGATCATCCAGCGGATGTGGACATCCAACTGCGTTGGGCTCTCGGTCATCGCCATCGGGGCTCTCCTTAGTCGCAAACCGGCGGGCCCTTCTTCAGGGCGCGGGGCCGGGATCGTTTCGTCCGTGGAACAGGGCCGCGGCGGGGGGCGGAGCGGCGTCGTGCCGACTCGCTCCCCTCCGAGGCAGGCGGGAAACTATCAGAACCCCCGGTCGCGTGCCAAGGCGAAAGGTAAGCGGCGACGCATGCAGCGCAAGTTCTCTGTAGCAATGGACTTGACGCGATTCGGACGGCCACTTCTGGAGCGGTTCCTCCGAGCCGATCGGGGACGCGCACCTGGTGCGGTTCGTAGCGATCGCGCGGGCTGGCGATTGGCAAGGAATGCCGCATGCGGCCTCTTTGCCAGCGGTTTGCGTCGTACGCTTTGATGCCGCGGTGCGCCCTGCGTAGGAAGCGACCGGTCCGCGGACGCCCTCCCACCGCCCGCCAGGCGACATGACCACGACGGTCCCCCCAGTCCCGCCAAGCCCTCACGAAGTCGCCCGCCGCGACTACCGGGGCTTCCGTCGGCTGGCGGTGATCTTGCTAGCTCTCGCGGCGGCGGGGCCGCTATCACTCAATCTGGTCGACCCCGACCTCTGGGGCCACGTCCGCTACGGCCAGGACTGGATCGCCGACGGCCAGATCGCACGCACGGCGACCCACACCTACACGGCCGTCGGCCACCCCTGGATCAATCACGAAAACCTCGCCGAGTGGCTCCTCGCCCGCGGCGTGGCGACGGTCGGCGTGACCGGGCTGCTGCTGGCGAAGCTCGCCCTCGGCATGGCGGTGCTGCTGCTCATGTGGTCCACCGCCCACCGGAACGGCGTGCGTCCGATCGCGGCGTGGGCTTGCTTTGTGCTCGTGGCGTACAACCTGCAAGCCTTCTTCCCGATGCGCCCACAGCTCCTGAGCTTCTTGTGGTGTGCGGCGATGCTGTTCGCGCTCGACCGCGCCTTTGCCGGGTGGGGGCAACGGCAGAGCGACCTCACCCAGCGCCGGCGCGAATCGGACCCGCCGTTGATCGATTGGCGCTGGCTGGCGGTCCTGCCCCCGCTGTTCGCTGTGTGGGTCAACTCGCACGGCGGCTTCGTCGCGGGGGGGGCGATCCTGACCGCCGTGCTCGTCGGCCGGGCGATCGAGCTGTTCGTCCGCCAGGGCCGCGACGCGGCTCCCCGTGCGATCGGCCTGGCGGCGATCCTGCTGGCCAGCGGCGCCGCGACCCTGCTCAATCCGTACGGCGCGGAGCTCCACGCGTGGCTGCTCGGCTCGCTCGGCGAGGCGCGGCCCGAAATCACCGAGTGGGGCCCCCCGACGCGCGACAACCCGGTCTTCTGGCCCTTCGTGGCGCTGACCCTGCTCGCCTCGGTGACGCTCACCATGAGCGACCGCCGGCGCGACCCGGTGCAGGTGATCGTCCTCGCGCTGGTCGGCTGGCAAGCGGCTTCGCACCTGCGGCACATCGCGTTCTTCGCGCTGCTGTGCGGGTTCTGGCTGCCGCCGCACCTGCAAACGATCGCCGCCCGGCTGCGCAACTCGGCCGCCGAGGGCCTGCCGATCATGGGCCTCTCGCCTTGGTTGCGGCGGGGCCTGTCGGTGGCGCTTTTTGGGGCGATCGCTCTGCAGTCTGCCTACCTGGGCCAGCGCCTGGCGAGCTTCCCCGTTCCCCGCTCGCACTACCCGGTCGATGCCCTGCAGTGGATGTCCGACCAGCGCGTCCGCGGCGACCTGGTTGTCTGCTTCAACTGGGCTCAGTACGCGATCGCTTCCCTCGCGCCGGACGTGCGGGTCTCGTTCGATGGCCGCTTCCGCACCTGCTACCCGCAGGCGGTCATCGACCGGCACTTCGATTTCTTGGTGGGCGACAACTGGCCACGGCATCGGGGGCCCGACTCCGGACCGATCGACGGCGCGCGGACGCTCGAGGTCGATCACCCCGACTACGTGCTGGTGGATCGCAAGTACGCCAACGCGGTTGAGGTCATGGCCCAAGCCTCCTCGGGCGACGACTCCGAGTGGTCGCTCGTCTACCAGGACGCGGTCGCTCGCGTGTACGGTCGCCGCGAGGTGGTCGACGAGCTGGCGTCCGATCGTTACATCCCGGCGAGCCGGCGATGGGTCTCTGAGCACTTCTCGCTGACCGCGGTCGAGTGGCCCGCCCTGCCACAGCGTCGCGCCCTCTCGAACCCCAACAAGACCCCGAGCCGTGTCGCGGAAAGCGATGGCTCCGCAGAAGACGAGCGTTATCATGACGGATAGAGGTGACGCGATGGACGTGCTCGACCCGATCGAAGCAGAAACGCCCCAGCAGCCGGCGATCCCAACCGGTGCGCCCGCCGACCCGGCGGTCCCGCGCCGTATGGAGCGGACGCTCGACCTGGCGGAGGAGGCGCTCGCGGAGGCCCGCCGCCACGGCGACCTCGCCGCGCCCGCCGAGGCTCCGCCCGAGCAGCAGCCCGCGCTGCGGCTGAAGGTCTCGGTGCTGATGCCCGTCTTCAACGAGGCGGCCACGCTCGCCAAGATCGTCGCCCGCGTGCGCGACGAGGGCCGACACGACGAGCTGCTGATCGTCGACGATTGCAGCACCGACGGCACGCGCGACCTGCTCATCGACATGGACCGGCAGTTCGACGACGTGCGCGTCGTCCTGCACGGCTACAACCGGGGCAAGGGCGCCGCGCTGCGGACCGCCCTGTCCCACGCCCGTGGCGACGTCGTGCTGATCCAGGACGCCGACCTCGAGTACGACCCGTCCGACTACGCGAAGCTGCTCGACCCAATCCACGCGGGCGAGGCGGACGTGGTGTATGGCTCGCGGTTCCTCGAGAACGCCGCCGAGCAGGACCCCTCGTGGCTGCACCGCTTCGGCAACCGGATGCTCACCCGCGCGTCGAACCTCACGACGGGCCTCCGCCTCACCGACATGGAGACCTGCTACAAAGCGTTCCGCCGCGACGCGCTGCGGGGCATGTGGCTGCGTGAGAACCGGTTCGGCTTCGAGCCGGAGATCACCGCGAAGCTCGCCCGCCGCGGCTGCCGCTTCAAAGAAGTCCCGATCGCCTACGACGGTCGCGGTTGGGAAGAGGGCAAGAAGATTGGCCCCCGCGACGCCGTGCGGGCGCTGTGGTGCATCCTGCGTTACGGGTGGGTTGATTGACCACCAAAGAGGCCCGAAGGGTCGCAAGATGATAGCCCGGGGCATCGCCCTGGGGCTTTGGAGATTGATAAACACACTGAGAGCCCTGAAAGGGCGACATCAAAGTCGCGTCCTTTCAGGGCTCACGTCATACGGCGCGAAGCCTACCCAGGGCGAGGCCCTGGGCTTTCGTCTGGCCGGCCCGTTGGGCCTAGTTCACTTCGCCAGCTGTTTCTCGATCGCCATCGTCAACTCCGGTCCGAGCGGCTCGACACGCGAGTTGAAGCGACCGACGACCTCGCCCTCTTTGCTCACCAGGAACTTCTCGAAGTTCCACTTCACCTTGCCGGGGTAGGGCGAGTCGCCCGTCAGGTAGGCGTAGAGCGGGCATTGCTCGGCGCCCTTCACGTCGACCTTCTGGAGCATGTCGAACTCGACGCCGTAGGTCGCGGAGCAGAACTCGGCGATCTGGTCGGCCGTGCCCGGCTCCTGACCACCGAACTGGTTGCACGGCACGCCGACGATCGCCAGGCCCTGCTCGCCGTAACGGGCGTGCAGCTCTTGCAGCCCCTCGTACTGGCGGGTGAAGCCGCACTTGCTCGCGACGTTCACGAACAGCACCACCTTGCCGGCGTAGGCTTCGGAGAGCGTCACCGGCTCGCCGTGCAGGGTCTCCATCGAGAAGTCGAGCGCCGCGGGGGCGACGGTCTCGGCGGCGGGCGACGGGGCGACGAGCGCGAGGAGGGCCAGCAGCGTGGTCAGACGGATCATGGTTGGTGCGTCGATCTATGGGGGTGACGTGGCGGGACTACCTGCAGTTTACTCGGGCGACGGGTCACGACCAGCTTCGCGAGCCAGGGCGGAGTACTTCAGGGTGCCACGGCCCAGCTGCTCGAAGGCGCACATGACGTCGATGTACTCCGCGTCGATTGGCGTGACATTTCGTGCGGGCACGATCTCCACACGCCCCCGCCAGGGGTCGGGCGAGCCGGGCAGGTAGACGGTGACGCGGGCGTCTCCCTCTTGGGCGTTCTCTTCCCGCTCGACCTCCATGGCGATCTGGCTGTGCGGCCCGATCTGCACGACCACCGGCGTGAGCGTTCCGCCGCCCAGGTTGCCGGTGAGCTGGTCCTTGAAGACCGCGTAGCGCGGGAAGAGCAGGAGCAAGTAACGCTCCGCCCAGCCGCTGAACCACTGCCCCAGCGAGCGCCGCGCGATCATGCCGGCGACGAAGCAGCCTCCCAGCAGGATGAAGAACGAGATCAAGAGCAGCAGCGTGTAGGTCCACGGGCTGTCTGGGTTGGCGACCTGGCCAATCGTGACCTCGCCGATCTCGTCCTTCTCGTGATTGATCAGGTAGGCGTGGATCGCGTTGTAGATGGCGAGGACGATCGGAACCGCTTGTCCCAGCAGGTACCCCACCACCGCCAGCGGCAGCATGAAGATGACCCCACCCAACAGCGTGGTCCAAGCGAATCCGAGGCGGCGTTCGACGTGTTCTCGCATGGCGATCCGGCGGGCGGAGGGCGGGGGGAGAGCGAACCAAGATAGCCAACCGGGCCGCTTTCCTCTCCCGGGGGGAGGCCGAGTCAAACGCCGGGATTGGCCGGCGGGTTGTCAATTTGTTTGTTTGGCCACTCGGGGGCCAAGCCGCCAGACCCTGGAAAACAAGGGTTTTTTTGAAACCGCTTCTCCAGAAAAGGGTGGCTCGCTTCCAACAATTGGGTCCACCTTTGCGCCTCGGGGGCCTTAAAACCGGGCGAATCGGGGCAAAACTCGTGGTCGCCTCAGTTGACGCAGGCCCGTTTCGTGACCAATACTTGCGGGTCTGCCGGGGCTTTGTGCTCGCCCCGGCCGTGCCCCGTTCCTCCGCAGGCGACCCACTTGTCCCGTTTCCGTACCGTCGATCGCAACGCCGATCGCAAAGACCAGCAGCGAATCAACGAAGCGATCCGCATCACCCCGATCCGCGTGATCGCCGAAGACGGCGAGCAGCTCGGCGTGATCCCGACCGAGGACGCCCTCACCCGCGCGAAGGATGCGGGCCTCGATCTGGTGGAGGTCGCTCCCACGGAGCGTCCGCCCGTTTGCCGGATCATGGACTACGGCAAGTTCAAGTACCAGCAGAAGAAGCGGCACAGCAAAGGCCACACGCACCAGAGCCAGAACAAAGAGGTCCGGCTCCGCCCGAAGATCGGCGAGCACGACCTGATGACCAAGGTCAACCGCGCCCGCGCCTTCCTGGAGAAGAACGACAAGGTCGTCTTCTCGGTGATCTTCCGCGGCCGCGAGAACGCCCACACGGACGAGGGCTTCAAGCTGATCAAGCGGGTCGTCGCCGAGCTGGAAGACATCGCGAAGCTCGAGCAGGGCCCCTCGATGCAGGGCCGCCGCGTGATCGCCACGCTGGCCCCCAAGTAGCGGGCAGGCCGGGTTCCGCAGCCGAGCCGCCTTCCACTGCCAAGCCGGCGCCCCTACGATCGGCGGCATGAGCGACCAGACGCCGCCCGGACCGACCCCACCCCCCGAGACCCCCCCCGCCGGCTTCGACGCCGAGGTGGGCGGCCGCGAGTTGCGGAGCTCGGATCTGAAGTCCTCCGCCCCTCGCAAGCGCTCGCGCCGCCGCCGGATCGGCCTGCCGGTCGGCCTGTTCATCGCGACCTGCGCGAGCACCCTGTGGGTCGGCGCCGCCGACTGGCGGCCGCTCGAGCGGATGAACACCTGGGAGCAGATGGCCCAGACCCTCTCGGCCAACTGGGAGCAGGGGGTCGTCTACATGCTCGCGGTGCTCGCCATTTTGCTGACGCACGAGATGGGCCACTTCCTGCTGACGCTCATCCACCGCATCCCGGCGAGCTACCCGCTCTGCATCCCGGTGCCGTTCAACCCGATCGGCACGATGGGCGCTCTGATCGGCATGGACGGCATGCGCGCCAACCGCCGGCAGATCTTCGACATCGGCCTCGCCGGCCCGCTGGCGGGGCTGCTGGTCGCGATCCCGATCCTCTGGTTCGGCGTGCAGCGGCTCGACCTCTCCGAGACTCCCGTGCCGGGCGAGGTGCAGCTCAACAGCCCGCTGGTGGTCAAGTGGATGATCCAGGCACAGGGCGCCGAGCGGGTGATCAACGACGGCTCAGGCCAACGCACGGTCAATACGGGCGAGTGGATCGGCATCCGCCAAGTGAACCCGTTCTTCATGGCGGGCTGGGTCGGCATGTTGATCACGGGGCTCAACATGCTGCCGATCAGCCAACTCGACGGGGGCCACACGATCTACGGCCTATTCGGCAAGGACGCGCACACCCTCGCCCGCGGGTTCATCGTCGTCGCGATCACCTACATCGTGATCAACCTCGACCAAGCCGCCGTGTGGACGCCGATGCTGATCCTCGTGATCCTGATGGGCGTCGACCACCCGCCGACCTCGGACGACCGCGTCGAGCTGGACGACGTCCGCTGGGCGATCGGCGTCGCGTCGCTGGCGATCCCGGTGCTCTGTTTTCCGCTCTTGGGGCTGAAGCAGTGAGCGAAGACGCGGACGGTATCAATCTTGCGGAAGTCCATGAGTTCCGACGAGTTCGCGAACGCTACTGGACACGGCGATACTGGCCTGTGCTATCGGGCATTGCTGCAGCGATTTTGCACGCGGCGATTGGTCCATTGATACGCGATGATCTGTCCTGGCTGCTCATCGCGACTCCGGTCGTGTTCACTTCCTTGCTCGTGATTCACTGGGGCTGGCAAGCCGCTGACTACCCATGCCCAAAGTGTGGAAGTCGGTTCGGCTTCAATCTGATTGGGGCTCGCTTACCAAGCGATCGAGTTTGGGGCCTCTACCGCTGCACGCGATGCGGGTACGACGCGGCTTTTTCCAGGACTGCTGGCGACTCTGCCTGACCGCCGCAGCCGGTGTCTGTGAGCCGATTGTCTAATTCTGACCATTGGTCAGAAATGGGCGAACCCCCTCGCTATCACGGCGTAAGCCCTGTGCGGAGCACGTTCCTTTCAGACCAAGTGAGAGTGTGAGATGGGTTACGAAGTCGAGGGCAAGGTCGCGCTGGTGACCGGCTCCAACCGGGGCATCGGCCTCGAGATCGCCAAGGCGCTGCTCAACGGCGGCGTGGCGAAGCTGTACGCGGCCGCCCGGAAACCGGAGAGCGTGCAGCCGCTGGTGGACGAGTATGGCGATCGGGTCGTGCCGATCCGCATCGACGTGCAGGACGCCGAGTCGGTCGCCGCCGCGGCGGCCACGGCGAGCGACGCGCAGATCGTCGTCAACAACGCCGGCGTGCTGAAGACGGTCGACCCGTTCGCGGACGACACCTTTGAGAGTTTTCAGTTCGAGCTGGACGTGAACGTCTTCGGCCTGCTGCGCGTGGCTCGGGCGTTCGCGCCGGTGCTGAAGGCGAACGGCGGGGGCGCGCTGGTGCAGCTCAATTCGATCGCCTCGCTGAAGAGCTTCCCGGCGTTCACGACCTACTGCGCGTCGAAGGCGGCGAGCTACTCGATCACCCAGGCGCTGCGTGACACGCTCGCCGAGCAGGGGACGGCCGTCCTGAGCGTCCACCCGGGGCCGATCGCCACCGACATGGGCGACGACGCCGGCTTCGACGAGGCCGACTCGCCGACGGTGGTCGCCGACGGGATCGTCACCGCGCTCGCCGCGGGCGACTTCCACCTCTTCCCGGACACGATGGCCCAGCAGGTCGGCGCCGCCTACGCCGGCTTCGCCGAGAACCTCGTCGAAGCGAACCTGACGGAGGCGTGAGAGTCACCCCCCCCGGTCGCCAACGGCGGCCGGGGTTGGGGTATCATGGTGGCGCCCTGTTCATCTCGCTCGGAGCGCCTGCCATGATCTCCCTGTTGAAAGCCTCCCTTACTTGCTCGCTGCTCCTGGTCGCCGCCGTTGCTTGCGGGGACGAGCCTCCGGCCTTCCCGGGGACCGCGCCCGAGCACGAGCTGTTGCAGCGGTTCGTCGGTGAGTGGGAGATCACCGGCGAGTGCACGATCGGTCCCGGTTCCGAGCCCACGAAGAACACCGGGCGGACCTCCTCGCGGCTCCTTGGTGAGCGCTGGGCCATCAACGAGATGGTGTTCGACACCGACGGGATCGAGATCCGAGGCGTGCAGACGCTCGGTTACGACCCGGCCAAGCAGAAGTACGTCGGCACGTGGACCGACTCCATGATGAACCACCTCTGGGTCTACGAGGGAGTCTACGACGAGGAGAAGCGGACGCTGACCCTCGACACGATGGGGCCGAACATGATGGGAGACGGCGAGCTGATCCCCTACCAAGACACGTTCGAGTTCGTCTCGAAGGACAAGATCGTGATGCGGTCCCAAGCGAAGGACGACGCGGGCGAGTGGGTCGTCTTTATGACCAGCGAGATGTCACGCGTCGCCGAGTGATCAAGCGGGTGTGATGGCCGGATTGAAGGCGCCGGTCTGCAAGAAGCTGGCGACCTGCGTGGCCGTGTCGCGTTTCCAAAGGATGCCCGTGTGCCAGCCGGCGACGGTCACCTCGTCCGCGGCGCCGGGCAGGTGGGTCTGCTCGGGGTGCAGCACGTTGTCGTGGCTCGCCGTGATGACGCCGACGTCCACACCGGGCGGCGGCGGGCCGAGTTGGCGGACGAAGCTGTCGGGCGTGTCGCGCAGCTCGTCGAGCGTCGGGGCGATCAGCCGGTGCGGCGCGACCACCACGGCGTCCCACAGCGGGTGGCCGTGGTAGTGCCCGATGCGGGTCGCCATGTGCGACCCCTGATTGGGCGGGGCGATCTGCACGACGCGTCCCAGGTTCGGGGGCAGCTCTTCCTCTAATGCACAGCGCGCGACGATGCCCCCCATGCTGTGACCGACCACGTGCAGCCGATCGCACCGTTCACCCAGCCGCCTGAGCAACGCCGCGAAGCTCCGGCCGAACGTCCGGTTCGACCACCAGAGCGAAGGGTACCCGTGCAGCCGCACGCCGAAGCCGGCCCGGCGGAGCCGCAGCGCGAGCGGGGTCAGGAAGAACCGGGTGCTGGCGATGCCATGCGTCATCACGACCAACTCCCGTCCCGGATGGGGCGGGTCGGGCGTACAGGCGGCGAAATCGTCGGCGGGTCCGATCATCGGCACGCTCAGGGGCAGAGGAACACTCTCTCTATACGCAGAGAGAGCCCGGTTCGACCACCTTAACCCGGGCGAAATCGGGCCGATCACGCCCCTGCTAGCGATTCGCCCGCTACAGACACGCCTTGCCTGAAGAGAACCACAAAGACACGAAGAGCACAAAGACTAAGCTGTTCTGGCGCGTTTGATCTGCTGAACTAGCCCCCTCCTTCGTGTCCTTAGTGCCTTTGTGGTTCAAGCTAAACCGACGCCGCTTGGCGGTCGGCGTAGATCGCCACCAGCTCGTCGAGACGCATCAGGTGGACCGCCTCGCGGGGGTGCTCTTGCAGGCCGCAGAGCCGCAGCCTGCCGCCCGCCATCGCGACGCGTTTGTGCAGCCGGACCACCTCGCCCATCAGGGCCGACGGCAAGAAGGCGATCTCGTCCATTTCGAGCACGACTTCGTAATCGTCGCGGCGGGCGATCTCGTTCCATAGGCCGAGCGCCAAGTCGAATTGGCCCGGCCCTGCCGGCGGGTGCAGCCGGACATAGAGCCAATCGGCGCCCGGCTCGAAGGTGGCTCGCCAGCCATCGAACAGGTCGATCGTCGAAGAGTCGCTCATCGCCGCCTCCTGAGAAGAGAGGAACCGCAGATGAACGCCGATGAACACGGATGCCTATCGGCGGCGCCGGAAGTGTACGGTTAAAGGGGCGCCAGATGCAAAAAGCCGGTTTGTAGGAGGGGTGTCCGACGCCGATTCCGCGCCGCCAGCCGTTGCTGCTCACATGCCCAAATCGGCGTCGGAGACGCCTCCTACAGAGAACGAAAAACGCGGACGCCGCCCGTGCGACATCCGCGTTAATCCGTGCTCATCTGTGGTTCCGAACTCACGGCGCCAACAGCAACCGCCCCGGGGCGGCGAGGAAGCTCTTCACCTCGTTGACGAAGCGGGCGGCGTCGGCGCCGTCGACCACGCGGTGGTCGTACGTCAGCGACAGCGGCATGACGAGCCGCGGCTCGATCTTCGCGTCCGCGCCCTTGCCGATAACCGTCGGCAGCATGCGGCTGCGTCCGACCAGCAGGATCGCTACCTCGGGCGGGTTGATGATCGGCGTCGAGTACGTGCCGCCGACCGCGCCCATGTTGCTGATGGTGAACGTGCCGCCCCGCATCTCGTCGATCGAGAGCTTGCCGTCGCGGGCCTTAGCGACCAGCTCGTCGAGCTCGCGAGTGATCTGCGAGATGCTCATCCGGTCCACGTCGCGGAGAACAGGGACCGTCAGCCCCTTGGGCGTATCGACCGCCACCCCGATGTTCACGTACTCCTTGTAAGTGACCTCTCCCGCCTCCATATCGACCGACGCGTTGACGATCGGGTGCAGCTTCAGCGCGCCGGCGATCGCCTTGATGAGGAACGGCATCTGGGTGAGCTTCAGCCCGCTGGAGGCGTAGTCCTCCTTGCTCGCCTGACGCATCGCCTCGAGCTCGGTGACGTCGACGTCGTCGAAGTTGGTGAGCTGCGGGATGGTCGTGTAGCTGGCGACCATGTTCTTGGCGATCGTCTGCCGCATGCGCGACATCTTCTCGACCCGCGTGGCGCCCTGGCCGTCGCTGCTGGGGAGTCCCGGTCCGCTCGACACCGGCGCGGCCGCGCGGGCCTGCTCTTGGGCCTGACGCACGTGCGAGTGGATGTCCTCTTCGGTCACCCGGCCGCCGGCGCCCGTGGGGCGGACACGCCGCAGATCGACGCCCAGCTCGCGGGCCAACCGTCGCACGCTCGGGCTCGCCGCCGCCGCCGCGTAGCCATCGCCCGGCGTGTCCTGCGCCACCGGAGCGGGCGCGGGAGCGGGAGCGGGAGCGGGCGCTGGCGCCGGAGTGGGGGCCGGGGCGGGAGTCTGCGCCGGGGTCGGCGCGGGAGCCGGCGCTTGCGCGACCGGCTCGGGCGCTGGGGCCGGTTCGGGATCGGGCGCCGGAGCAGGCGTCGGTGCGGCCGGCTCAGGTGCGGGCTCCGGCGCCGCGGCGGCTTCGCCCGCCTCGATCTCGAAGATCGCGGCGCCCACGGGCACCGTGTCCCCTTCGGCGACCAGGATCTTGGTGATCGTGCCGGCCGACGGGCTCGGCACGGGGACCGTCGCCTTGTCGGTCTCGATCTCCAAGAGGTCCTGTTCGGCGGTGACCGAGTCGCCCTCGGCAACGAGGATCGCAAGGATGTCGCCCGACTCGATGTTCTCGCCGAGGCTGGGGAGGTTGATTTGGCTAGGCATCGGTAGAGAGATGTTAGAAGTTAGATGATAGATGCTAGAGGAAGAGACCGACGCCGAGCTGTGCTACTAGCATCTATCATCTAGCCTCTATCATCTCCTTAGGCGTACAGCGGCGAGGCCTTCTCGCGGTCGTAGTCGAGGTCGTTGATCGCTTGATCGACCACCGAGGCGTCGATCTTGCCCTCTTTGGAGAGCTTCCAGAGCGTCGCGATGACGACGCTCGCGGCGTCGACCTCGAAGTGGCGGCGGAGGTTCTCGCGGCTCTCGCTGCGGCCCATGCCGTCGGTCCCCAGGCAGAACATGCCGTTGGGCGCCCACGGGGCGAGCTGCTCGCTGAGCGTCCGCAGGTAGTCGCTGGCGGCGATGATCGGGCCCTCGGACCCGGCCATCTGCTGCTCGAAGAACGATTGCTTCTTCGGGGCGGTCGGGTTCAGCATGTTCAGGCGCTCGGTCTCCTGGGCGTCGCGACGGAGCTCGGTGTAGCTGGTCACGCTCCACACGTCGGACGACACGCCGTACTTCTCGGCGAGGATCTGCTGCGCGTCGAGCACGCCGTGCAGGATCGATCCGGAGCCGAACAGCTGAACGCGGTGCTGACCGCCCTCAGTGGACTTGAGCTTGTACATGCCCTTGATGATCCCTTCGTCGATACCCTCGACCTCCGGCATCTGGGGCATCATGACGTTCTCGTTCTCGAGCATCAGGTAGAAGATGCACTGTTCGTTCTCGACGTACATCTTCTGCAGGCCGTGGAAGATGATGACGGCGGTCTCGTAGTTGTACGCCGGATCGTAGGCGCGAACCGTCGGGAAGGCGATCGCGTTGACCAGCGAGTGGCCGTCCTGGTGCTGCAGGCCCTCGCCGTTGAGCGTGGTCCGGCCAGCGGTGCCGCCGAGCATGAAGCCCTTCGCCCGCATGTCGGCCGCCGCCCAGACGAGGTCGCCGATCCGCTGGAACCCGAACATCGAGTAGTAGATGTACATCGGGATCATCTGCTCGCCGTGCGAGCTGTAGGCGGTGCCCGCGGCGTTGAAGGAGCTCATGGAGCCCGCCTCGGTGATGCCCTCTTCGAGGAGTTGGCCGTCCTGGGCCTCCTTGTAGTAGGAGAGCTGATCGGCATCGACGGGCTCGTAGAGCTGCCCCGCGTGGGCGTAGATGCCGATCTGGCGGAAGAGGCCTTCCATGCCGAAAGTGCGCGATTCGTCCGGCACGATCGGAACGATTCGCTTGCCGATCTTCTTGTCTCGCAGCAGGTCGCTTAGCAGGCGGACGAAGCCCTGCGTGGTCGACATCTCCTTGCCGGGGCCCTTGCTGGTCATCTTGGCAAGCGTCTTGTCGTACTCGGCCAGCTCGGGCACCTCGATCGGCGCGGCGTCGCCGTTGCGGCTCGGCACGCTGCCGCCCATCGCCTCGCGGCGTTCGCGGAGGTAGTTCATCTCCGGCGAGTCCTCGGGCGGCCGGTAGAAGGGCGCCTCGGTGACGCGCTCGTCGCTGATGGGGATGCCGAACCGGGTGCGGAACTCGACCAGCTCGTTCTCGTTGAGTTTCTTGTTGTTGTGGGTGACCATCCGGCCCTCGCCCGCCTCGCCGAGGCCGTAGCCCTTGATCGTCTTGGCGATGACGACCGTCGGCTTGCCGTTGCGCTCGCACGCCTTGGAGTACGCGGCGTAGACCTTGGCCGGGTCGTGCCCGCCCCGGTTGAGCTTTTCGATCTGCTGGTCGCTGAGGTGCTTCACGCGTTCGAGCAGTTCCGGGTACTTGCCGAAGAACTTCTCGCGGATGTAGGCCCCGCCGGCGACGACGTACTTCTGATACTCGCCGTCGACGACCTCCATCATCCGCTTCGCGAGCAGGCCGTTGTGGTCCTCCGCGATCAGGCGGTCCCAACCGTCGCCCCAGATCACTTTGATGACGTTCCAGCCGGCGCCGCGGAACGTGCCTTCCAGCTCCTGGATGATCTTGCTGTTGCCGCGGACCGGTCCGTCGAGCCGCTGCAGGTTGCAGTTGATGACGAACGTCAGGTTGTCGAGGTGCTCGCGGGCCGCGAGGCCGATGGCGCCGAGGGTCTCCGGCTCGTCGCACTCGCCGTCGCCCAAGAAGGCCCAGACCCGCTTGTCCTTGCAATCCTTGATGCCGCGGTCGGTCAAGTACTCGTTGAACCGCGCCTGGTAGATCGCCATGATCGGCGCGAGGCCCATCGACACGGTCGGGAACTCCCAGAAACCGGGCATCAGCCAAGGGTGCGGGTAGCTGGAGAGGCCGCCCCCCTCGCCCATCTCGCGGCGGAAGTTCACGAGGTTCTGTTCGGTCAGGCGCCCCTCGAGGAACGCCCGGCTGTACATGCCGGGGGCGGCGTGCCCCTGGTAGTAGACCTGGTCGCCCGAGAAGCCGTCCTCGCCGCGGCCGCGGATGAAGTGGTTGAGCGCCACCTCGTACAGCGTCGCCGAGCTGGCGAACGTGCTGATGTGTCCGCCCGGCGAGGCGGGGTCGCGGTTCGCGCGGACGACCATCGCCATCGCGTTCCAGCGGACGTAGCTCTTGATGCGCCGCTCCAGCTCGCGATCGCCCGGGTAGGGGGGCTGCTCGGTGGGGGCGATCGTGTTCACGTAAGGCGTCGTGGCCGTGAACGGGAGCTCGACCCCGTTGCGGACGGCGGCCGCCTCGAGGGCGGCGAGCAGCTCCTTGGCGCGCTCGGGTCCGTGGTGCTCGAGGACGTAGTCGAGCGACTCGAGCCACTCGTTGGTCTCGACCGGGTCGACGTCGTTCGGGATCGGCGAGTTGGGATTCACTTCGGCGCTGGCCATGCTGGCTTACCTAAAGGGATTCACCACACAGGGCACAGAGGACGCGATGCCTTCCCCTCCCCATCAAGGGGAGGGGAACCATTCGACCTCTGGGTTCTCTGTGGTGAGTTCTTCTATTTACGTTTTGGCTTGTAGATCTCGGTCGCGGTGCCCAGCTGCACCTCGCCGGCGAAGGCGACCGTCTCGCTGAGCGTGGGGTGCGGGTGGATCGAGCCCGCGATGTCGTGGACGTTGCAGCCCATCTCGATGGCGAGGACCGCCTCGGCGATGAGCTCGCCAGCGCCGGAGCCGACGATGCCGCAGCCGAGCACCCGCTCGGTCTCCGGGTCGACGATCCACTTGGTGAGCCCGTCCGTGCGGCCGTTCGCCAGGGCGCGGCCCGAGGCCTGCCACGGGTAGGTCGCCACGTCGACCTTCCGGCCGGCGGCCTTCGCCTCCTCGGCGGTGAGGCCGGCCCACGCGATCTCCGGGTCGGTGAACACCACGGCGGGGATCGCCTGGGCGTCGAACGCGGCGGGCTGGCCGGCGAGCACCTCGGCGGCGATGCGGCCCTCGTAGGCCGCCTTGTGAGCGAGCATCGGGTCGCCCGCGACGTCGCCGATGGCGAGGATGTGCGGGTCGCTGGTCCGCTGTTGATCATCGGTCTCGACGAAACCGCGGTCGTTGACCGTGACCTTCGTGTTCTCCAGGCCGAAACCCTTCGACACGGGCCAGCGGCCGATCGACACGAGGACGCGGTCGAACGTGACGGTGTCGTTGAGCTCTTCGCCCTCGATGGTGACTTCGACCTTGTCGCCGACGTCCTTCAGCCCGGCCACCTTGTGCTTCAGCAGCACGCCCGCGAAACGCTCTTTGATGCGTTTGGCGAGGGGGCGGACGAGGTCGCGGTCGGCTCCGGGCAGGAGGCCGTCGCCCAGCTCGACGACGGTCACCTTCGAGCCGAGCTCGGAGTAGACGGTGCCCATTTCCAGGCCGATGTAGCCCCCGCCGACGACCAACAGGCTCTCCGGGATGTCGGGCAGCTCGAGCGCGCCGGTCGAGCTCATCACGCGGGGGGAGCCGATGTCCAGGAACTTCGGCATCGCCGGCACGCTGCCGGTCGCCAGGATGCAGTGGTCGAACGTGAGCCGGTTGTCACCGACGACCGACGTGCTGCCCTCGACCGGCTCGAGGTTGAGCGTCTGCGAATCGACGAACACGCCGCGGGCGTGGACCTTCTTGACCTTCCGGGCGTCGGCCAGCTTGGCGAGGCCGCCCGTCAGCTTGCCGACGATCTCGTCCTTGCGGGCGCGGACCTTGTCGATGTCGATCTGGGGTTTTTGGAAGGTGACGCCCCAGCTCTGCATCTCCTCGGCCTCGGAGATGACCTTGGCGGTGTGCAGGAGCGCCTTGCTGGGGATGCAACCCCGGATCAGGCAGGTCCCGCCGAGGCGCGGGTCGGCCTCGACGATCGTGACCTCCATGCCGAGGTCGGCCGCCAGGAACGCGGCGGCGTAGCCACCCGGTCCCCCACCCAGAACGACTACCTGAGAGTGCATCAGCGGGAGGATTCCTAAGGAGCGAGGGCGGGGGGCGGGAGGGGGGCGCTGTGGCGTCCGAGGGGTCACGGAAGACTCCGCTTATCGACGCCGTTTGGGCCGGAGCTTGAAGCGGGGCGGCGAGGCCCCTCGGGGCGGACCGACCGCATCGGCGCAAGCCCCTTCCTTGCAAGCCGTTATAGCCCCTAAATCTTACCCGCCCCGCCTCGCCCCGCAATGGGCTCTCGCCCCCGCTACGGGGGGCATTTTCCCGGGTTTCCCGCGGCGAAGCGGCCACCTTGCCCCCGCAGCGACATTACAAAGGGCGTAGCGATGCTCGGATTGCGACTCGGACACTCCCCTTTTCCTTCCCTCTGGTCCTGCAACATGCCTCGGTTGATACGACTGCTGCTCTTGGTTTCGCTCCTCACTCCCGGTGTGAAGGCCCTGGGCCAAGGCCCTGAGTACACGGCCGACTGGGAATCGCTCAGCCGCCACGAGGCCGCGCCCGAGTGGTTCGCCGACTCGAAGCTCGGCATCTACTTCCACTGGGGCGTCTACACGGTGCCCGCCTTCGGCAGCGAGTGGTACCCCCACTGGATGCACGTCGAGGACAGCTGGGTCTACAAGCACCACCTCGAGAAGTACGGCAGCCACCAGAAGGTCGGCTACCACGACTTCGTCCCGCAGTTCACCGGCGAGCACTTCGACGGGGACGAGTGGGCCGAGCTGTTCCAGCGGGCCGGCGCCCGCTTCGCCGGGCCGGTCGCCCAGCACCACGACGGCTTCGCCATGTGGGACAGCGAGGTGAACCCCTGGAACGCCGCGGACATGGGCCCGAAGACTGACATCACCGGCGAGCTGACCGCCGGGTTGCGCAAGCGTGGCATGAAGCTCATCACCACCTTCCACCACGCCCGGCACCACCAGCGGCACGCCGGCGAGAAGATCGACCCGAAGCACCCGCCGCACGACAGCCACTACGCCTGGAACGAGGACTTCGCGACCACGTCAGACGACCCGCTGCTCAAGAAGCTGTACGGCAACATGAGCGAGGAGGAGTTCAACGCCTACTGGTTCGATCAGATCAAGGAGGTGGTCGATCAGTACGACCCGGACATCATCTGGTTCGACTCGTGGCTGAACGTCATCCCGGAGCACCTCCGCGAAGAGATGTGCGCCTACTACCTGAATCACGCCGCCGCGAAGGGGCAGGAGGGCGTCATCGCCTACAAGCAGGTCGACCTGCCGAGCTCGGTCGGCGTGCTCGACATCGAGCAGGGGGGCAAGAAAGACCTCTCGCCGAGCGTCTGGATGACGGACGTCACTATCAGCGACGGCTCGTGGTGCTACACCGACGCGATGGGCGTGAAGTCGGCTGACCTCGTGCTGCGTAACATGATCGACGTCTGGAGCAAGAACGGAGTCGTCCTGCTGAACGTCTCGCCCAAGTCGGACGGCTCCATCCCCGAGCGGCAGCGCAAGGTGCTGCGTGAGATCGGCGACTGGCTCGCCAAGTACGGCGAGGCGGTTTACGACACGCGGCCGTTCGACATCTACGGCTTCGGCAACGCGAAGGCGGGCGACGGCCACTTCGGCGGCCAGTCCGCGACCGTCAAGTACTCGGCCGACGACATCCGCTTTACCGTCTCGAAGGACGGCAAGACGATGTACCTCTTCTACCTCGGCAAACCCGAGGCGGGCAAACGCTTCAGCTACGGCAAGCTCAGCCCGCACCACTACCCGCCGCACGGCGAGGTCAAGCGAGTCACGATCCTCGGCACGGACCACGAGGTCGAGCACGAGATGGACACCCACGCCTGGCACGTGACGCTGCCGGACGTGCCGATGAACGAGATCGCGACCGTCCTCAAGATCGAGCTGGAGTGACCCACGCGATCCGGTGTGAAAGTTTGTGGCGGCGCCCGCCTGCGGCTCAAGCTCGTTCGCTTCACGCCAGCAAACGGCTGAGGGCCGACGGCAGGTCGGGGGTCTCGAAGGTGAAGCCGGCGTCGGTCAGCCGTTTGGGCGCGACCCGCGCGCCCTGGAACAGCAGCGGACCGGCCGCCTCGCCCATCAATGCTTTGACGGCGAAGCTCGGCGCGGGCAGGAAGGTGGGGCGGCCGAGCTGCGCGCCGAGCGCCTTGGTGAATTCGCGGTTGGTGACCGCCCCCGGCGTGGTGGCGTTCACAACGCCGTGCATCGACTCGACGTCGGCCACGAACCGGAGGACGCGGATCAGGTCGGGCAGGGCGATCCAGCTGATCACCTGATCGCCCGTGCCGACGACGCCCCCGGCGCCCAGTTTGAAGACGGGCAGCATCTTCGCCAGCGCGCCCCCTTTGGGGCTGAGCACCATGCCGATCCGCACCTGCACGACCCGCACGCCCGATTCCCAAGCGGCCGCGCCGGCGGCCTCCCACTGCTCGCAGGTCTCCGCAAGGAAGCCCTCGCCCCCGGGCGAGTCCTCGTCGACCGGCTCGGCGCCCCGGTCGCCGTAGAAGCCGACCGCCGAGGCGGAGACCAGCACGCGCGGCTTGTGCCGGAGGTTGGCGACGGACTCCGCGATCAGACGCGTCCCCCTCACTCGGCTGTCGACGATCTGCTGCTTGACGGCGGGCGTCCAACGCTGATCGGCGATCCCTTTCCCGGCGAGGTGGAAGAGGGCGTCGAGGCCTTCGAGCTTGTCGGCCTCGATTTCATCGCGGGCCGGGTCCCAGTGGACTTCGTCGGGGCCGTTCGACGCCCGGCGGACGAGCCGCAGGATGCGGACGCCGTCGGCGGTGAAGGCGTCCGCAAGGGCTCGGCCGACTAGGCCGGAGGCGCCGGTCACGGCGACGGTGCGCGCAGGTTCCATGGTGGGGGCTCCGGGAGGGCAGGGGAGCGGGCGGGGCGGGCCGTCGAGGCCCGGCGGGAGATTGTAGCGAATCCCCGCCACGTTCCCTAAGTTTTTGCCCCGGGCGCCTTAGGGGCGGCGGTCCTTAAATCGCCGGCTCGCCTGCTCCAGGTAGCGTTGCTCCGAGCGCGAGAGGCTGTCCTGCCCGCTCTGCTGGATCTTGCGGAGGATCTCGTCGAGCCGCTCATCGGAGGCCTGGGTCTCGTCGCTCTGCTGGCCGTCGTCGCCGTGGTGGACGCGCAGTTTCGGCTTGGTGGAGAACAGATCCTTAAGCCCCGCGCCGCCCAGCAAGCTTTCGGGCAGCCAACTCGTGATCCGCCAGCCGCTGCGGTAGTAGAGGTAGCCGAACAGGGCCCCGCCGAGGTGGGCCGTGTAGGCGACGTTGCCTGAACGGCTGAGCGCGCCCATCACGTCCTGACCGATGAACAGGATCGCCATCATCCACGCCGGCACGGGCAGCACGCCCATCAGGTAGACCTGCACGTTGGGGTACCACAACGCGAACAGCACGATGATCGCCGCGATGCCGCCCGACGCCCCCAGCAATTCGTGTCTCGTGTCTCCTATCGCCAATTCGGACAGGCTCCACACGAGCCCCGCGAACGCCGCGGCGGTAAAGAAGAACAGCAGGTACTCGCGCCCGCCGAGACGGGCCTCGATCGTGCGACCGAAGAAGAAGAGCGCGATGCCATTGAACAGCAGGTGGGCCAGCCCGCTGGTGCTGTGCAGGAGCGCGTAGGAGAAAAAGCCGTAGAGACGCCACGGCTCGCGGAACCAGTCGGCGTGCAGCACCCCCAAGTTGGTGAACCACGAATCGCGTGGGTTTCCGTTGTCGAGCGTGAAGTACTGGAAGAGGTAGACCGCGACCATCACCGCCAGCAGCTTGCCGTTGACCGACCAACTCGCGAAGCCGCCGGGCGTGCCGGGGCCGCCGCCTCCGTCGCGCCAGCCGCTGCCGGTGTCGTAGCTCCGCTCGTAGTCTCGGTCGTAGATGCCCATCACGCGCGCTCGGATTCCGCTGGTCGGCCCGGCACAACAGGGGCGGGCCTGACAACGCTCTATCTTAGGAGCGCCCCCGAGGGAAGGGCAGAGAGATCGCCGGACCGCCCGGGGCGGGGGGGATCAGAGGGCGTCGATGTCGACGCCGCCCGACTCGAACGGCACAAGCCGGCCGCGACGCTCCAACCGCGCCGAGGCGAGCTGGGCGTTCTGGCGGAGGGTGTCGTCCAGCAGCCGGGTGGCGAGTTCGACCTGGCTCTGCAGGGCCTGCGCGTGGCGCTCGATCGCCTCGCGATCTCGATCGACCGCCGCGAGGTCGTCCTGCCACTTGCCGAGCTCTTCCTGGCGGTAGGCCTCGACCTTCTTGGCGTTCTCCAGTGCGTCGGCGAGCTTCGCCAGGTCCTCGGTCACTGCCTGCTGGCGGGCGTACAACTCGGCCCGCTCGCGCTCGTAGTCGTTCAGCAGGTAGGTGTAGTCGCGCAACCGACGGCGGTACTGCTGGCCGACCGCCTTGTTATCGGGGTCGTCAGGCGAGACGAGCTTGCCATCCGTATCGACATCGACCAGGCGGTTCGGGTCGTCGTCGCCTTGGGCGGGCGTGCCGTCGCGGAGGTACTCTTCGACGCTGCTGTCGGGCAGCAGGCGGCGGAGGGTCTCTTCTTCGAGGCCCGCGAACAGGTCGCGGTTGTCCGCGGGCATTGTCTCGTAGACGATCCACGGACCGCGGCTCTGCAGCAGACGCTCGGCGCCCGCCGCGTCGAGTTCGAGCTGGTCGAGCGGCTCGAGCGAAGCCTGGCGGCCCTGCACTTCGTCGACGCGGAACTCGCCCAGGTAGGCGTTCGGCGCCGGGTCTTGTTCGAAGCCCTCGACGGGGCCTTGCTCGAAGAGGTAGATGATCGAGTCGGCCGTGAGGCCCAGCGCGGGGGGCGGGCCCTGGGGCGCTTCGGTCGGTTCGGCGTCGGCTTCCTCTTCGGTCGGCTGCGCTTGTTGCACGGGGAAGTTCACCGTCACCGCGCCGGTCTCCGGGTTGACCGGACCGGCCGGGCCGGCGAACCGCCACACGCGGCCGCGGACGCGGCTCTTCAGGCGGAGCTCGTGGGTCAGCCGGACCACGCCCTTCATGCCATCGTCGCCCTGGGCGGCGAGCACGTCGCGGGCGGCGAGTTTGCTGATCACCGAGCGGTCTTCGGTGCCGCGCGTCAGCGCTTCGTTGAGCAGGCGTTGCTGTTCGAGTTCGACCTCGGCCTTGGCGATCTGCTCCTGGTGGCCCAGGCGGTTATCGAGCGTCTTGGCGGCGAGGATCGCGTAGCCGGTGCTGGCGAAATAGAACAGCACGAGGACCAGCACGTGCGCCCAGTGCCAGAACTTGCTGGCAAGGAACGCGAGCGCCAAAACGGCGAGCGTGACGACGCCTAACAGGATGGTGACGATCAAGGCCGGGCGTTCCTAGCAAGAGGGAGCGGAGCCTCGCCGCGTGGCGAAACAGCGCCCCCAGGCGCGGGCGACCGGGAGGCCGCCTGCGGGGTTTGGGTAAAAGAGAGAGCTAACAGCGATCGTAAACAGGGCTGGGCCCCCGGTCAACGAACAGGGCGTTGGCTGTGGGAGCCCCTAAAGTCTTGCCCACAAGCCGTTTGAGGCGAATCGAAGGCCTCCGCAGCGATCCAGCTGATTGACCGCCGAGACCGGATCAATCGGGTCGCGCCGGTTGGTCCGCCTTGTCCAGCGCCGCAACGAGCCGATCGAGGTCCTCCGGCGTGTGTCTTGCGGACAAGCTGACCCGCAGCAGCGACTCCCCCTCGGGCACGGTGGGAGGGCGGATCGCCGGCACGAAGAGGCCCCGCTCGGCCAGCCCGGCCGACAGCGCGACCGCCAGCCGGGGGTCGCCGACCCGGATCGGAACGATCTGGCTCTCGGACCCGGCGAGGTCCCAGCCAAGCGACGCGAGGCGTTCGCGGAGCGAAGCGGCGGCCGCGAGCAGCCGCTCGCGCCGCTCGGGCTCGGCCTGGGCGATCCGCAACGCCTCGATCCCGGCGGCCGCCAACGCCGGCGGCGTTGCGGTCGAGAAGACGTAGCTCCGGGCGCGGTTCGACAGCCAATCAACGAGCTCCCGGCTCCCCGCGATAAATCCCCCCGCGGAGCCGAGCGCCTTGCTGAGCGTCCCCATGCGGATGGTGACCTGCGCCGGCAGGTCGGGCGCCGTGGTGGCGGCTTGCTCGACCGAGCCACGCCCGGCTGGACCCCACACGCCCGTGGCGTGCGCCTCATCGACCAGCAGCATGGCGCCGTGCTCCGCGGCGAGCCGGCCGATCTGGGCCAGCGGGGCGAAGTCGCCGTCCATGCTGAAGAGACCGTCGGTCACGATCAGCCGGCGGCGGAATCTTCCCGCGTCGGTGGCGAGCAGCTCGGCGAGGTGCTCCGCGTCGTTGTGCCGATAGATCCGCCGCTCGGCGTGCGCCAGTCGGCAGCCGTCGATCAGGCAGGCGTGGTTCTTGGCGTCGGCGTAGATCGCGTCGCCCGCCTCGACGAGCGCCGGGATGACCCCCGCGCCGGCGGCGAAGCCGGACGGGAACAGCATGGCCGCCTCCACTCCCTCGAACTCGGCCAGCCGTTGCTCGAGCTCGGCGTGCGGCTCCGATCGTCCGGAGACGACGGGGCTCGCGCCCGCGCCCCAGCCGTGCCGGTCGGTGGCGACGTGGGCCGCTTCGGCGAGGCGGGGATCGCCGGCGAGGCCCAGGTAGTCGTTCGCCCCGAAGTCGACGACCTCCCCCGCCCACTCCCCTGTCAGCCCGGTCGCCACGCGGCGGATCCGGCGCAGGCCCTCCTGCTCGAGGTGGTCGAGCGCGTCGGGCAGCCAGTCGAGGGGCTCGGGATTCGGCATAAGCGTCACAGGAGGCACGGCGTTGCGATCTCAGTTTGACACAGCGGGGCCAAAGGCCAAGGATTCAGCAGCCCTAAACTCCGATAGCGACTTGATTTAGTCGCTTCAGAGGCCAGATTCCCGGGGCGTTTGGGAACTCCCCGCGGTACGGCCGCGTCTCACTTCCCGACGCCGCCAGTGCGCAGAGCGTCGTGACGCCCGATCCCCACCAAGACGACCCGTCCGCTCCCGAGGCGGACGCTCCTCCCCCGCACGACCCTCCTACGCACCGAGCCGGCCCCGGCGAGGCAGACGATTTGTCGAGTCTAGCGATCTCCGCCGCCCTCCCCCTGCCCGCCGCCGCGGGCGCGACGCCGCGCGGTGCGGCTGCCGCCCCGGTCGAAGACGACCGCGCCCTCGACGATCGCTTGATCGACCGCTCGCTCGCGGGCGACTCGGCTTCGTACGGCGAGCTGGTGGGGCGCTACCAGGATCGCCTGCGGGCGTCGCTGATGCGGCTGACCGGTTCCGCCGAGGAGGCGGAGGACGTCGCCCAGGAGGCGTTTGTCCAAGCCTACCTGAAACTCAGCACCTTCCAGCGGACCAGCCGCTTCTACACGTGGATTTACCGGATCGCCTTCAACCAAGCGATCAGCAAGAACCGCAAGAAGCGGCCCCGCCTGTCGCTCACCGCGGTGCAGGACGCCGGCGGCCCCGAACCGGTCGCCGAGAGCGACTGCCCGACCACCGCGACCTTCCAGGACGAACGCGCCCGGTTGCTGCACGAGGCGATCGCCACGCTCGAGGAGGATCACCGCCAGGTGATCGTGCTCCGCGAGTTCGAGGAGATGGACTACCAGCAGATCGCCGAGCTGATCGGCGCGCCGATCGGCACGGTCCGCAGCCGCCTGTTCCGCGCCCGATCCCAGCTGAAAGAGACCCTGGCCTCGACCCTCGGCGAAACGTGACCCGCCACAGGAACTCCGCGCCCGAACCAAGCGACTAAGAGACACACCTGCGAGAGCCGCCCCCCCTCGATGCGGGGCGGCACGGAAGCCCTCTCGACCCGTTAGCGAGCCAACCATGAACGCTCCCCCCGCCAACCAACCGCCGCACGACTCGGGCGTCCCCGAGGTGTGGGGCGAACGGATCAGCGCCTACCTCGACGGCGAGCTCTCCGTCGCCGAGGCGGCCGACGTCGAGCGGTACCTCGCCGACGAGCCGGCGGCCCGGCGGTTGGCGGACGACCTGCGGGGAGTGAGCCGGACGGTCCAAGGATCGCCCGCCCCCACGTTCAACAACGACCTGGCCTCGTCGGTCGTCGCCGAAGCGTTGCGTCGGCAGGCGACAGGCGAGGACGCCGCGGAGCTGCCGGACCGTCTCGAGCCGGAGGGCGACTTCGGCCTGCCGTTCGGCAAGTCGGCGCGGGGTTGGTCGTGGGCCGGTGTGGCGGTCGCCGCGGCGGTGCTGATCAGCTTCTACGGCCGCCCCGAGCGCCCCGCCGGGCCGGGCGTGGCCGTGACCCAGCAGCCGATCGACCAAGCCGTTTATGCGATTCAACAGGCGACTCCCAACCTGCGTGTCGTCGATTACCAAGCCACGCCCGACAAGCTCGAGCGGCTCCGTCGCTACTTCGCGGTGCCCTCGGCTCAGCGGGCGAACCTGCCCAGCGGGTTGATGACCGTGGCGGAAGCGGCCGACCCGCAGTCGCTCGGCGGCTCGCAGGAGCAGCTGGTTTACGTCGATGCCGAAGAGGCGGAGCTCGATCGCCTGCTCGCCGACCTCGATGGCGCGAAGCAGGTCGGCGTCGACCGATCGACGCCGGCGCCCCCCGCGGCCCCGTCGAAGGTGCGGGCCGTGCCGCTGCGGATCAAACTCTCCCCCGAGGCGATCGCGAAGCTCAAGCAGCAGGCTCAAGCCAAGGGGGCGACCCCAACCGCCCCGGGCGGACGGCGCCTGGTGGTGCTGCGGATTCGGGTGAAGCCGGCGAATAAGCCAACGCAGCCTTCGAGCAAGTAAGGCTGGCCTCCTCACGCGTTGGGCGCCGTTTGGCTTCCAAGACGCGACGCGGGCCGGGCGAGTCGGTATCCTAGAGGGATTCCCCTCCGCCCCGAATCACCCCGCGCATGATCGCCACCTCCCTGTTATCGCTGGTGCTGCTGGCCCTCGCGGGCGTGCTGTTCGACGCGCACCGCCGCGATTGGCGCCGCGCCGACCAGCCGGACGAGGACCCGGCGGCCCACCGCTTCGCCCGTTCTCGTTTCCACAGGCGGCGTTTGGCAACGGGCGTGATCGCGGTGCTGGGAGTGCTGGTCGCCATCTGGCCGATCGTGCCCCGTGAGCCGACGTCGGTGCTCGTGTACTTGGTGGCGTTGTGTGGGCTAACGTTAGCGCTCATCGCCTTCGCCGCGACCGACGCCTGGGCTTCGGGGAAGTACTACCAGGGCGAGTCCCGCCGTCGCTTGGCTGAGCACGCCACGCAGCTCCGCGAGGCGATCGACCAGCGACGCTTGGCGGGCGAGGTGGCCGGCGATTCGGAGGCCGGCCGCGTCTGATGGACCCCCTCCGTTTCGCGATCGCCGCCGTCCCTTTGGCCGCCTACTTGGTGCTGCTGGGGCTGATCAATCTTCGTCGTCGGCCGACGGTGGTCTCCGGGGCGAGCGACGTGGCGACCCTCGGCCTCGCCCTAACCGGGCTGGTGATGATCGGGCCGATCTCGCTCTTCTGGCCCGAGCACGCCTCGGAGAGCTTGGGCGATTTCGTGTGGCTCTTCCTGCTCGCCTTCTATTGGTTGTGGGTGGTGCTGATCGTCATGCTCGGTCGCCCCCGGCTGGTGATCTACAACCTGACCGCCGAGGAGCTCCGGCCAGTGCTGTCGGAGGCCTCCCGGCGGATCGACCCGAGCGGGCGCTGGGCGGGCGACAACTTGTCGCTGCCGAGCGTGGGCGTGCAGGCGCACCTCGACTGCCTCGCCTGGATGCGGAACACGAGCCTTGTTTCGAGCGGGGGGCGGCAAGACCTGGCCGGCTGGCGGCGTCTGGGCCGCACGGTGGAGCGTTCCTTACGGGACACCGAAACCCCTCCGAGCAGCCGCGGGGCGAGCCTGCTGGGCGTTGGCGTGGGGTTGCTGGTGATGAGCGTGGCCCGCCTGGTGAGCGATCCGCCCGCGGTTTTGGCCGCCTGGCAGCAGATTATTGCCGGCTGAGCCCGCCTGGGGATTCGCCCGCGGGGTCCCCCCAGCCGGCGCCCCTTGACACCCGATCGCCAGGGTCGGCAAAAGCCCCCGACTTGACGTGGCGAAAAAACTTGACTTTGCGATCTCCACAGGGATAATCCCTCGATCTCGCAACGGATGGGACGGGCTCACTCGGCCGGCGGAAGCTGGCCGAAAGGGTTGAGACCGCGGCCCAATTGCCCGAGGGATGCAGGCGGCGGAAGTGCTCGGGGCCGCGCCCCGTTTAGGACTCGTACGCCACCCTCAAACCAGGATGAACCGTTGCGGTAGGAAGGAGTAGAAGCAAGGGAAGGATTCGCGAGGCGCCAAGCCGACGCTGGTGGATTGCCAGCCTGGTTCGGAGGCGCCAAATGACGCAGGGACGTGTCGCCCAAGCGGAAAAAAGGCGGTCGAGGTGTAATCCCACACCACGACGGACGCTTTAAATCCTAGGACGACAGACCAATAGGACGACGCACCGCGGCTACCCGCTTGGAGCCGCCGTTGTCCCGAAACGCATAAAGGACCCCCGCCATGCCCGATCCCACCCTCGGCAACGTCTTCGAAGCGATCCTCAAGTACGGCCACGACGAGGACTTTGTCCCGCGCGCTCATGACGAGGAGTTCGGCCCCACCGCCGCCCCCGCCGGCTCGCCGGAGAAGCTGGAAATCCTCGCGGAGCGCGTCCGCCAAGGCTTCCCGCTCTGGCACCAAGAGGACCGCGTGGATTACAGTGGCCTGACCGGCGCCGTCCGCCCCCGCGACTGATCGCGGCAGCGAGCGACCCAATCGAATACGACCAGCCGCCCGGGCCTCGCCGCCCGGGCGGTTTTTTCGTGCAAGGACGGTTTACGCCGGTCGAATCGCCCCCCGATCGGGGCTCCCGCCACGCCCCGGGCAGCTATCCTTGGGGAGCCCCTAGCGCCGCCCCCTCCGACCGAACGTATGCCCCGACACTCGCTCTCGCTGATCCTCCCACCGGTGATCGGGTTGCTGTGCGCGGTGGGACACGCCGCGCCCGAGACCCCGGCGGTCCCGAAGCCGGCCGATCCGGAGCCGAGCGCCCCGTCCGAGGAGCGCCCAAAGCCCGAGCCGCAGAAGTCCGAACCACCGAAGCCCAAGTCGCCGAAGCCTGAGCCCGCCGGGCTGCCCGAGACCATCACGCCCCAGGATTGGCTCGTCCTGCCGCGTGTCGGCGAGTACCGCCGGGCTCCGCTGCACGTCGATCCGGTCGAAGCGGCGATCGCCCGCGGCGGGTGGGAGCCCCCACGAGCGGGCGAGACGGTCACCTCAGTCAAAGGGGAGGAGGTCGCCTGGCGCGACGACGCCGAGCCCCGCACGGCGGACCTGGCCGGCGGCTACGCCTACGCCGAGTTCGATTCGCCCGCCGAGGGCGTGCTGCTGCTGGAGGCCAAGGGCTGTGCGGCGGTCTGCGTCAACGGCGAGTGGCTGCCGGGCGACCCGTACGGCGTCGGCTGGTTCCGCCCGCCGGTGCGCGTGCAGAAGGGGGCGAACCGGATCGTCGCGCACCTCGCACGCCCCACCGCCAAGCCGCGCCTGGTCCGGCCCGCCGCCGAGCACCAGTTGCTCGCCGACGAGGCGACGCTGCCCGACCTGGTGGTGGACCCCGCGCTGAACGAGCAAGCACGTCACGCTTCGATCCTCTTTGTGAACGCGAGCGATCAGCCACAGATCGGTGGGGCGCTCGTTGCGAGGTGGGCAGGGGAGGGGGGCGCGGCGCGACCAACGGTGCTCGATCGCCTCGAGTCGAGGATGATCACGTCGATCCCCTTCACGCTCCCCGACTTCCCCGCCGACTTGAAGGTGGGCGAGACCGCGACGCTGCTCGTTGACCTCATGGCCGAGAAGCCATCGAAGACGGACTCCCCCGCCAAGCCGCTCGCGACGGCGCGTTTAGAGCTGCGAGCCGTCGGCCCAGCCGAAGCTCGCACCAACACGTTCGTGAGCGAACTCGACGGCTCGGTGCAACCGTACGGCGTCTTGCCGGCCTCGACGCCAGGTGGCGATGCCGGCGTGCTGGTCGTGCTGCACGACGCGGGCCAGACGCACCGCGACTGTCTCGACGAGCACACGCCGCGGCCGCGGACCCATTTGATCGCGCCTTACGGCCGGGGCCGCTTCGGCTTCGACTGGGAGGATTGGAGTGCAGGCGATGCGTTGGAGGCGCTCGACGACTTCGTCTTGCAACAGAAGCAAGCCAAGCGTCCCGTCGACGCCGACAAGATCGCCCTCACGGGGCGCGGCATGGGGGGGCACGGGGCGCTGAGCCTCGCGACGCTCCACCCGGACCGCTTCGCCGCGGTCGGCGTGACCGACGGTTGGATCAGTTTCTTCACGCAACGCGGCTCGCTCGCCACGCCCCGCGACGCGGCCCCAATCGCCCGGCTGCTCGGGCGGCAGGCGTCGGCCAACGACCCGTTGCGAGCGATTGAGAACCTCGCCGGCATGGGCGTCTCGGTCTGGAGCCTGGGGCGCCGCGGCGTGGCCCGCAACGAGAGCCGCTTCCTCCGCGAGCGGCTCGGCGAGTTCCACAACGACTTCGCTTACCGCGAGATCGACGCGGAGCGTCCCCTCAAAGAGACCTTGCGTGAGCAGGCCGATTGGCTGACCAAACGCCGCCGCCGCGACCACGGGTCGGCCGACCAAATCGAGCTGGCGACGCCCGACGTCGGCGTGCTGTCGCGCCTCGGCTGGGTGACGATCCAGTCGCCCGACCGGCAGGGAGAGATCGCCCGCGTCGAACTCCGCCGCGACGCCGAGCGGGGCGAGGTGGTCGGCGTGACCGACAACGTCCGGCGGCTGCGGATCTCGTTCACCGATTGGGACGCCGGCAAGAAAGACGTGCGGGTGAAACTCGACGGCGCCGCGCCGGTCCTCTACCGACCCCGTCGCGACGGCGACGCGATCTCCCTGGCGAGCAACGGGCGGGGCGTTTGGACTCGGGTCCGCGACCTGACCGATTCGGCCGACCCGATCCGTGGCCCCGGCCGGATAGGCGGCTTGTTCAAAGGGCCCGAGCGATCGGGCGGAGTGAAGCCGGCGCTCATGCGGCGACCGCTGCTCGTGTACGGCACGCGCGGCCCGCAGGCGGCCCGCGCGTGGGCCGCCGCGAAGGCCCGTTACGACGCGCAACTCTTCCTGTACCGGGGCGCGGGGCGGCTCACCGTGTGGCCCGACCGGTCGTACGTCGGGCGGATCCGGCGGGGCCTGGTCGAGATCGATCGCACGGTCGTGATGTACGGCAACGCCGAGACGAACACCGCCTGGTCGCTCTTGCGGCAGGAGGCCTTCCTGCGCCGGCAACGGACGGTGGGCGTCGAGAACGGCCGCGCCACCCTCGGTCGACGCCCCGAGGCGGGCGACGACCTGGCGCTGGTCGCCGTGCGGCCCCGTCCGGGCGATCCCCGTTCGGGCCTGATTGTCATCGGCGGCTCGGGCCCGGTCGGCATGCGGATGACGACCCGGCTGCGCTACTTCTGGGCGGGCGTGAACTACCCCGATTACCTGCTGTACGGACCAGAGGCTATCAGCCCGCCGGCGGGCGCCACCCCCGAGGACGACGTCCGAGCCGCGGGCTACTTCGACACGGACTGGGGCGTCGAGTCGGGCGGCATCCTGTGGCGCGACCTGGCGATTTGAATTGCGGTCGGTGAGAGAGAACGATCTCCGCTACGTGTCACGCGATCGGTGAGGTTCTTTCGACAGACCGTTCTTGGTGACAGCGCAAGTCTCTCCGGAGGGTCACTCATTTGTACTTAGCGGCTTCGCAGCAACTGCCCTCGGTGGGCCACACCGAAGAGGTTTCGCCTTTCAGCCATCGAGTGCATCGAGGGGGCTCCGCACACCACACCGGGATTGGCTAAATACCGCGTTAGGTGAAGGAAACCCCCACCCATTACTTGTTATCCGAATAGATGCTCGAAGTCAGGGCCGCAAATAACGATGAGCTTTTCGGCGCTGCTCAAATCTACGAATCATGTGTACGGCGTGCTGAATGGCTACCGAAGAGCTCTCGTTTAGCTTGTAGCTTTTGCAAGGACACAGAGGGTGAGGTCATTCGTTTATGTGTCGATGACGCTGGAGCAGTTCTTGGCTTCGTTTCTGTATGGGAGCGGGATTCGTTTATTCACCATCTCTATGTTCATTCAGATGCAAGACGCATGGGCATTGGGACAGCCCTTCTTGACTCCCTCCATGCCTGGCTTCCGAAACCTTGGACGCTAAAATGTGTTACCGCAAATACGGTCGCAACTCGATTCTATCAATCCCTCGGATGGACTTCTGATAGCACGATGCATGGGCCCGATGGCGAATACGAGTTGATGCGGTACATACGAGAAGGAGATGACGGATAACCATCGCATTCACACGGAGCCGGGCTTGCGAGGTTTTTCAAATGGAATACAAACTCTCCCGGCCCGGTGATGCGGGACGTTAGCTGCGGCGGTGGCCCCAACCGAGGTCTGCATCCGGGGCCAGCTAACGTGCAAAGGAGGCGTCGACCTTTGCCCTGTAGGGATCAGGTCGCCTAGCGAGAACGCGAAGCGCTTCTCGCCGGATCAAACCCGCTCGAGGATCGTGGCGATCCCCTGTCCTGCGCCGATGCACATCGTCGCCAGGCCGAACTGGGCGTTGCGGGCGATCATGGCGTGCAGCAGGGTGGTCGCGATCCGCGCGCCGCTCGCGCCGAGCGGGTGGCCGATCGCGATCGACCCGCCGCGGACATTCACCTTCTCCTCGCTAAGGTCGAGCATCCGCAGGCAGGCGAGGCTCTGGGCGGCGAACGCCTCGTTGAGTTCGACGAGGTCGATGTCTTCGAGTTGCAGTCCGGCCCGCTTGAGCGCCTTGTGGGTCGCCGGCACGGGGCCGGTCCCCATGACGCACGGGTCGACGCCCGCCACCGCGGTCGCGCGGACCTTGGCGAGGGGCGAGAGGCCGAGCCCCTTCGCCCGTTCTTCCGACATGACGAGCATCGCAGCGGCGCCGTCGTTCAGTGGCGAGCTGTTGCCCGCGGTCACCGTGCCGATCCCCGGCATGAAGGCGGGTCGCAGCTCGCCGAGCGCCTTGAGGCTCGTGTCGCGGCGGACGCACTGGTCGGTGGTGATTAGGGTCCGCTCTCCCGCTTCGTTGCGGCCGTAGACGGGCGTGATCTCGGGGGCGAACTCCCCCGTGCTGTGCGCCATGGCCGCTTTGCGGTGGCTGGCGAGGGCGAATTCGTCCTGCGCTTCGCGGCTGATGCCCTGGGTCTGCGCGAGGAACTCGGCGGTGACGCCCATCATCAGCGCCCCCTTGCTGGTCCGCTGGAACAGCTTCGGATTGAGATCGATGCCGGCGTCCATCGGGTAGTGGTGCATGTGCTCCACGCCGCCGATGATCTGCGCGTCCTCGGCGCCGGCGGCGATGGCGTGGGCGGCCTGGTTGAGCGCTTGCAGGCTGCTGCCGCACAGCCGGTTGACGCTCGCCCCCGCGGCGGAAGCGGGCAGGCTGGCCATCAGCGCGACTAGGCGCCCCACGTTCAGCCCCTGCTCGCCCTGCTGCTGGGTGCAGCCGAGGATCACGTCCTCGATCGCCGCCGGATCGACGCCCGTCCGTTCGATCAGCGCGCGCACGACGGCGACCGCCAGGTCGTCCGCGCGGACGTCGCGGAAGACGCCGCGCTCGGCGTGGGCGCGGCCGATCGGCGTGCGGACGGCGTCGATGAGGACGGGCGTGGGCATGGGCGGCTGGGGTGTGGGAGGGGTGAGCGTTTAGCCGTAGTAGCGGTCGTCGTCTTTCGCGAGGGAGAGCAGCGTCTCGGTCGGCTCAAAGCGGGCGCCCAAGGGGCGGAACGGCTCGAGCCGCTTCAGCACCTCGCCCGGACCGAGCGAGTCGGCCCAGAAGAAGAGGCCTCCCAGGAAGGGGGGGAAGCCGATGCCGAGGATCAACGCCAGATCGACGTCGCGCGGGTCGTCAACGATGCCGTCCTCCACGGCGCGCGTCGCCTCGACCAGCATCGGCAGCAGCAACCGATCGGTAAGCGATTGCGAAGGCCGCTCGTACTTGGTCGGCGTGTCGATCGCGTCGCGAACGAGCGACTCCGCCGCGGCGCTGGGCGAAGCCTTCGGCGGCTTGCCCGGTTTGCCCGGCTTCCAGTCGTAGAACCCTTTGCCGTTCTTCTGGCCGAGCCGGCCCGCCTCGACCAGCATGCCGAGGATCGGCGCCGGGACGACGCGGTCGCTGAACGCCCGGTGCAGGACCTGGCCGGCGTGGAGGCACGTGTCGAGGCCGACCACGTCGTGCAACTCGAGCGGCCCCATCGGCATACCGAAGACCTTGGCGGCCCGATCGATCTCTTTGAATGGCACGCCCTCGCTCGCGAGCAGGGCGGCCTCGTTCATGTAGGGGAGCAGCAGCCGGTTCACCAGGAAGCCGGGGCCGTCGTTCACGACGACCGGCGTCTTGCCGAGCCGGCGGGCGTAGGCGGTCATCCGCGCGACGGTCGCGTCGCTCGTCTGCGCGCCGCGGATCACCTCGACCAGCGGCATCTTCCGCACCGGGTTGAAGAAGTGCAGCCCGCAGAACCGCTCGGGGCTCTTGAGCCCCTCGGCGAGGGTGGTGATCGGGATGGTCGACGTGTTCGACGTCAGGACGGCGTCGGCGGGCAGGTGCGGTTCGATCGAGGCGAACAGCTCGCGCTTGATCGCCTCGTTCTCGACGATCGCCTCGACGACGACATCGGCCTTCGCCAGCTGCGCCGGGTCGCTCGCAGGGGTGACCAGGGCGGAGCGCTGGATCGCGAGGTCGGCGTCGACGCCCCTCGTCTGTTTATTGAACGACGCCTCGCGGACGACGCCCTCGACGCCCGCGGCGAGCGCCTCCGGCCGGCTGTCCGACAGCAGCACCGGCACGCCCCGTTTCACGTTCGCGGCGGCGATCCCCTGTCCCATGATGCCGGCGCCGACCACGGCGGCCGTCATGATTGGCGCGGCGTCCCCGCCGGCCTCCTTCTTGGCCCGGTCGGTGAGGAAGAAGACGTTGAGCAGCGCGCGGTTGATCGGCGAGCCGAAGAGCGGCGCGAACGCCGCGGCCTCCTGCTCGCACGCGGTGGCGAGGTCGACCTGCGACGCGCCGAGCATCAGCTCGAGCGCCGCCATCGGCGCCGGGTAGTGCCCGCCCGTCTTCTGCTGCACGACGCCCGCGGTCGTGGCGCCGAGGAAGCCGAGTTCGGTCTCGCTTATCGTGATCGGTTGTGACCAACGCTCCCGGTCTTCTTTCCAGTCGCCCGAGGCTTGCTCCGCAACGATTATCCGCGTCGCCGCATCGATCAGCGAATTGGTTTCAAACGCGGGTTCGTCGTCGAGCATCGGCAGGGCGTCTTCGGCGAACTCCGCCTTCCCTGCTCCCCCCTCCGCCATTGCTTCAACCAGGTCGTCCACCAAGCCGAGTTGGTACGCCTCGCGTGGCGAAACGTTCTCTCCGCCGGCGACCATCTCTAGGGCGTTCGCTAGGCCGATCATCCGCGGCGTGCGGGCGGTGCCGCCCCAGCCCGGCATGAGGCCGAGCTTCACCTCGGGGAACGCGAGGCCGGTCTTCGGGGCGTCGGTCGCCACGCGGCGGTCGCACCAGACGGCGAGCTCTAAGCCGCCGCCGACGCAGACGCCGTCGATCGCGGCGACGGTCACGTAGTGCGCAGTCGACAGTCGTGTGAAGAGCTGTTGCCCACGCCGGCAGGTGGCGAGGATCTCTTCGGGCGGCTGGTCGAGGCCCGCGGCGAACTCGGTCAGGTCGGCGCCCGCGATGAACACGCCCCGCTTCGCCGAGGCGATCACCAGGCCGAGGGCGTCCTCCGCGGCGGCCATCTCGTCGAGCCGGGTTTCGATCTCGTCGAGCACAGCCGACGAGAGCAGGTTGGCCGACTTGCCCGGCAGGTCGAGCGTCAGCACCGCGACGCGTCCGTCCGCGTCCTCGGGTTCGATCCAGTCGAGCCGGGTGGCCGTCATATCGCGGTGCTCCGAGAGGAGGGGGCGCCCCCGAGAGGAGGCCGCTTCTTTGGTACGCTGGGGATGGGGCGGCCGTTCGGGTCGTCCGCTGCGGATCGTAACCCTTTAGGACGGTTTCTGTGACCACCAGTCCCTCCCCCAAGAGTAGCCCGCCGCCGGTCGGAGGCTGGCGCCTCGTGGCCGCTTTAGCGGTCGCGCTGCTGCTGGTGGCGATGCTTCGCGGGTGGGGGACGCCGGACGCCAGCGACCCAGCGAATCAGGCCGATCCGAAGCGTGACGCCGCTCCCGTGACTCTCGAGAAGCGGCTCCCCGACCAGCCCGCACAATCGGCTCAAGTCGCGTGGGCCCCGGGGACGACCGTCCTGGAGGCGACCCGGCGGGCCGGCGAAGACGATCCCGCCTGGGTCGGCGAGTGGCGGGGTGAGGGGGCGATGTCCCTGCTCATTTTGCTCGGTGGAGAGGCCAACCAGGGGGCCGAAGGGCTCAACTGGCAGTTCGAGGTCAACGGCGTCTACGCCGACCGGGGCGCCGGCGCCTTTGAGCTGGCGCCCGGGGACCGCGTCTTGTGGAAACTGGCCCCCTACGAGTAGCCTCCTAGACTCCCGAAACGACCACGCCCCGAGGCGACACGATGCCCACGACCGACCGCAGCCACTCCAACGCCCCCACTCAAGCGATCATTTTCGTCCTGCTCGTGGCGATCGGGGTCGTGGGACGTTGGGGCCAGCCCGAGTGGGCCTTCACGCCGATCGCCGCGATCGGCCTGCTGGCCGGCTACGCGCTGCCCCGCCAGCTGGCGGTCGCCGTGCCGCTGGTGGCGATGTTGATCACCGATTTGGTGCTGCCGTCGTACGGCTCGGCGGCGATCGCTCTGGCCGTGTACGGCGCGATGGCGGTCACGCCGATGCTCGGCTCGCTGCTCCGCCGACCGGTCGGTTCGCTCGGCGCAGGCGTGGCGCGGCTGTTGTGCCTCGCGGTGTCGCCCGCGTTGCTGTTCTTCGTGACGACCAACTTCGCCGTCTGGGCCGCGACGTCGCACTACCCGAAGACCGCCGCGGGCTTCGTCGAGTGCTACGTGGCCGCGATCCCGTTCCTGAAGCGGATGCTCGCGGGCGACCTGACGTACACCGCGCTGCTGTTCGCCGCCGCCGCCGTGGCGGGCGCGTACTCGCTGGGTGGCGTCGACCAGCAGACGGCTCGGTCGCCGGAACGCGTCACCGCCTGAGGCGGTCGGCGTTCACTCGCCAACGCTTACTTGGTGTCGACGGGGACCGCCGCTTGAACGGTCGCTTCGAGCACGCCCTCTTCCGCCTCTTCTTCTTCCTCAGCAGGGGCGGGCGGCTGATTGTCGTCGATGACCGAGGCCATCGACTTGACGGCGTCGGCCACGTTGAGGTCGATGAGGTCCTTGTTGCTCGCCGCCTGAATCGCGTCGGTCACCGCCTCGTCGATGGCGGCGAGGCGCGGCTTCGCGTTCTCGTCGGCGACCGCGGCGCCGGCCCGGACCGCCGAGCGGAGGTCGATCAGCAGGTCGAGGATGCCCTCGCGAACGAGGACCATCTCGCCCGGGTTCTTGTCCGATTCACGGAAACGGCGGGCTTCGTTGCCGCGGGCCGAGACGGCCATTCGGCGTCCGCCCCGCAGCTGAAGGTCCTCGAACTTGGTGGCGATTTCCGATTCGGAATCGCCGATGGCGTTCGCCAAGTCGAACACCGCGCCGGTGACGACCTCGGCTTTCACCTTGCCCGGCGCCAGGTTCATCCGATCGAGCTGGGCGGCGATCGCCGCCCGGGTTTCGAGCGAGAGGTTTTCGTCGGTCGCCTTCTTCGCGATCGCCGACGCGAAGACGCCTCCTTTGGGGCCCGGCATGCCGAGGTTGCCGATCGCCTTGGCGGTCTTCAGGTAGATCCAATCGTTCACGCCGGGGCCGACGTGCATGGGCAGCGTCTCGGTCGAGATAATCGTGTAGAGCGCCTTGGCGGTCTTCGACTTCGCCGAACCGGCCAGCAGCTTGAAGGCCCGTGTGTGTCGGTCGAGCCCGATCAACGCGCCGCTCAGCTCGTAGGGCGGCGCCTTCGGGTTCGTGGCGCCACGGGTCGCCAGGGCGCACAGCAGTTCGTTGGCTCGGGCGCTGGGGGCCCCGGTCGCGTAATCGTCTTGCAGCTTCCCGAGGATTAGCAGCGCGTTGTTCCGCACCGCGGGGTGGTAGCGACCACGGAGCACACGCACCGTGAAGGCCAGCGCCTGCTTGTGGACGTACGCCTGAACGTCGGTCTTGGCGTCGTCGAGGAAAGCGCTGAACAAGTCGTTGTTCGCCTTCGCCAGCCCCGCGAGCCCGTTGGGGGTCGGTTGGGTCATCGCCGGGAAGAAGTACTTCGTCAGGTAGTCCTCGAACAGCTGGCGATCGCCCACGCCGTTCTTCGCGTACTTCTTCGCGAGTTGGCCCTTCGAGCGGAGGCCCTGCTCAACCGGGTCCGCTTTGTAGTTCTGGGCGTGCGTCGGGACCGCGGTCAGGACCACCGACGCCAGCAAGGCGAGGAGGCCGATCGGGCGCAAACGGGGTGCGCAGGGGGCGAGCGACATCGCGTTCTGTTCCGGGTAGCGGAGGGGGGGCGACCCACGCCGACAGACGTAAATCGCTTGTTCACAAAGGTTTCGGGGCCTACGCAGACGGCGGAGGCATCCACCGCCACACTAGCAAGCGGCCGACGAAAGTGTCAACTTTCGGGGGCCGTCCCCCCATAAACCCGGCTCCTATGACGCTCCTTTACTACGACCCGCATTTCCGGCGCCACGAGACCGGCGGGCACCCCGAGTGCCCGGCCCGGATCGAGCAGGTCATCGCCCGCCTGGAGGGGGGCGGACAGGCCGATCGCTGCGAGCGGCCCGATTGGCGCCCCGCGGCCGACCAGCGGCTCCTCCGCTGCCACGAAGCCGACTACCTCGCCGCGGTCCGGGCGCTCGCCTCGCGAGGAGGGGGCCGGGCGGAGGTCGATACGGTGGTCAGCCCCGCCTCGATGGACGTGGCGGCCCTGGCCGCGGGGGCGGCTTGCGATGCGGTCGAGCGCGTCGTCCGGGGCGAGCACCACCGCGCCTTCTGCGCGATCCGCCCGCCGGGTCACCACGCGCTCCGCGAGGGGGCCATGGGCTTCTGCTTGCTGGGCAACGTGGCGGTCGCCGCCCGTGTGGCGCTCGACGAGCTCGATCTCGAGCGCGTCCTGATCGTCGATTGGGACGTCCACCACGGCAACGGAACGCAGGCCGAGTTCTACGACGACCCGCGTGTCGGCTTCTTCAGCATCCACCGCTGGCCTTTCTATCCCGGCACGGGCGAGTCGAGCGAAACGGGCTCGGGCGACGGCCTCGGCTTTAACAAGAACCTGCCCATCACCATGGGGGCGTCGCGCGACCGCTGCACGAGCCTCTTCGCGCGCGAGCTGGGCGACTTCGCCGACAAGCTGCGCCCGCAGCTGGTGCTGCTCAGCGCCGGGTTCGATGCGCACGCGACCGACCCGGTCGGCTCGCTCGGCTGGGAGGTCGAGGACTTCGTGAGCCTCACGCAAACGGCGATCGACATCGCCGCGGTCCACAGCGAAGGCCGCCTCGTGAGTGTGCTCGAAGGGGGTTACAACCCGCCCGTGCTGGGGGAGTGTGTCGCGGCCCATTTGGATGAATTCCTGGAGCGCGACGCCGACGAATCGTTGGACGAATCGGCCGATTAGCCGATCGGTAAGATTCAGAAAGACTTTTCGTTGTTGGGGTTTCCTACTTGGGGTAGCATGCAGCTCCGTAGAGACCACTCATTGATTAAGGGCACTTTGAGATGACCTACACGGTGCGGCTTGCCATAGCCGCGTTAACTCTTCTCTCGCTCGCCCCCGCCTCCGCCCAAACCAATCGGTTCCGCTACTGCCAAGTTGAGGACCCCGCCGTCCCGGCTGGATACGTCGCCAACGAGATCCTGATCGATTTCGAGGGCCGGCTCTTTGGGCAGCAGATGATCGTCCGCCTGGATTCAGGCTCGATCTATCAGGATCCCTTCGGCGGAGAGACCCCGCCGAACGCCTTGCTGTTCAACGCCGTCCCGTCGTTGGAGTTCGACACCTTCGTCACGATGGGAGGTGCGACCAGTGATGAGTCGGAGCCGCTGTTGGTTATCGGCGCCTCGACCGAGTTCACGGCGTCGGGCGGCATGAAGCAGTTCGACGAATCAGGCATCAACATCGCCTGGGCGCCGGCGACCGGAGTCGTGGTCGAAGACCGGACCCGCTTCCCCATTGCAAGACTGACTCTCAGCAACGACGCCAACGGCACGATCCTGCTTTACAGCAACGCGGGCGGTGAAGGTGTTATCTCGAATGCGATGAGAATCGAGAACGGAGGCACGGGACCGCTCGCCTGGCCGCCGATCGACGAATGCCTTCCCGAACCCACTTCGGCGGCGATCGCGTTGCTCGCTAGCCTTGCGTTATCCGCAAACCGCCGCTCCTCCTAAGCCGATCAACTCTAGGGATTCCCGGATGCACGCTTGCACTCCACGCGTTCTTCTTTTCGCGCTGCTCGCTGCCGTCGCTCAGCCCGTTTCGGCCGCGACGTTGAGCTACTACTTTAGCAATCCGTCCGTTCCCGACACGCCGGACGGCTACATCGTGAACGACCTGCACATCGACTTTGAGGGGCAGCTCTTTGGCCAGCAGATGGTCGTTGAGCTCTTTCAGGGGAACATCTATCAAGATGCTGTTGGTGGAGAGACGCCACCAAATGAACTCTTGTTTGGCGCCATCCCAACGCTGCAATCGGACACCTTTGTCTCGATGGGGGGGGCAAACAGTAACACGGCAGAAGCCATCCTGGTTGTTGGCGGTTCAACCGAGTTCCCCGAGTCGACCGGCGAGAAGCAGTTCAATGATTCCGGCATCGACATCGCCTGGGCGCCGGCGACGGGGGTGGTCATCGAGGACCAGAATGACTTCATGATCGCCCGGCTCACGCTGTCGGACGACGCAAGCGGACGCTTCTATTTCTACAGCAATAGCGGAGGTGTGGGATTAGGCACACACAATCGATGGTGCAGCTTCAGTAACGGCAGGTTCTTTTTCTGTCCCCCCCTGGGGCCTCCCGTTCCGGAACCGACCACTGGATTGCTCGCGCTGCTCGGCGGCGTCGTGCTGCTCGCTAGCCGCCCCCTCCGTTCAATCACTTTGGCTTAAGGAACCCTGAGATGTTCTCCGTCATGCCACGCGTTTTGCTTCTCACTTTGATTTCCCTGGTCGCACACCCCGCCGCGGCGGCGCTGCTCGGGGCGCCAACGGTCGTCATTCCCGATGTGCCTAGCACACCGGACGGTTTTATCGTCAACGATCTGTTGATCGATTTTGAGGGCCGGCTCTTCGGCCAGCAGATGATCGTGAGCCTCGATAGCGGATCGCTCTACCAAGATGCACTCGGTGGTGAGTTGCCACCGAACCCAGCCTTCTTTCCGGTCGTGCCTTCGGTTCAGTCCGACACCTACGTGGCGATGGGCGGGCCGGATAGCAATTCGAGTGACGACGTGCTGGTAGTCGGCGGATCAACCGAGTTCCCTCAGTCGGGCGGATTGAAGCAGTTCAGCACGTCGGGCATCGACATCGCCTGGGCGCCGGCGACGGGCGTGATCCTTGAAGACCGGACCGGTTTCATGGTCGCGCGGCTCACCCTCTCAGACGACGCCAACGGCGAGGTCTTCTACTTCGGCAATAGCGGCGGGGAGCCCCGATCGTTCTACGGGCTGATCCACAACGGCGTCATGTGCGGCATCTGCCCCGAGCCGAGCTCCGGCTTGATGGCACTGCTCGGCGGCGTCGCGTTGCTCCGCCGCCGCGCTGCTTGACGCATCAACCCTTAAGAGGAACTCACTATGTCCAAGCTCTCACTGGGCCTGCTCTCCCTCACGTTGTTCTCCGCCGTGACGTCGCCCTGCACCGCGGCGACGCGTGGCGTGTATAATCGGCCCGCCAATGTGCCTGGCACACCGGATGGATATCGAGTATTCGATATCTCGATTGACTTTTTGGGCCAGCTCTTCGGACAGCAGTTGATCGTGCAACTCGACAGCGGGTCGCTCTATCAAGATGCATTTGGTAGTGAGTCGCCGCCGAACCCAGTTTTGTTTCCGGTCTTCCCTTCGCTTCAGTCCGACACCTTCGTGGCGATGGGCGGGGCGACCATTAGCAGTTCAGCAGACACCCTGGTGGTCGGTGGATCAACCGAGTTCCCCCAGTCGACCGGCGATATGCAGTTCGACACCGAGGGCATCGACGTAGCCTGGGCGCCCGCGCCCGGGGTGGTCATCGAGGATCGGAACGACTTCATGATCGCCCGGCTTACCCTCTCAGACGACGCCGACGGATGGGTCTACTTGTCTAGCGCCAGCGGCAGTGAGCGTGGATGGTTCTACTCGCAAATCCACAATGGCGTCCTATGTCAAGGCATCTGCCCCGAGCCGACCACCGATTTGATGACGCTGCTCGGCGGCGCCACGCTGCTCGCCCGTCGTCGCTGCCGTTCAATCACCCTGGCCTGAGGGACCCAGAGATGCTCTCCATCATGGCGCGCGTTCTTCTCCTCGCCTTGGCCACCCTGGCAGCGCAACCCGCCGCGGCCGCGTTGCTGGACGCTAAGTTCGTCAACCCGACGATCCTGGGCACGCGGGAGGGCTTCGTCGTGAACGACCTGCTCATCGACTTCGAGGGGCAGCTCTTCGGGCAGCAGATGATCGTGCAGCTCGACAGCGGGTTGATACATCAAGGCATAGGTCGCGGTGAAACCGCACCCGATGGCCGCTTGTTTATCGTCTTTCCAACCTTGGCATCCGACACCTTCGTTACGATGGGTGGGGCTGAGATCGCAACCAGCGAAGATACTCTCGTAGTCGGCAGTTCGACCGTATTCTCCCAGTCAGACGGGACGAAGGAGTTCAACGCGTCGGGCATCGACATCACCTGGGCGCCGGCGACGGGGGTGGTGATCGAAGATCGGACCGACTTCATGGTCGCTCGCCTCACCTTCTCGGATGACGCTCATGGACGCATCTTTTTTTACAGTAATAGCGGTGGGGTGGGAGTCACATTTGACAGGTGCATAAACGGAGGAAGGATCAACCCCTGCCCCGAGCCGACTTCGGCTCTGTTGCTGGTGCTCGCTTCTGCGGCCTGCCTGACCCGCCGTCCCACCGCCCGGCGCTGAGGAGCTCATCGTGCGATCTCTCCCCCTGCTGCTCACGGCGCTGCTGGCGACGCCGCTGCTCGCGGCGCCGTCGGTCTCCTTGGTCGACAACGGCGGGAGCGCGACGCTGAACCTCGTGACCGACGCGCCCGGCGCGTTGGCGGCGGAGATCGCGCTGGAGCTCGGCCCTGGGCTGACCCTAGTCGAGGCGACGGTCAACGAGACCCTGTTCGACGACCCGAATCCGGGCGACAACCCGTATCTCCCTGGCTCACCCGAGGGGGGCGACACGACCGGCCTGTGGATCGACACGGAGCAGAACACCCTGTTCGCGTCGTTCGGCTCGGGCGACCTCGGCGTGGGGGCGTTCGAGTTTCTGACCTTCGAGTATGCAGGCGAAGGCGACGCGTCGGCTGTCGGGGTGGTTGCGCAAAAGGGGATGACTCACAACGTCCTGTTAGGCGATTCGACCATCTGTGACGATTGCGTTGTCATTGATTACCCATGTGGCGACTTTGATAACAATGGTTCTGTCGGCGACGGCGACCTGACGTTGCTCCTGAGCAATTGGGGCGCCGTCGTGCCGCCTGTCCCGTTCGGTTGGATTGGCACTCAGCCCACAGCGCCGTTGATAGGCGACGATGAGTTGACCTGCCTCTTGTTGGCTTGGGGGGGGGCAGCCCCTGCCGCGGTCCCTGAGCCCGCCGCCGCCTTCTTGGCGTTTGCGGCGGCCGGCTTGCTGCTGGCGCGGCGTGTGCGCTCCTAACCGCAGGACCTGACAATGCGCAGCCTGACGCTGCTAACGATCGCCCTCACGGCAGCGCCCGCCATCGCGGCGCCGAGCCTTGCGATAGTCACCGACAACACGGGGGGCGTGGTCGTGCAGATCACGACCGATGCGCCCGGCGCGTTGGCGGCGGAGATCGCCTTCGAGACGTTCGGCGTTCCCATCGAAGAAGCGATCGTCAACACCGACCTGTTCGACGACCCGAACCCGGGCGATAACCCCTACCTCGATGGCTCTCCCGTAGGCGGAGACACAACCGGTCTATGGATCGATCACGAGGCGGGCCGAGTCTTTGCCTCGTTTGGATCCGAGGATCTTGGTGTCGGCACGTTTGACTTCTTGTCGCTCGATCTTGATATGGGGGGAATCTGTGGCGATGTCTCTGCTGATGTTGGTGTTTCCGGTCTTGTTGCCCAAACGGGCGTCGTGGGAGAGATGTTGACCGCCTACGGTGTGGCGTACGAGTACTGCCCCATCTTCAATGCGGACTTCGACTTTGATGGCGCCGTTGGCGACGCCGACCTGACGCTGTTGCTCAGCAACTGGGGAGAGCCGATCCCTCCCGTACCGTCAGGCTGGATCGGAGCGCAGCCTACCGCGCCCAACGTCGGAGACGACGAGCTGACAGTCCTGCTGAGCACTTGGGGTTTCAGAATCGTACTGGCGGTTCCTGAACCTACCGGGGTAATAACCCTCTTGGCCTGCCTGGCCCTCGGTATGCCGCTTCGGCGAAAACTCTAACTCCCGCCGACGCGCACCTCGAGCGTGTCGCTCACGCCGTCACGCGAGTACGCCGGCACGCTCCGATCGGCCAGCGGGCGGGCGTCGTCCCATGAGAAGACCGTCACCCGGGCGCGCCCCGGTCGGTGGGCGGTCAGCTCGCCGAACTTGTTGATGCTCGCCACCTCGGGGTCGCTCGATTCCCAGACGACGTTCTGCCGCGTCGCGTCGGCGGGCAGCACTTGGCAGGCGAGCGTGAGGGTCTCGCCGACCTCCGCCGTGCCGCGGGGGGCCGAGAGCTTCAGGTCGGTCACGGCGACGTAGGCGTGGGCATCGACGATCGCTTGCAGTCGTTCGCTCGCTCGACGCTGCTCGGGGTCGAGTTCCTCGGCGGGCAGGCCGCTGTGGTGGATGTGCTTGAAGGCGATCTCCACCTGGCGGTCGCCACCCCTTTCGAGCCGGTCGGTCCGCAGGTCAAAGAACCGCCCCTCCGGGTAGCTGTGGTGCGGGGCGTAGCGTTTGAAGTCCTTGTCGAAGGCGTACCGCAGCACGCGGTCGAGGTCGGTCGCTTGGCGGTTCGCGTTGTACCACGTGTAGATGTGATCGCGGTGCTCGCCCGCGGCGCCCGCGACCTGATCCCAGAAGCTGAGGCCGTCGATCGCGTCGGCGTTGGGCGCGTCGATCTCGGTCGCCTCGTAGAGCGTCGGGCAGAGATCGACCACATCGACCAGGCCGGCGTAGCGGCTGCCGGCGGGGACCTTGCCGGGCTGCGAGAAGACGAGCGGCACGTGCAGTCCGTTGTCCTTGGTGTCCCCCTTGCCGCCGACGTAGTCGGAACCGTCCGCCAGGTGATGGACGAACGGCTCCTTGGTCCCGTTGTCACCCATCACGACAACCAGCGTGTTCTCGCGCAGGCCGAGCGCGTCGAGCTTGTCGATCACGTTGCCGATCAGCTTGTCGGCGTACATGACCATGTCGGGGAAGTAGTAGCGGTCGTCGCCGTCGCAAGGCTTGTTGCGGCAGTTGGTGTCGGGGAACGTGTCGTACGCCTTGCGAGGGGTCGTGTCGGGCGTGGGGGTGTGCTCGTCGTGGACGAGGATCATCGGGTAGTAGAGGAAGAACGGCTCGTCCCGGTGGCGGTCGATGAAGTCGAGCGCGTGCCGGTTCACGATGTCGGGCCCGTACCACCGGCGGCCGGTCTCCGGGTCGATCTCGGTCGGCTTGTTCTTGTAGTTGACCAGCTCACCGTTCTCGACGAGCAGCGGGTTGAGATAGCGGCGTCCCTCGTCGGTCACGTCGAAGCAGCAGAACTCGTCCCAGCCGAATCGGTAGAGGTAGTCTTTCGCGGGGAGGTCCTTCGTGCCGCGCGTCTGCTTCCACTTGCCGAACATGCCGGTCGTGTACCCGGCCCGCTGGAAAACGTCGCCGAACGTGATCTGCGAGGCGTGCAGCGACTTGGCCTTCAGGAAGTTGCGGCTGTTGTACTGACCGGTCATCAGCGCGACGCGGCTCGGCTCGCACAGCGGGTAGATGTACGCCTGCTCGCAGAGCAGGCCCTCCTCGGCCAGCCGGTCGATCCGCGGGGTCGACATCGGTCGCCGATCGAAACGCCCGAACTTCTCGCTGACCTCCGTCGAACCGTAAGCCGACACGCCGTAGTGGCTGAGATCGTCGATCAGCACGAAGACGACGTTCGGCCGCTGGGCGAGTGCCGGCAACGCGAACAAGAGCACGCCGAGAATCGGCGCGGAGCACATGAAACGAAGAAGGAAGGGACGCATCGAGGAGCCTCGGGAGCAAGTGGTTCTGAACCCACAAGCGTAACCCGACGGTCGCCGAGATACGAAACCCCTGCCGCCGCGGTTTACTCGCGATTACCCCTCGGCCGTGTCGCCTTCGGCCTTGGTGCTGCTCGGCGGGGTCGCCTTGCGCTCGGCGAGGGTGCCCGGCACGATCTTCGGCCCGGCGCTGGCGTTCTCGATGAGCACCTTAAGCTCGTCGCCGTCGATGACCTCTTTTTCCATGAGCGCCTTGGTGACCGCCTCGAGCGAATCGCGGCGGCTGCGGAGCGTGTCGCGGGTGTGGTCGAGCATCTGATCGACGATCCGCTTGACCTCCTGGTCGATCTCGCGGGTGGTCTGCTCGCTGTGGTGCTTCGCGTAGCCCCCCTCGCCGCCCAGGAAGCCGGTCGCCTGCTCGCGGAACTTCACGCGGCCCAGGCGGCTCATGCCGAAGTCCATGACCATGGCGCGGGCGATCTCGGTCGCCTTCTCCAGGTCGCTGGTGGCGCCGGTGGCGATCTCGTCGTAGACCAGCTCTTCGGCGACCGTGCCGGCCAGCGCGACCTGGATTTGGCTCTCGAGCTGGCTCTTGGTTTTGGTGAATTGCTCGGTCTCGGGCCGCTGCCACATGTAGCCCAGCGCGCCGAGGCCGCGGGGGATGATCGTCACCTTGTGGACCGGGTCGGTGTTCGGCAGCGCGTAGGCCACGAGGGCGTGGCCCGCTTCGTGGTAGGCGGTGCGCAGCTTCTCGTCGTCGGACATGATCCGGCTCTTCTTCTCGAGCCCCATGCCGACGCGCTCGACCGCCTCGTTGAACTCGGCCATCGTGACCATGTCGCGGTCGTTCCGCGCCGCGAGCAGGGCGGCCTCGTTGACGATGTTCGCTAGGTCGGCCCCGACGAAGCCGCTGGTGATCGCCGCGAGCGCTTCGACATCGACGTCGTCGCCCACCTTCACGTTCGCCAGGTGCACCTCAAGGATGTCCTTACGGCCAGAGACGTCGGGCCGATCGACCAGCACTTGGCGGTCGAAACGCCCCGGGCGCAGCAGCGCCGGGTCGAGCGTCTCGGGGCGGTTGGTCGCGCCCATGATGATGATGCCGCTGTTGGTGCCGAAGCCGTCCATCTCGACGAGCAGAGCGTTGAGCGTCTGTTCGCGCTCGTCGTGGCTGCCCATCTGGCCGTTGCCGCGCGTCTTGCCGAGCGCGTCGAGCTCGTCGATGAAGACGATGCAGGGCGCCTTCTGTTCGGCCTGCTGGAACATGTCTCGCACCCGCGCGGCGCCGACGCCGACGAACATCTCGACAAAGTCTGAACCGCTGAGCGAGAAGAACGGCACGCCCGCCTCGCCCGCGACCGCCTTGGAGAGGAGCGTCTTGCCCGTGCCCGGGGGGCCGACGAGCAGCACGCCCTTCGGGATGCGCCCGCCGAGGCGTTGGTAGCGTTCCGGGGTCTTGAGGAAGTCGACGACCTCGCGGAGTTCTTCGCACGCCTCGTCGATGCCGGCGACGTCGTCGAAGGTGACTTCGAGGTCCTCTTGGGCGTACAGCTTGCCGCGGCTGCGGCCGAACGCCATCGGCGACCCGGCGCCCCCCAGCCGGCGGAGCATGAAGATCGCCATGCCGATCAGCAGCGCCATGAAGATCCACATCGGCAGGTACTGGAGCCAGTCGCTGGGCCGCGCTGCGGCCTTGTACTCCAGGTTGTTTGCGTCGAGCAGCGGGCCGACCTGCTGCAGATTGCGGTTCCAATTGACCAGGAAGCTGACCTCGGCCTCGCTGGTCTCCTCGCCGTCGTCGCCGACCACGGGCGTCAGATCGCCCGAGGTGTCGTCCCCCGTGGGCGCCATTGCGCCGAGGGGCAGCACCTGGCGGGTCACCTTGCCGGTGACCCCGACGTTGCCCACCACAAGATTCTTGAGTTTGGACAGCCGGACCTGCCGCTCGGGGCTGAGGGTCCGATCGAGGTAGACGATGTAGCCGGGGCCCGCGGGGCGGGGCTCTTCCTCGGGCGAGCCGGCCTCTTGGGGGGGCGTGTACGACGCCTCGACCAGCTTCTCGAACTCGGTCCAGTCCAACGTGACCGAGGACTTCCCGCTGAAGAGCGTGACCGCGAGCATCAGCAGCACGAACAGCGCGAGCAGGTACCAGATGAAGCTGACCGGCTGGCCCGCCGGTTTTTTGCCCTCGGCGCCACGCTTGTCGGGGTCCTGAGGCGGTTGCTGCGGCTTATCCATACCGGGTCGGGTCGCGTGGGGAGAATCGTGACGGCGGCGCGAGGGGCGGCGTGGCCCGCTATTTAAACGCACGCCGGGGGGCGTCGGTTCTGTCGTTCGCCCCACGAAGGGACGAAGGGGGCGTCGGGGGGTTCGCCTTGCCGGTCCGATCGGCGGTCCAGTAGAATCGCCGATCTGCCGGGCGTGAATCGCTGCAAAGGGAAGTCTAGCAACATATTAGCGCCCCGGCTCCCGCCGCCGACCGCTTCGGTGGGAAGGCCGAGTCGAACCGCTAGCAGTCTCCCCTCGTAACCCTCCCCGTCCGGCTGTCCGCGACAATCGGACCCCTAACCCGCCCCGCGCGACCGCAAGACGCCCTCATGGCCGCCAGCGACCCATCCGTTGATCCTGGCGCCGCTCGGCGGGTCGCTGTGCTCGGCTCGACCGGCAGCATCGGCCGCAACGCGATCGAAGTGATCCGCGCCAGCGAAGGCCGCTTGCGGGCGACCGTTCTCTCGGCCCACACGCGGCTGGACCGGCTCATTGAGCAGGCCGAACTGGTCCGCCCCAAATACGTGGTCGCCGCCGACGAGCAGGCCGCGGCCGAGCAATCCTGGAAGGGGCTCCCCTCGGACACCAAGCTGCTGGTCGGCGCGGAAGGGCTCGAGGAGGCCGCCACCTGCGACGAGGTCGATACGGTGCTGGCCGCCATCGTCGGCGCCGCGGGCGTGCGGAGCACGATCGCCGCGCTCCGCGCCGGCAAGACGGTCGCCCTCGCCAACAAGGAGACGCTCGTCACCGCCGGCCCGATCGTCCGCCGGATGCTCGACGAGGCCCGCGTGGCGGACCCCGCCGCCCCGCCCCGGCTGCTGCCGGTCGATAGCGAACACAACGCGGTCTTCCAGTCGTTGGCGTGCGGTCAACGCAAAGAGGTCGAACGGATCGTGCTGACCGCCAGCGGCGGGCCGTTCCGCACGTGGCCCCGTGAGCAGCTCGCCCAGGTGACCGTCGATGAAGCCCTCGCCCACCCGACGTGGGACATGGGGCCGAAGATCACGATCGACTCGGCCACGATGATGAACAAGGCGCTCGAGGTCATCGAAGCGCGGTGGCTGTTCGACGCGCCGGCCGATCGCATCCGTGTGGTCATCCATCCCCAGTCGGTGATCCACTCGATGGTCGAGTTTGTCGATGGCTCGGTCGTCGCGCAGCTCGGACCGCCCGACATGAAGCTGCCGATCCAGCACGCCCTGAACCACCCCCAACGCCTGCCCGGCCCCGCCGAGCGGATCGACTGGACCCGCGTTCACGACCTGCGTTTCGAGCCGGCCGACTTCGATCGCTTCCCGGCGCTCGAACTCGGCTTCGAGTGCGCCCGCAGCGGCGGGACGAGCGGCGCGGTGCTCAACGCCGCCAACGAGGCGGCCGTGCAGTCGTTCCTCGACGGCGAGCTGCACTTCACCGAGATCGTCCCCGCCTGCCGCAGCATCCTCGAAGCGCACGACTACGACCCCGACCCGACGCTCGAGCGGATCGAAGAGATCGACCGCTGGGCACGCGAAGAAATCCACACCTGGGTGTGCGCGTAGCGCCCTGCGGGCGAGCGTCGAGGCGCGGGTTTTCACCCCCGCCGAAGGCTCGCCCCCGCGACCCTCACCCCTCTAGCCTGAATAACTCCCTCGATGCAAACCCTCTCCGCGATCCTGCAAGTCGCCCTCGGCCTGGGCTTCGTGATCTTCGTTCACGAATTGGGCCACTTCCTCGTCGCCAAAGCGTGCGGCGTGCGGTGCGACAAGTTTTTTGTCGGGTTCGACATCGGCGGTCTGAAGATCAGCCGCAAGTGGGGCGAGACCGAGTACGGCATCGGTGCGCTGCCGTTGGGCGGCTACGTGAAGATGTTCGGCCAGGACGACAACGTCGCGAACATCGCCGAAGAGATGGAGCGTTCCCGCGCCCTCGAGGGCTCGCCCGACGCGAAGGAGGTCACCGCGCCGGACGGCAGCAAGATCTGGATCGACAAGCGGAGTTACCTGGCGAAGAGCGTCCCGCAACGGATGGCGATCATCTCCGCGGGCGTGATCATGAACATCATCTTTGCCGGCATCATGGCCTGGATCGCCTTCGGCGTCGGCGTGCCGGAGTCGCCGGCCGTCGTCGGCGGCGTGTTGCCCGGCGCGCCCGCCTGGGAGGCCGGTTTGAAGACGGGCGACCGCTTCACCCGCGTCAACGAGATCGAGAACCCGAGCTATCAAGAGCTGACCGAGGAGGTCGTCCTCGGCGATGTCAGCAAAGGGGTCGACTGCGTCATCCAATCGGCCAACGGCACGACCCGCGATCTCGTGCTCAAGCCCCGCAAGACGGGCAAGATGCCACAGATCGGCGTGCTCCCCTCGACGCGGCCGTTCGTCGCGGCGAAGGACGCCGTCATCCCCTTCACGCCCGCGGCCGAACTGGGCGACGCCGGCTTCCACGACGGCGACCAGATCGTGGCGATCGGCGCCCGTTCGATCGACTCCTACGCCGACCTCGCCGCGGTCCTGCAGACCCGGATGGACGAGCCGCTCGAGTACACGGTGGTCCGCGGCGGCAAGCCCCCGAAGGACGACCCGTACGGCGACCTCGAGGGGGGTGAGCGGGTGAGTTTCACTGTCGGCCCGAACGCGATGGAACGCCTCGGCATTGTGCCCCGTCTGGGACCGATTGTGTCAGTAGCCGCCGACTCTCCCGCGGCGGCGGCTGGCCTGAAGGCCGGCGATCGGATCCTGGCCGTGGACGGGGTCGCTATCGGCGTCGCCCCGGAGGGCGAGGAGGCGATCGACCCGGTGCTGCTCGAATCCCGCCTGGCCGCGGTCGCCGAGCGGGGCGAAGAGGCGACCCTCCGCGTCGAGCGCGGTGAGGAGACGCTCGACCTCGCCGTCACGCCACGCGTTGTCGATTGGCGCACCACCAACTTGGTCATCGCCCCGAAGGCGTACGACACGTTGGGCGTCGCCTGCGAAGTTGCGTCGATCGTCGACGCGATCATCGGCGGCAGCGCCGCGGCCTCCGCCGATCTGAAGGTGGGCGACCGCATCCTGAAGGCGACGCTCCGTTCGGAGAACCCCAACGAGAAGCTGAGCAAGACGATCGAGATCGATTTCGACGCCGAGGCGAAGAACTGGTCCGCTCTGTTGGACTCGGTGCAGGACCGCTCGCCCGACTTCGTGGTCGAGCTGTTGTTGGTCCGCTCGGCCAAGCCGGGCGCCGAGGCGTCGGGCGGCGACCCGACGCACACGATCGAGCTGAAGCCCGCCGCGGTCGCCGACGCCTACACGCCGGCGCGGGGTGTCTCGATCCAGCCGCTTGAGCGGCTGGGCATCGCGGGCTCGATGGCCGAGCAGACCCAGCTCGCTTGGGACAGTGTCACTCGCAACCTGACGACCGTGCTGCGATTCCTGCAGGGGCTCGGCAGCGGCCAAGTCTCCGCGTCGGGCGCGGGCGGGCCGATCGCCATCGCCCAGGGGGCCGGTGCGGCGGCCAACGCAGGATTTGGCTCCTTGCTGATGTTCCTCGTGATGCTCAGCGCGAACCTGGCGGTCCTCAACTTCCTGCCGATCCCCGTGCTCGACGGGGGCCACATGGTGTTCTTGCTTTACGAGGGAATCACGGGCCGCCCGGTCAACGAGCGGGTGATGATCGCCCTGCAGATGGTCGGGCTCTTCTTGCTGCTGGGTCTGATGCTCTACGTGACGACGAACGACATCTCGCGGCTCTTCACCCGGCTCTTCTGACGCCACCGATCTCACTTGCCGGGGACGGTCAGAACCAGTAATTGCGTGTCCACGGGGGGGCACGATCTGATACTGCGCGCTAGATATGCTCCTTCAACGAAGATTCTCTCCGTACGCCGGGCTGGCTCTGCTGGCGATGCTTGCGAGCCCCGCCGAAGCCCAGCCCGGGACGCCCGTCTTCGAGGCTCCGCCGATCCCGTCGAGCTACGCGGAGTTGCTCCCGCCCAATCCTGCGGAAGCGGCCGCGGTGATCGAACCGGTCGCGGCAACGGCCCCGCCGGCCGAATCTGTTCCCGTCCCGGTCCCAGCTCCCGCGCCGGCCGCCGAGGCCGTTCCAGCCGCGCCCGCCGAGTCGGCGACGCCGTTGCTCGATGCGGCCGCGGAAGAGGCGCCCACCGTGCGGTGGTATTACCCGTTGTCGTGGTTCGGCCCCTCGCCCTGGGATTCGGGGATCGAATTCGGTCTCAACGGCGCGAGCGGCACGAGCGAGTCGCTCAGCTTCCGCACGGGCGGTTACATCAAACGGAAGGCGGACGACTACAAGTTCGATGGGTCGATCTACTACAACAAGACCAAGAGCGAAGGGATCGAGGTGCAGAGCAACGCGCTCTTGGACCTGCGCTACGACTGGTTGTTCGACGACTCGCCGTGGACGCTGTTCATCATGAGCCAGACGTTCTACGACGAGTTCCAGGCGTTCGACTTCAACTTCAATGCGAACACCGGTTTCGGCTACCAGTGGATCGACGAGGATTGGACTCGCCTGACGACGAGCATCGGTACGGGCGCCTCGCGTGAGTTCGGCGCGCCGGCCCGCGACCGCTGGGTCGCGGAGGCGAGCTTCGGCGTGAACTACGAGCTGGAGTGGTCGACGAACAAGAAGTTCTACGCGAAGATCGATTGCTTCCCGGAGTGGGAGGATTTCAGCAATTACCGTGTGCTGGGCGATATCGGCTTCGAGTTCGAGCTGCACGAGCCCTCGAACATGAGCCTGAAACTCGCCGCGACCGACCGCTACGACAGCGATCCGCAGGGCGCGGAGCCGCACAACTTGAACTACTCGGCGATGCTGATCTGGAAGCTGTAGGGCGGGGAACTCCCTGATTCGCCCGGCTGAGCTGTGTACAATGCGAAACTCGTCGCACGCACACTCCGGGAAGCCCAGCAATGCTCCGCGTTCTGTCGCTCATCGTCGCCCTCACCGCTTCGCCCCTGCTCGCCGATCACCACGCCGAGTTCCGACCGCTGTTCGACGGCGAGTCCCTCGATGGCTGGGTGCAGCGTGGCGGGGAAGCCGTTTACACGGTCGCCCCGGGGGCGGTCGGCGGCGCGCAGGTCGTTGGGACCAGCGTGCAGGGGACGCCCAACTCGTTCCTCTGCACGGACCGAGACTACGCCGACTTCATCCTCGAGTTCGAGGTGAAGGTCCACCCGCTGCTCAACTCGGGCGTGCAGTTCCGCAGCCTCTGCAACGACCGGGAGCAGGAGATCGAACTGCCCGATGGGTCGACCAAGAAGATCAACGCCGGACGGGTACACGGTTACCAATGCGAGATCGATCCCTCCGACCGCGCCTGGTCGGCCGGCGTATACGACGAGGCCCGCCGCGGGTGGATCTTCAACCTCGAAGGCGATGAGCACGCCGACGCCCGCGCCGCTTTCGATCGCAACGGGTGGAACCACTACCGCATCGAGGCGATCGGCGACACGATCAAGACCTTTATCAACGGCGTGCCCGCCGCCGACTTCACGGACGGCATGACGTCCACCGGATTCATCGCTTTGCAGGTCCACAACATCGCTACGAAGGCGCAAGCGGGCAAGCAGATCCGCTGGCGCAACATCCGCATCAAGGAAGTCAAAGAGTGACTGACCGCAGCGATCGCCTCGTCACGTCGCGCCTCGACTCACCGATCGGCCCGCTGCTCCTCGGGGCAGTGGGCCGATCGCTTTGCCTCGTCGAGTACGCCGAGGAATCGCGGGCGGAGCGCCAGCTCCGCCGGGTTGGCGAGCGGATGGGGCTCGGGCCGTGCGCCGGGTCGTCGGTGGCAATCGATCAGACCGCGGAGCAGCTCGCCGAGTTTTTCGCGGGGAAACGCCAGGGGTTTTCGATTCCACTTGAGTTGATGGGCACGCCTTTTCAGCAGAGCGTGTGGGCGGAGCTGCTCAAGATCCCGCCAGGCGAGACCCGCTCATACGGACAGATCGCCCGTGCGTTGGGCGACCCGGCCGCCACCCGCGCCGTGGGCGCCGCGAATGGCGCTAACCCGATCTCGATCCTCGTCCCCTGCCACCGTGTCGTGCGGACGGGCGGGGCGCTCGGTGGCTATGGCGGAGGTCTCGACCGCAAGAGTTGGCTGCTCGACCACGAGCAACGCATGGCCGGCGTCACGCTCTTCGCCTAGCGGTCGCCGCAGGTCACCAACGCCGCCAACGCGATCGCCGCCGTCTCGATCCGCAGGAGGCTCTTGCCGAGCGCGACCCCCGCCCAGCCGGTTGCGGCTGCCGCCGCGACTTCCGGCTCGGTGAAACCCCCCTCGGGTCCGACGGCGATGGTGCAGGAGCCGGTGGCTATCGCCTCAGGTTGGGATCCGGAGTAAGGGTGCGCGATCCAGCGCGCGTCCGCCTCGGCCGTTTCGAGGAACCGCGTCAGAGCCGCCGGTTCATCGATCGCCATCAGCCGGTTCCGACCGCACTGCTTCGACGCCTCGATCACGGCGCGGCGGAGCTTGTCGAGGCCGGACGCCTTCGGCGCGACGACGCTCCGCTCGGTGGTTAACGGGACGAGCCTCGCGACGCCCAGCTCGGTGAGTTTCTCGACCAGCACTTTCTGGCGGTCCCCCTTCGGCAGCGCGACGCCGAGCGTCAGCCCGACCGCCGGCTCGCGATCGACCTCGGCGCACGACCGCAGGGCGAGCGTCACTTCCCGGCGTGAGGTCTCGGTCGCCTCGGCCTCGAACTCGCGCCCCGAGCCATCGAACAACGTGACCCGATCGCCCACGCTCCCCCGCATCACGTGCAGGAAATGGTGCGCCTCGGCGTCGGTCAGCCGCGCGGGGGCGGGGCTATCAGGGTCGAAATCGAGCCGGGTTTCGCTGAAGAACCGATGGGACACGGCGTTCGGGGGCGTTCGGAGGAAGGATGGCGAGGCGCCATCAAGTCGGTGAACCAAGTGAACCGATTATGCCGTTGTGGGCGACCCCTCGCCCCTCCACCGCCGCACTTGCAACGCTTTCACCGCTGGCACGCTATGTATCTTCAGCACTGGGGCTTCGAGGAATCGCCCTTCTCGACCCGTTCGTTCGGCGCCGGCGCCGCGGGCGATGGCCGCGAGCCGTACCCGACCCGCCCGCTCGCCGAGGCGACCGCGCGGGCGGACTACCTGGTGGGCCAACGCCGCCGGGTGGGCGTGCTGCTGGGCGGCCGGGGCTGGGGCAAGACGACCGCCGCCGCGGCGATCGCCGCCGAGCAACGCCGGCAGGGCGTACAAACCGTGATGCTCGACGTCGTCGGCCTCACCGCCCGCGAGCTGCTGTTCCGGGTCGCCGAGGGCCTCGACGCCGCTCCGGACGCGGCCGACTGCCAGATGCGGCTGTGGAGGCGGATCGAGGACACGCTCGCCGAGAACCGTTGGCAGCAGCGGACCACGTTGCTGTTGATCGACGACGTCGAAGAGCTTGGCCCCGACTCACAGCAGCAACTCGTACGGCTGGCCCGGCTCGAAGCCGACCCCGACGCGCGGTGGACGCTGCTGCTGACCACCTCGCCCGAATCGCTCGAGCGCCTCAGCACGCCGCTCCTGCACCTAATCGACCTGCGGATCGACTTGGCGCCGTGGACGCTCGACGACACGATCGGCTACGTGCAGACCGCGCTGGTCGACGCCGGCCGCTTCGAGCCGGTCTTCACCGACCCGGCGCTCGAGCTGCTGCACGAGCTGACGCGGGGTGTGCCGCGGCACGTCGCCCGCCTGGCGGACTTTGCGCTGCTGGCCGGCGCCGGGCAGGGGGTCGACCAGGTCGGGACCGCGTTGATCGAGCAGGCGTTCGCCGAGACCAAGTGGGTCCCGAACGGGATGGCGCTGGCGAGCTAACGCGTTTCGGCCAGCCCGCGACCGACGAGCCACGCCTCGAGCGCCGCGGGCCACCGCGTGACCGAGCCCGCCGGCGCCCACATGCCGAAGCCGTGCCCGCCCGTCTCGTAAAGGTGCATCTCGACCGGCACGCCGTGCCGCCGGCAGGCGTCGTAGAAACGCTGGCTGTTCTCGACCGGCACGCCCGGGTCGTCGATGGCGTGGATCAGCAGCGTCGGCGGGGTGTCGGCGGTGACTTGTTCGTCGGTCGAGAGCAGGGCGATCTCTTCCTCGCCCGGGTCCTTGCCGATCAGGTTGGTCCGCGACCCGCGGTGGCCCACGTCGTCGCGGAAGCTGATGGCCGGGTAGACCAGCACGGCGAAGTCGGGCCGGGCGGAGAACGCCGCGAGCGCGGGGTCGGTCTCCTTCGGGGTCGTGGAGCCGTGCAGGGTCGCCGTGCTCGCCGCCAAGTGCCCACCGGCCGAGAAGCCAAGCACGCCGACCCTCTCGGGATCGATGTCGAAACGCCGGGCGTTGGCGCGGACCCAACGCACCGCCCGGGCCGCGTCTGCCTGGGGCACGGGGTGCTGATGCTCCCCGCCACCGCAACGGTAGGGGACCAACACGCCGACGAGGCCGCGTTCGGCCAACCAGCGGGCGACGAAGTGCCCCTCCTTATCGATCGCCAGGCCGGAGTAGCCCCCGCCGGGGAAGACAATCACCGCCGCGCGGCTACCGAGATCCGCCTCGGGGCGGTAGACGGTCACGATCGGGTCGGTCACGCCGGTCGCCCACCGGCTGGAGCGCTGCGCGTCGCCCCGTTGTTCGTAAGTGGCGCCACCCTCGTCGCCCGCCTCCGCCGCTTCGCCGGTTAGCAGGTGGTAGCGGCTGACGTTCGGTTCTCCGCCGGCGTGTGTGCTGGTCGAAGCCATGGCGATCAGAAAGAGGAGTCGGGGGAGCGGGTTCATGATGAGGAGTCCGTGGGGTCGATCCGGAGCACCCCCACGACGGCGGGGTGGTACTCGCGCACGTCCCAGCCGGTCTCGCTGCGGTGCTGCTTGACTTGGCCGGGCAACAAGGAGAAGTCGAAGCGATCGTCCGCCTCAATGACCAGCACGCTGCCCGTGGGGGCGGCGTCGTGCAGGGTTTGGATGAGGGTGAGCATCTCTTCCTGGCGTTCGATGAAGAACGCGTAGGGGGGCGAGATGAACACGAGCCAGGGCCGCGTCGCCTGCGGTTCACGAGCCGGCCACGTCCCGCTGGCCACGTCCCGTTGTCGCCAAACGAAGGCGCTGGTTACGAGCACTTCGCACCGATCTTGGACCTCCATCGCGGCGACGTTCTGCTTGACGACGGTGGCGGTCGGCACGTGGCGTTCGATGAGGGTCGCGCTCTCGGCGCCGCGGCTGATCGCCTCGAGCCCCAAGGCCCCGGTGCCGGCGAAGACGTCGATCGCGTGCTTGCCCGCCGCGTCGAGGCCGACGAGGTTGAAGATCGCCTCGCGGACGCGGTGCTTCATGGGGCGCGTGACCCGTTCGCCGGCGGTGCGGCCGGTGGTCTGCAGGAGGGGCTCGCTGGTCAGCTTGGCCCCGCGGTAGCGGCCGCCGATGATCCGCAGATCGACCGCCTCGGCGGGGGTGTCGCTCTGCTTTCGCTTCTTGGCCATCCGGCTTCGCCCTCGGTTCCCCGTTCGGTCTGAGCCGCGTATCGTACTTGGCGGGCCGCCGCGGCACGAGTTGCGGGGCCCCGAGAACTCCCTGTGCTTAGGCTTGCCCCTCTCCCCAGCTCAGAAGATCGGAACGCCATGAGACGCTTCATCGGTTGGTTGGTCCTTGCTAGCGTGACGGCGGTCGCCGTCCCCCTGTCGGCCCAAGAAGCGGCGGCCCCGGCGGCGCCGGCCACGCCCGAGAAGGCCGCCTATTTGGCCGCCCTCGAGGCCTACAAGGACCAGGTCCGCGAGATCGAGAGCCTGTGGGCCGCCTACCAAGCGACCGGGGATAAAACGGAACAAGAAACTATCAACGAACAGCTGAAGCCCGTGGTGGCCGAAGCCAAGATCAAGGTGAACGCTATGGTTGACGCCGCCCTCGAAGCCTTCAAAGCCGCCCCCATGAGCGACAAGGAGGTGACCGACCTGCTGCTCTCGGTCGCCGAGCACCAGGCGGTCGGACGCGGGGAAGGGGGCGGTGGAGACCAGTACGAGACCGCTGTGCCGATCCTCGAAGCGCTCGTCGACGGCGGTCACGACAAGGCGGAGCTGCCGGTCTGGGGTGCGTTGGCGGCGATCTGCGTGAACGACTTCGACCTGGCTGACAAGTTCGCCGCCCTCGCCGAGAAGAGCGGCGCCTTGCGGGCCGGGCCGGGCGGGGACGAAGCCGCCCAAGAGACCTTCGCCACCGCGCTGCGGTTCATCGAGGATCGGGCGCGTTACCGCGCTCGCTGGGAGAAGGAGCAAAAGGTCCGCGAAGCCGAAGCGGCCGCCGACAACAACCCGCGTGTGAAGCTGAAGCTCAACAAGGGAGACGTTGTCATCGAGCTGTTCGAGGACCAGGCACCGATCGCGACCGCGAATTTCTTGTCGCTGGTAAAGAAGGGCTTCTACGAGGGGGTCGTCTTCCATCGGGTGCTGCCCCGATTCATGGCTCAGGGGGGCGACCCCACCGGCAGCGGATCGGGCGGGCCGGGCTACTCGATCGCGTGCGAATGTGAGAAGCCCGACGCCCGCGGCCACTTCCGCGGCACCCTCAGCATGGCTCACGCCGGCAAAGACACGGGCGGTTCGCAGTTCTTCCTGTGCTTCGTACCGACCGACTTCCTCGACGGCCGCCACACGGCGTTCGGACGTGTCGTGGAGGGCTTCGACGTCATCGGGGACATCCAAGTGATCGATCCGGGCAAGAACGGCCCGCAACCCGACGTCATCGAGAAGGCGGAGGTCCTCCGAGACCGGGGGCACGCCTACGAGTTCGATAAACTCCCCGGCCGCTAGCACGACCGGCGAGAGCGCACGGCGTTCTCGCTTCTTTGCGTCGGTCGTAAGGCATTGCAGGGAATTGGTTTAGGTCCACGCGGGGCGTGCTGGCCCCTTTGGGCCGTTGACGCCATGGCGGGGGCGGGATTAGGCTCACTTTGCTCTGGCCAATGCTGCGAGGCGTGTCTATTGGCCCGAGTAATCGTTACGGAGCCCTGGCGGCGTCGCCAGCGGCCCCGGCGATCCCGGCCTAAGACGACCCCTCCGATGCAGCTCAAATCGCTCAAAGTCTTCTGCGACATCATCCGGCTCGGCAGCTTCTCGAAAGCGGCCGAGTTGAATGGCGTGTCGCAGCCCAGCGCGAGCCAACTCGTCCATCAGTTGGAAGACCGCCTTGGGGCGCAGCTGATCGATCGATCGAAGCGGCCCTTCGTTGTCACCGAGGCGGGGCGGCTTTACTTCGAGGGGTGCCACGATCTGGTGCACCGCTACGAGGAACTCGAGCACCTGGTCCGCCAGAAGCACGAGTCGCCCGGCGGGCGGTTGCGTGTCGGCGCCATCTACTCGGCCGGTCTCGGGCAGATGCACCGCGTGGTCGAGGAGTTCCGAGAGGAGCAGCCCGGGGTCGATCTACAAGTCGAGTACATGCACCCGCAGCAGGTCGATGAGACGGTGCTGGCGGGCGAGGTCGATTTAGGCGTGACCAGCTACCCCGAGTCGGGCAAGCAGTTCACCGCCATCCCCTGGCGCGACGAGCCCTTTGCCCTGGCGGTGGCCGCCGGCCACCCGCTCGCCGGACGCGGGGGCGTCACGGTCGAAGCCCTTGCTGGCCTGCCGATGGTGATGACCCAGACCGGACTGCGGGTACGGGACGAGGTCGATCGTTGGCTCGCGGCGCACCGGATCGAAGTGACCGTGGCGGTCGAGTTCGACAACCTTGAATCGGTTAAGCGCGCTATCGAAGTGGACGACGGCGTCGGCCTGCTGCCGGCGCCCGTGTTCGCTACCGAGACGATCTCCGGCACACTCGTGCGGGTCAACCTCGTTGACGAGGCGGGCCAGCCCGAGACCTTCGTCCGGCCGTTGGGCGTGATCCATCGGCGGGGCGAGGACCTTTCGGTTGCGGCCGAGCACTTCCTCGAACTGCTCAAACGCCACGCGGACGACCCCCCCGAACGCCCGCTCGCGCGGGCCACGGCGGGCGGCGGCGCGGCTAAGCCGGCGGCCGTGTGACGCGCGCGGCGGCGAGCCTCACCCCCCGCCAACTCATCCGCGGCAGACCGACGGCCCCGAGCCCTTCTCCCGCAGATCCGATTCAAAGCGACAACCGACGACTGAACCAACGCTCCCACAAGACGGTGGGGCGAACCTTTGCAAGCGGCGACACGATGGCGAACAAGAAACCCCTTCTGCACCTCCCCCCCAAGCAGGGCCTCTACGACCCCGCGCAGGAACGCGACAACTGCGGCGTCGGCTTCATCGCCAACGTGAAGGGCGTGGCGAGCCACCAGATCGTGGTCGACTCGGAGGACTTGCTCCGCCGCATGGACCACCGTGGAGCCTGCGGCTGCGAAGAGAACACGGGCGACGGCTCGGGCATCATGACCGCGCTGCCGCACCGTTTCCTCCGCGCAGCGGTGAAAGAGGACCTGGGCGTCGAGCTCCCCGAGGCGGGCCGCTTCGCCGTGGGCAACGTCTTCCTCCCGCAGGACGAGGGCGAGCGCGCCAAGTGCAAGGCGACCGTCGAGAAGATCGTCGCGGAAGAGGGCCAGCGCCTGGTCGGCTGGCGCCCCACGCCGGTCGCCACCGAGCTGGCGGACCTGGGCCCAACCGCGCGCAACGCCGAGCCGGTGATTGAGCAGCTCGTTATCGAGGCGGCCGACGACTGCGAGGGCGAGGCCTTTGAGCGCAAGGTCTACATGATCCGCAAGCGGGCGAGCAACCAGCTCCGTCGGGACGAGTCGCTCGAAGAACGCCAGGTCTTCTACATCTGCTCGCTGAGCACGAAGGTCATCATCTACAAGGGGATGCTCACGACCGAGCAGCTCTACAAGTACTACCCGGACCTGAAGGACCCGACCTTCGAGTCGCACCTGGCGATGGTGCACTCGCGGTTCGCGACCAACACGTTCCCGAGCTGGGACCGCGCCCAGCCGCTCCGGTTCATGAGCCACAACGGTGAGATCAACACCGTGAAGGGCAACGCGAACTGGATGTTCGCCCGGCAGGGCGTTCTGGAGAGCGATCTGTTCGGCGACGATTTGGGCAAGCTCTTCCCGATCGTCGAGCCCGATTGCAGCGACTCGGGCACCTTCGACAACGCCTTGGAGTTCCTCCTCATGAGCGGCCGCAGCCTGCAGGGCTCGGTCATGATGATGGTCCCGGAGGCTTGGCAGAACCACGCGACGATGAGCCAGTCGAAGCGGGCCTTCTACGAGTACCACTCGGCCCTCATGGAGCCGTGGGACGGCCCGGCGTCGATCGTCTTCACCGACGGCAAGTACATCGGCGCCACGCTCGACCGCAACGGCCTGCGGCCCAGCCGCTACTACGTCACGCACGACGGCCGCGTCATCATGGCGAGCGAGGTGGGCGTCGTGGATGTCGCGCCGGACAACGTGAAGCTGAAGGGCCGCTTGCAGCCGGGCAAGATGTTCCTGGTCGACTTCGAACAGGGCCGCCTCATCCCGGACGAGGAGCTCAAAGAGGATTTCGCCTCGCGCAAGCCTTACGGCGAGTGGATCAAGGAGAACCGGATCGAGCTCAACGATCTCCACCCGGAGCTCGAGCCGCACGGCTTCGACTCGGCGTCGCTGCTGCCGCGCATGCAGGCGTTCGGCTACACGGTCGAGACGATGAAGTTCTTGCTGCTGCCGCTCATCAAGGTCGAGAAGGACCCGATCGGCAGCATGGGGAACGACAGCTGCCTCGCGGTGCTGAGCGACAAGCCGCGTCTGCTGTACGACTACTTCAAGCAGCTGTTCGCTCAGGTCACCAACCCGGCGATCGACTCGATCCGGGAAGAGGTGATCATGTCGCTGGAGTGCTACGTCGGCCCCGAGCAGAACCTGCTGGAGACCAGCGAGAAGCACGCCGAGCGTCTCCGCCTGCCGCACCCGATCCTCTCCAACGAGCAGCTCGCCGCGATCCTGCACATGAAGAAGCCCGGCTGGAGCACCCAGTCGATCGACACCACGTGGGCGCGGAGCGAGGGCGCCGAGGGGATGCGCCCCGCGCTCGATCGCATCTGCCAAGAGGCGGAGGCCGCGGTCGATGCGGGCAAGACGATCTTGCTGCTCTCCGACCGCGCCGTGGGCGCCGACCAGGTCGCCGTGCCGATGCTGCTCGCCGCCGGCGCGGTGCACCAGCACCTGGTGAAGGCCAGCAAGCGAACCCGTGTCGGCCTCCTCGTCGAGACGGGCGAGGCCCGCGAGGTGCACCACCACTGCCTGCTGATCGGTTACGGCGCCGACGCCATCAACCCGTACCTCGCCTTCGAAGCGCTCTGGCAAGCCCGCCGCGACGGCCTGATCGACGGCGCCGAAGAGCAAGTCACCGCCGCCGAGGCGGGCGAGGGCAAGGACCACCCAGCGGTCGATGCGGTCGCCAACGGCGAAGCCCACGACCCGGTCACCGAGGCCGACTACCGTCTGGTCAAGAAGTACCGGACGGGCGTCGCGAAGGGGATGCTCAAGGTGATGGCCAAGATGGGCATCTCCACGCTGCAGAGCTACAAGGGCGCGCAGATCTTCGAGGCGCTCGGCCTACGGGACGAGGTCATCGACATGAGCTTCACCGGCACCGCCAGCCGCGTGCAGGGCGTCGACTTCAACGTCCTCGCCGAAGAGACGCTTCGGCGCCACGGGCTCGGCTTCCCCGAGCGCGGCGTCACGTCGCTGCCGGTGCTGCCCAACCCGGGCGAGTTCCACTGGCGCGCCGAGGGCGAACGCCACATGTGGGACCCGAAGTCGATCGCCGACATCCAGGTCGCCGCCCGCTCGGGCGACAAGGACGCCTACAAACGGTTCAGCGACCACATCAACTTCGACAGCCGCACCCGCTGCCAGCTGCGGGGCCTGCTCGACTTCAAGAAGGACTCCAACGGCGGACCGATCCCGCTCGACGAGGTCCAATCGACCAAGGAGATCGTCAAACGCTTCTGCACCGGCGCCATGTCGTTCGGCAGCATCTCGGCCGAAGCGCACGAGTCGCTCGCGGTCGCCATGAACCGCCTGGGCGGCAAGAGCAACACGGGCGAGGGGGGCGAGGACCCCGACCGCTGGACTCCCGAGCCCAACGGCGACAGCCGCCGCAGCGCAATCAAGCAGGTCGCCTCGGGGCGGTTCGGCGTGACGATCAGCTACCTGACCAACGCGGACGAGATCCAGATCAAGATCTCGCAGGGCGCGAAGCCGGGCGAGGGGGGCGAGCTGCCGGGCCGCAAGGTCGACGACAACATCGCCAAGATCCGGTACTCGACGCCGGGCGTCGGCCTGATCAGCCCGCCGCCTCACCACGACATCTACTCGATCGAGGACCTCGCGCAGCTCATCTACGACCTGAAGAACGCGAACCGCGCCGCGCGGGTCAGCGTGAAGCTGGTCGCCGAGGTGGGCGTCGGCACGATCGCCTCGGGCGTGGTGAAGGGGCACGCGGACCACGTGCTGATCTCCGGCGACGGCGGCGGCACGGGCGCTTCGCCGCTGACGAGCATCAAGCACGCCGGCCTGCCCTGGGAGCTCGGCATCGCCGAGACGCACCAGACGCTCATGGCGAACGACCTGCGGAGCCGGGTCGTCCTGCAAACGGACGGCGGCCTGAAGACGGGTCGCGACGTCGTCATCGCCGCGCTGCTGGGCGCCGAGGAGTTCGGCTTCAGCACGGCGCCGCTGATCACGCTGGGGTGCATCATGATGCGGAAGTGCCACCTCAACACCTGCCCGGTCGGCATCGCGACGCAGGACCCCGAACTGCGGAAGAAGTTCAGCGGCAAGCCGGAGCACGTGGTCAACTACCTGTTCATGGTCGCCGAGGAGGCCCGTGAGCTGATGGCCGAGCTCGGCTTCAAGACGATCGACGAGATGGTCGGCCGCATCGACGTGCTCGACCCGAACGCCGCGATCGAGCACTGGAAGGCGGACGGCCTCGACCTGACGCAGCTGCTCAGCCCCGGGCCGCGCCCGTACGACGACGCCGGCAGCTACTGCACGCAGGCTCAGGATCACGGCCTGGAGAAGACGCTCGACATCCGCCGGTTGCTCGACCTCGCCAAGCCCGCGCTCGAGTCGGGCGAGAAGGTCACCGCCGAGGTGCCCATCGTCAACACCGACCGGACCGTCGGCACGATCCTCAGCAACGAGATCGCGAAGCGGTACGGCGAAGAGGGTCTGCCGGACGGCACGATCCACCTGAAGTTCGACGGCCACGCCGGCCAGAGCTTCGGCGCGTTCCTCGCGCACGGGGTGACGCTCGAATTGGAGGGCGACGCCAACGACTACGTCGGCAAGGGCCTGAGCGGCGGGCGCGTGATCGTCTACCCGCACAAGTCCGCGACCTTCAAGGCGGAGGATCAGATCCTCGTCGGCAATGTCTGCGTGTTCGGCGCCACCCGGGGCGAGGCGTTCTTCCGCGGCCGCGCCGCGGAACGCTTCTGCGTCCGCAACTCGGGCGCGCACGCGGTCGTTGAGGGCGTCGGCGACCACGGCTGCGAGTACATGACGGGCGGCCGCGTCGTGATCCTCGGCCCGACGGGGCGGAACTTCGCCTCGGGCATGAGTGGCGGCGTGGCCTACGTGTGGGCCCCGGACCGCGACGCGTTCCGGCTGGATTGCAACCTGGGCATGGTCGAGCTGGAGGACCTGGTCGCCGAGGAGGACGTCGCCGAGGTGAAAGAGCTCATCGCCCGCCACGCCGACCTGACCGGCAGCCCGATCGCGAGCGACGCGCTCGACCGCTGGGACGAGGTGCAGGGCGAGTTCGTGAAGGTGATGCCGACCGATTACAAACGCGTCCTGGAGGAGAAAACAAGAGCTGCTGGGGAGCCTGTTACAGTCTAAGTCTCGCGCAGAGACGCGGAGGCGGCAGAGATAAGGATGGGCAACGTCAAACTGCTAAACGAGTTGAGCGGCCAGGTAATTGACTCGGCTGTCGCCGTTCACCGAGAGGTAGGTCCAGGGCTGCTCGAATCGGTCTACGAGGTGCTGCTGGCTCACGAGTTGCGAGAACGCGGCTTGGTGGTCGAACGGCAGAAAGTTGTTCCGATCGAGTACCGGGGCATCCGTTTTGATGAAGGGTATCGACTCGATCTGATGATTGAGAGCATGGTTATCGTTGAGATCAAGTCCATCGAATCCCTGCAACCCGTTCACAGCAAGCAGCTCTTAACCTATCTCCGCCTAACCGAATGCCCACTTGGTTTATTACTCAACTTCAATACGAACCTGACGAAAGAAGGCATCGTCCGCCTAGCCAACAACGCCCCCGAGTAATCATCGGGTCCAAATAGAAACCTCTGCGTCTCCGCGTCTCTGCGCGAGGCCACGAAAAGCGAAGAGTGAAAGATGGGAAAACCGACCGGATTCAAAGAGTTCCAGCGCGAGACCGTGCCCTACCGCGACCCGCTCAAGCGGGCCAGCGACTTCTTGGAGATCTACACCGATCCCAAGGAGGAGCACCTGACGACTCAGGGCGCGCGGTGCATGGACTGCGGGGTGCCGTTCTGCCAGTCGGACACCGGCTGCCCGGTCGACAACCTGATCCCCGAGTGGAACGACCTCGTCTACCAAGGCCGCTGGCGCGACGCGCTCGATCGGCTGCACAAGACGAACAACTTCCCCGAGTTCACCGGCCGGGCGTGCCCCGCGCCGTGCGAGGGGGCGTGCGTGCTGGGCATCACCAACCCGCCGGTCACGATCAAGAACATCGAGAACGCGATCATCGACCGCGGCTGGGCCGAGGGCTGGGTGACGCCGCAACCGCCCGAGAGCGAGACCGGCAAGCGGGTCGCCGTCGTCGGCTCTGGCCCCGCGGGCCTCGCCGCCGCTCAGCAGCTCCGCCGGGCCGGCCACGCGGTCACCGTGTACGAGCGGGCCGACCGGATCGGCGGGCTGTGCATGTACGGCATCCCCAACATGAAGCTCGAGAAGGAGACCGTGCAGCGTCGTGTCGATCAGCTCGCGGCCGAAGGGGTCGAGTTCGTCACGGGCGCCCACGTCGGCAAGGAGGAGGAGTTCGAGGCGGGCACCATGACCGGCATCATGCAGGAGCGCAAGGTCCCGCTGAAGTTCATCGATCCCAAGCACTTGGCCGATGAGTTCGACGCGGTGTTGCTCGCCACCGGCGCCACCAAGCCGTTCGACCCGACCGGCAACGCCCCGGGCCGCGACCTGGAGGGCGTCCACTTCGCGATGGACTTCCTCACCCGCAACACGAAGTCGCTGCTCGACTCGAAGCTCGGCGACAAGGCGTACCTGTCGGCCGAAGGGAAGGACGTCGTCGTGATCGGCGGCGGCGACACGGGCGCCGACTGCATCGGCACGTCGCTCCGCCACGGCGCGAAGAGCATCGTGAACCTCGAGGTCGTCCCGCAGCCGCCGGACGAACGTCGCGACAACAACCCCTGGCCGCAGTGGCCGCAGGTTTACCGGGTCGATTACTCGCACGCCGAGATGATCGCCGCCAACGGTGAGGATCCGCGCAAGTATCAGACGCTGCTCAAGGAGTACGTCGGCGAGAACGGCAAGCTCACGGGCGTGAAGAGTGTCGAGCTCGATTGGTCGAAGCCGGTCGAAGGGGGCGCTCCGTTCAGCGAGGTGCCGGGCAGCGAGAAGGTGTGGCCCGCCGACCTGGCCTTCCTGTCGACCGGGTTCGTCGGCCCCGAGCTGTCGCTCGTCGAGTCGCTCGGCCTGGAGACCCAGAACCCGCGTGGCAATTGGAAGACCATCGCCGCGGAACACGGTGAGTTCACGACCAGCGTCGAGGGGGTCTTCGCGGCGGGGGACTGCCGTCGCGGGCAGTCGCTCGTGGTGTGGGCGATCAACGAGGGCCGCGGCGCCGCTCGGGCGATCGACGAGTACCTGATGGGCTTCGCGTCGCTGCCGGCGCCCGGGGTGAACCTGCCGCAGCAGGTGGTCTGATCCTCGGCGGAATTTCGCCAAGATCCTCCGTTTGCCGGCGAAGAGCCAGTAAACCTTGGGAGGATTACGCATGAACGCGGAAAACGCCTACGCCTCGCACGACACACAGGCGGTCGATCGGAGCTGGCTGGTGCTGCTGCACCTGTCGCTCTTTTTGGGTCACTTGGTCCCCTTCGCCGGCTATGTGGGGCCGATCATGATCTGGCAGCTGATGAAAGACGGCATGCCCGAGATGGACGCGCACGGCCGGAATGTGGCCAACTGGATCGTGGCCTCGACCTTCTACCACCTCCTCTTCGGGATACTTTGCGTGGCGCTCGTCGGCATCCCGTTCCTGGTTCTGACCGTGGTGCTATCGATCGTCTTTCCGATCATCGGCGCCGTGAAGGCGAGCCAGGGTGTGGTTTGGCGGTATCCGTTAACGGTGCGGTTCTTCTAACCCCCTCCCGGAGCGCCCGATGCTTCTTGCTCACGCGGCTGCTGAAACGGTCACCCAGACGGGCATTGGGCTCGGCTCGGCGATCGCGGTCGTCTGCTCCTGGGAGAGGAACCGTTCGATCCTTTGGAGCGTGCTCGCCGGCATCCTGTCGTGGGTTTACGTGATTTACTTCGCGCTAACGCGGAAGCCCGGGGAGACGAAGTTCGGGCGTCTGTAATAAAAAACGAGCCGCGTCTCGAAGGAGACGCGGCTCGTGATCGATACGGTGCGTTAGCCGGTTAGATCAACCGAGCTTTCCGAGCGCCTTGAGCAGGGCCTGGGCTTGATCGACGCCGCCGACCTTGTCGACGAATTCGCGGGCTTCGATGAGGCTCGACAGGCTCACCTTGTCCGAGATGCTGGCGACTCGCTTGGAGCCGGGCTTCGGGCCGGGCTTGCCACGGCGCTTCTTCTTGCCGGGCTTCTTGCCGAGCATCGCGGCCTTCACATTGCTGACCAGCGCGGGGGTGAGCGTCATCCCCTTCTTCTTCAGTTCCTTGACGATCTCGGTCGGGCCGGCGTCAGGCTTGTTCTTCAGGTAGTCGCGGATGGCTTGGCTCTTGTTGGGCCCGCCAGCTTTCTTCTTCGCCACGTTATCGGTCTCCAGTTAGCATTTGGGAGGAACGGATAGGAACCTGCCCCATCTAGGTCACAATCATCACTTGACTACAACTCGACCAAAACCTCCACCCCTAAACAACTGTTTTTTGTTCGCCAGTTTGACTCGTTTGAAACTCATGACACGTCGTCATGATTAGACGTCTTGTGTTAGCGAGAACGTCTCATCGCCGTCGCCGAGGTTGTTGAGACCACGTCTCCAGAATGTAGTTTGAATATGACGTGGGGGGACGCAGTCGACTCACGGAAGAGAAGAGCCCCGCGGTTTCATGCGCAGAACGGATACCGTGTTCTCGATTCATACTCTGCGATCCGATAGGGTGGGGTCGCTTGTCGTAGCGAGTCGACAAGATCATGCTGACGGGCCGTCTTGCCCATCAAGAGCTTGTCGAAAACCCTTCTAAGAGGAGACCCAGACCATGGCATGGCTGTTTGAAAGAACCATCGAAGCCGCGGCGTGGGTGGCGATGATTGTGGCCTGGGCCTCGTTGGGGCTCGCCCTGTACTGGTTCTATCTTTTTATGGCGACCACCAACTCCGCTCCGGACTACAACCTGCTACGTGACGCCGCGAAGGCCGCCGGCGCTTCGGTCGGCTTTGCCCTCGCACTGGGGGGGTTGGCGTGCGTCGATCGCTTCCTCTACGACGCCGACGAGTGAGGGCGCCGACGAGTGAGTCGGTTGCGCCCCTGCGCATGAAAAGGGGCCGCCGAGTTGCGGGAAACTCGACGGCCCTTGGAGAGATGGTGGGTCGGCCCGGATGGGGAGCTGCGGGCCGGATCGAGGCGGGATGTCTCTTTTTGGAAGGCCCGTCGCAGAACGGGCCAAACTCTTCTACCGCTGGCGTACTAATGCACGGGGCGTGCCAAACGGGCGAGTGTGCGACTTTCTCGGCCAAACCGCCGAACCAAAGGCCTGCGGGAGCCATAAATCGGGGGTTCGCCCCGCGGCACTTGTAAGGCTTACAGACGCTCGATGTAGCTTCTGCATTCGTCGGGGCACGCTAGCGACGCGGCCCTCGCTAGCGGATACTCCTCGCAATCCGCACCCGGTCCCTACCTTCCCGACACGCCCCCGTCATGCTGCTGCTGGAGAACGTTCGCAAGTCGTACGAGCAGCCGGGGAGCGATCCGCTGCCGATTCTCGACATCCCGCACCTCGAAGTCGTTCAGGGCGAGCAGGTGGTGATCCGCGGCCGCAGCGGGTGCGGCAAGTCGACCCTGCTGAACACGATCGCCGGGCTGACGACGGTCGATAGCGGCTCGATCACCCTGCGGGGCGTCGACCTCACGAACCTGCCCGAAGCGTCCCGTGACCGGTTCCGTGCCCGGCACCTGGGTTACGTGTTCCAGACGTTCAATCTGCTGGCCGGTTTCACAGCGATCGAGAACGTGCTGCTCGGCATGACCTTCACGGGCCAACGCCCCGACCGCGACCGCGCCCTGGCGTTGTTAGACCGGGTCGGACTGAGCCATCGGACCCACCACAAGCCGGAGGCCCTCTCCGTCGGCGAGCAGCAACGGACCGCGGTCGCCCGGGCGTTGGCCAACCGCCCGATCCTGCTGCTGGCCGATGAGCCGACGGCGAACGTCGACCCGGCACACCAGCAGCAGGTGATCGACTTGCTCCGCGAGGTCTGCCAAGACGAGCAGATCGCCATGCTCCTGGTGACTCACTCGAACGAGGTCTCCGATCAATTCGATCGGGTTGAACAGTTGGAAGAAGTGAACCGGGTGGTCGCCACCCCGCAGGGAGGCGCGGCATGAGCCTCTGGCGGATCGCTTGGAAGAACATGCGGCAACGCGGCGTGGCGTCGTCGTTGACGGTGCTGTCGATGGCGCTGGGCGTGGCGGTGATGGTTGGCGTGATCGTGATCCACTCGGTCACGGTCAAGCAGTTCCGCGGCGACGCCGAGGGCTACCACCTGATCGTCGGCGGCAAGGGGGGCGACCTGCAGCTCGTCCTCAGCACGGTGTACCACCTCGGCACGCTCCGTTACCTGGTGCCGTACGACTACTACCGCGAGTTCACCGACGGCGAGTACGCCGGCCTGGTGGAGGTCGCCGTGCCGTACTGCCTGGGCGACAGCTTCGACCCACGGCCCAACGCCGACGGCACGAGCGAGCGGACCTACCGAGTCGTCGCGACGACGCCCGACCTGTTCGACAAGATCAGCTACAGCTCCGACGACGAGGGCGAGCCGGTCGGCTACACGTTCAGCGACGGAAAGAATTTCCGTGCGGACCACGCCTTCGAGGCGGTGCTCGGTTCGATGGTCGCCGCCCGAACCGGCGTGAAGGTGGGCGACATGATCAACCCGTCGCACGGCCTCTCGGGGGGCGACGATAAACACGACGCGTTTGTCGTCACCGGCGTCCTGGCGCCGACCGGCACGGCGAACGACCGGGCCGTGTTCGTGAACCTTGAGGGCTTCTACCTCGGCGAGGGCCACGCCCTCTCCGAGAAGACCGCCGAGAGCCGCGACGCGCCCGGCCCCAGCGGCCCGGCACGAATCGACTCGCCGCGTGGCACCATCTTCCCCGAACAGCTGTTCGATCAGGAGGGCGAGCCGATCGAGCCGTTGCCCGAGGCGCAGAGAGAAGTCTCTGCCGTGCTGGTGCTCAGCAACAACATGATGGGCCCCACGATCCTCACCACGCAGATCAATAAGGACCAAGACCGCATCGCCCAGGCGGTCGCGCCGGCGCGCGTGGTGACCCAGCTGCTCGACAGCATCGTCGGCCCGATGCAGATCATCCTGCTCGTCCTGACGGTCCTCATCATTATCGTCGCGGCGATCGGCATCTTGGTGAGCATTTACAACTCGATGAGCGAGCGTTCGCACGACATCGCCGTGATGCGGGCGTTGGGCGCCAGCCGGATGTCCGTGCTGATGATCGTGCTCTTCGAATCGATCCTGCTATCGCTCGCGGGGGGGCTGCTGGGCATCTTGTTGGGGCACGGGCTCCTCGCCGCGGCGGCGCCGTATGTCGAGTTCCAGGCCGGCGTGCGGCTGGCGTTCTGGGAGTTCGATCCGCTGGAGTTGGCCGTAATCCCCGCCTTGGTGGTGCTAGCGGCGTTGGCGGGGCTGCTGCCGGCGGTCTCGGCTTATCGGACCGACGTCGCCAAATCGCTCTGAGGCAGGCCACAGCCGTGTTGCTCCCGGAACCGATTGGGAAACAATAGAGACCGGACGCCGACCCCCCCTGCCCTTCCGCCGATCATGCACAAGCTCATCGCCCTCGTGTTGCTGTCGATCGTGGCGTCGCCCGCGATGGCGTGCCCGTTCTGCGCCGCGGAGAGCCGCACGCTCACCGAGGAGATGAACGACTCGTCGGTCGCTCTCCTCGCTCGGCTCACGACCCCCTCCGAAGCGGCTCGCAAGCTGGCCGACTCGGGCGTGCCGTACCAGTTTGTCGATCCGGACACGGGGGCGGCCCGCTTCTCGGTCGAGCGCGTCCTCTTCGGCGAGGACCTCGTGGAAGGCGTCGAGCAGATCGAGGCGATCTACTTCGGCGAGCCCGACACCGGACGCCAGTACCTGATCCGCGGCGTCGGCAATCCCCCCGAATGGGCAATCCCGCTCCCGCTGACGGAGGTCGCCGCCGAGTACGTGCCGAAGCTGTTCGATCTGCCCGCCGAGGGCGCCGACCGGCTCGCGTTCTTCCAGGATTACTTTGAGCACGAAGACCCCCTGCTCGGCCAGGACGCCTACGACGAGTTCGCCCGCGCGCCCTACCAGGAGGTGATCGACCTCGGCCCGCGGATGGACCGCGAGAAGCTCCGCGGCTGGGTTGAGGACTACAGCGTCAGCCCCAGCCGCCGGCGGCTGTTCCTGACCATGCTCGGTGTCTGCGGCGAGGCGGAAGACCTCGACCGGTTGCGCGGCATGCTCACCTCCGATAACCGCGTGCTCGGCCCCGCCGCCGAGGCGGGCTCCGCCGCGGCGATGGCGGGCGGCGGCTCGCCCGCGTTGGCGTTGTCGGGCGAGTTGGTCCGCTTCGGCGAACGCCAGCGGAAGCTCGGCCTCGACGCCCTGATCGCCTGCTACCTGACGCTCGCCGGAAAACACGCAGACGCCTCCGAGGCGCTCGACCTGATCGATGATCGATTCCTCAAGGACCCGGGCGCCGATTACTCGCACGTTTACGCCGCGCTGCAGGCGATCCGTTTCCTCGCGGAGGAGCAGCAAGAGCTGGTGCCGCTCGATCGCTTGCTCGTCTCGGCCCGGTTGCTGCTGGACAACCCCGACTTCGCCGACCAGGTGATCCCTGATCTGGCCCGCTGGGAGGACTGGACGATTCTCGAACGACTCGGAGAGATGTACCACCGCTCGTTCGACGAGGAGGACGAGACCGCCCCGGTCCGCTACGTCCGCGAGCCGATCATCACTTACCTGGATGTCGCCGCCGAGGACGAAGGCGAACTGGGCGAGAGGGCGAACAAGGTCCTCACCGACATCGAGCCGCTCGACCCCGAGGCGGTGAAGCGAGCCCGCAGCCTGCGAGCGTTCGGCTTCTTGGCTCAAGCGCGGGCGAAACGTGACGCGGGCGACTTGCCGGAGATCGACGCCGCCGTTGCCCTGCCGGGCGGAGCGAACGCCGTCAGCGCTCTGCCGACCGACGACGCCGGGGCCGACGGACTCGCGGCGATGGAATCCCCCGAATCCCCGCCCGAGCCCTCGGCCGACGAACCGGCCGCCGAGGCCCCCCCCGCGACGAAGCCGGCGGCGGCGAGCCCCGCTCTGGCGCAGTCAAAACCGGCCAAAGTGGCTCCCGCGGTCCAACCACCAAGCCGAGTGATGCTCATCGGTCTGCCCTTGCTCTCGGCGGTGGGGCTCGTTGGACTATTCTGGGTGGTTCTGCGGGGGGGTGTCGGCTGATCGCCGTGCAGCGAACCCCGGCTCCACTTCTCGCGTACCGCTTTGTGCCCTTAAGAAACCGATGTCCGCTTCAACGATGTCACCCGCCGACGAGACCGACGCCCTGCTCGAAGAGGAGGCGCTCGATTACCGCTCGGTGCACACCTACGCCGTGCTCGGGCTGCTGATCGGGCTGATCTCGGCTTCGGTCCTGTTCACCTCCGGGGCGGACCTCAATTACACGTTCGCCCTGGCGCCGATCCCACTGGCCGGCTTGATCGCGTCGTTGATCGCCCTCCGCGCAATCAACACCTCGCCCGAACTGTACACCGGCAAACAACTGGCCCAGCTGGGCGCCGTGCTATCGGTGTTCTTCCTGCTGACCGGCGTGGGATACGGCACGTTCGTCTACGCGACCGAGGTGCCCGCTGGCTACGCCCGGACCTCGTTCATCGAGATGAAGCCCGACGAGGACGAGGTGGTCAATCGCGAGTTGGTCCCCAAAGACGTGCTGGAGTACGTCCAGTCGGGCGAGAGGGTCTTCATCAAGGGTTACATCCGGCCCAGTTCGATTAGCTTCAAGCAGAACCTCAAGGAGTTCTTGCTCGTCCGCGATAACAACGAGTGTTGTTTCGGCGACATCTCGAAGGTGAAGTACTTCGACCAAGTTCAGGTCAACCTCGGGCCCGGCTTGGCCACCGACTTCAATTACGGACTCTTCCGCGTAGGCGGGGTGTTGACGGTCGCCCCGGGCAATCGGGAAGCCCAGACGCCTCTCACGTACAAGCTCTCCGCCGACTACGTGACGCCGTGAGCACGACCCCGACGCGCCGGGAAGGCAGGATGCCAATCGTCGAGAAGCTTCGGGTCGATTCCCTCGTTCTGTTCGGGGCCGCGTGCTGCGCGGGGTGCGAGCAACCAACGGCGCCCGCCCCGGTCGGCTCGACCGGGGCTGAGGTAGAGGCCGCATCGACTGAGGGTGAAGCGAAGCCGAACAAAGCGTCCCTCCCGCTGATCGACCAGACGTTCGACGACATCAAGTTCGACATCGAGCCCGACGGCGATTTCGAGCGCTCGATGCTCACCGACAAGATCCGCGAACTCGACGGCCGCCGCCTCCGCATCCGCGGTTACATCCTGCCGACCGCCCGCAAACGGGGCATCAAAGAGTTTGTGCTGGTCCGCGACAACCAGGAGTGCTGCTTCGGACCCGGGGCGGCGCTGTACGACTGCATCCTCGTGAAGATGCACGAGGGAGAATCGACCGAGTTCTCGGTCCGGCCGGTCGCCGTCGAGGGGGCGTTCCGCGTCGAGGAGTTCTACGGTCCGGACGAGCGCCCGCTGGCGATCTATCAGCTCAAGGGTGAGAAGGTCGATTAGCTTCGGGCTCACGGTCACCAGAGGTTGCCCCCCGGCCGCCGGATGGTGATAGTAGATGCTGTACGCATAGCCACTGACGGAGCGCCGCCATGCCCCCCTCGCAGCACGCCTTCCCGTTCGTCCCCGACGCGGACGAGGCCCACCCGAACGCCGAAGGGCCCAACGCCGACGACACCGCGCTCGACGACGGCTCCTACGCCTGGACGCCCGGCGAGGCGCCGCCGGTGCTGCGCGTTGAGATCGACGTGCGCGACCCGGCGGTGATCGAAGCGCTGGTCGCCGTGCCCGAGGGGCGCGACCGCGACGCCTTCGCCGCCGACGCGCTGCGGATTGGCGTCGCCGCACTGCAGCAGGCGACCCACCGCGCCGGCGCCGAGCAAGTCCGAGACGTGGGCGACCAACTCGTCGGCCAGCTCCGCGAGGCCCTCGACGCCCACGCGAAGTCCTCGCAGGAGCGGACCGCGATGGTCCTGAAAGAGTACTTCGACCCGGAGAGCGGCCGGCTCAGCGAGCGCGTCGAACGCCTCGTGAGCGACGACGGCGAGCTCGCCTCGCTCCTCCGCACGCAGCTGCACGGCGAGGGCTCGCCGCTGGCGCGGTTGCTCGCCACCCAGCTCGGCCGCGACAGCCCGCTGATGCGGCAGCTCGACCCCGAGCAGTCGTCCGGTCTGCTCGCCCGCTTGCAGAAGACGGTCGATGACCAGCTCACCCGCCAGCGTGACCACGTGCTCCGCGAGTTCTCGCTCGACGTGCCCGACAGCGCGCTGCGGCGGTTGGTCGACGAGCTCTCCGGCAAGCACGGCGACTTGCAGAAGGGGCTCGGTCAGAAGATCGACGAGGTCGTCAAGGAGTTCTCGCTCGACGAGGAGAACTCGGCCCTCAGCCGGCTGGTGAAGAACGTCGATCGCGCGCAACGGACGATCACCAGCGAGTTCTCGCTCGACAACGACGAGTCGGGTCTGTCGCGGCTGAAGCGCGAGCTGCTGACGATCCTCGGCGCGCACGTCGAGTCGAACGCCAAGTTCCAGGAGGAGGTGAGCACGACGCTCGCCAAGCTCGTGCAGAAGCGCGAATCGGCCGCCGCCAGCCCGGAGCACGGCGCCGTCTTCGAAGAGGCGGTCTGCTCGTTCCTCGCCGATCAGGCGCAGCAGCGGGGCGACCTGTGCGAGCCGACCGGCGCCACGACCGGCCGCATCAAGAACTGCAAAGTGGGCGACGCCGTCCTGCGCCTCGGCCCCGAGTCGCCCGCCGCCGGCGCGAGCATCGTCTTCGAGGCGAAGGAGGCCCGCGGTTACACCGTCACCAAGGCGATCGACGAGCTCGAGACGGGTCGCAAGAACCGCGCGTCGGACTTCGGCGTTTTCATTTGGAGTCGCCAAACGGCCCCCGAAGGCCTCAAGCCGCTCGCCCGTTACGGCAGCGACCTGATCGTCGTCTGGGACGCCGAGGATCAGGCGACCGACCCCTACCTGCTGGCGGCGATCGAGATCGCCCGGGCGTGCGTCGTCGAGCTGCACCGGGGCGACACGGCCGAGGAGATCGACTTCGAGGGGATCGACCGCGCGATCAACGAGATCGAGAAGCGGGCCGAGGGCCTCGACCGCATCCGCAAGCCGGCCGAGACGATCCGCTCCTCCAGCGAAACGATCCTCGAACGCGTCCGCATCGACCAGCAAGCGCTCGAACGCCAAGTCCTGCTGCTCCGTCAGAAGCTGGCGGCGCTGCGTGGCGGCGAGGCGCCGGCGGGCTCCTGAACACCTGAATCCCTAGCCAAAGCTTGACGAGATGACTAAATCGAAGATCGCCGGTTGGATTCTCTCACTGTTGATCGCGGCGTTGCTGCTGGGGCCGAGCGCCACCAGCAAGCTGACCGAGTGGGAGGGCAAGGCGGAGGCGTTCGCCAAACTCGGCTACGCGGTCGAGACGATGACCCGGATCGGTTACGTCGAGGTCCTCGTGACGCTGCTCTTCCTGATCCCGCGGACCTCGTTCGTCGGGGCGATCCTGCTGACCGGCTACTTGGGAGGCGCGACCGCCTCGCACGTGCGGATCGACGAGCCCTGGTTCATGCCGGTCGCCATCGGGGTGCTGGCCTGGGTCGCGCTTGGGCTGCGTAGGGCGGGAGTCTTCCCGATGGCGTTAGGCGCCGCCCCCGCCGCACCGCCGGCCGCCGACGCCGATTGAGTTCTCTCCGGATCGACGCCGCTTCGTTTTCGTGTCACGGGCGTTTACGATGATCCGTCTTCTCACGACGGATTCCTCCTCAAGACACGACGGCGCCACGTGACCGAATCCCAACGCGTCCCGATCGCTTCGCCCCCCCGCGGTTTGGCCCTGATTTTCGCGCTGGGGCCCGCGATCGTTTGGTGCGCGGAGTACATCGGCTCGGGCGAGGTGATCCTCGCCACGCGGACGGGCGCCGTGCTCGGGACGGGCGTGCTGTGGGCGGTGGTGGTGGGGGTCTTCCTCAAGTACGTGATCGGCCTCGCCGGCGGCTGGTACACCGTCACCACGGGCGAGAGCATGATCGACCTGCTCGGCCGCCTGCCCGGCCCGAAGAACGCCGTTGTTTGGTTCGTGATGGTCGCGCAGCTGTTGGCGTCGGTCCTGGCGATCGGTTCGTTGGCCGCGTCGGCTGGGGCGTTCGTCGCGGTGATCACGCCGTTGCCCGCGTACGCCGCCGGTTGGGCGGTCACGCTGCTCGCGGTCGCGATCGCCTGGTTCGGCGAATTCAAGCCGCTGAAGATCGTGATGGGCGGGCTGATCTCGATCACGCTGCTCGGCGTGATCGTCATCACGCTCCGCGTGTTGCCCCCGGCGGGCGAGCTCTTCGCGGGCCTGTTTCCCCGCGTCCCGCCGACGCCCGACTGGGCGGTCGCCGCGGGCGTCTCCTCGAACGCCTGGGCGGAGATCCTGCCGCTGCTCGGCTGGGGCGCCGGCGGCTTCGCCAGCCAGGTCTGGTACACCTACTGGATCATGGGCGCGGGCTACGGCGCCTCGGCCGGCGACCGGCAGGGTCAACCCGCCGACGAGCAGCGGCTCCGCTCACTCACCGAGGACGAGGTCGATCGCCTCCGCGGCTGGCGCCGCGTCGTGACGTTCGACGCGACCACGGCGCTGGTCGTCGGCGTGGGGGCGACCTGCTGCTTCCTGATCGCCGGCGCGCAGGTGCTCGGCGTGCAGCAGCTCGCCCCGGAGGGCGCCGAGGTCGGCCTCACGCTCGCGCGGATCTTCGGCGACGACTGGGGTTCGTCCGGCGCCTCGCTCTTCCTGTTCGGCGGCGCCGCCGCTCTGATCTCGACCCAGCTGGCCCAGGTCGCCGGCTGGCCCTACCTGCTGGACGACTGCACGCGGATCTGCCTGCCGAGCTTGGTCGCCGGCTGGTCGCCGCTCACCCGCCGCCGGGCGTGGCTCGTCTTCTACCTGATCGCGAGCATGACGGTCGTTTACACGCTCGGCTTCAAGCCGGTCGCGCTGGTGAAACTGGGCGCCGTTGTCGAGGGCCTAATCCTCACCCCGATCCAAGCCGCCGCGATGCTGGTCGGCCTCTACTGGGTGATGCCCAAGTTGCTGAGTCCCGCCGCGGCCGAGCGCCTCAAACCGGGCCCGCTGATCGGCGTGGGGCTGGTGCTGAGTTGTCTTGTGTTTAGCTACTTCTGCATCGTGCAGCTGCCGCGGGCGCTGTGGGGGTGAGTGTCACTTTGAGCCGAACGCGCTAGCGTCGGGCGCCCCGCCGGGTGAGCATCGACTTGCCGGCGCCCGACGCTAGCGCGTTCGGCTCAGTTGCTGTCGTTCGGCCTACGCCCGCGCCGGTTCGCGCTTCCCCCACTTCTTCGCCGGGGGCGCCTTCGTCGTCGGCGCGCCGCCGGTGAGGCGGAAGCGGCCGGCGCCGAGCAGGTCGTCCACGCGCGTGCGGAGCTCCTCGGTCAGCTCGACCCCCTTCGGGCAGTCGAGCAGGGCGCGGCCGCCGTCGTCGAGGTGCAGGGCGAGCTTCAGCGACTTCGGGCCGGGGTAGCCGCGGAGGATCTCGCGGAGTGACTCCAAGCGTTCGACGCCTTCGCTCTCCTTGAGCGTGATGACGACGCCGTTGGTGAACCGCTCGGTGAGCGCCTCGATCGGCATCAGCTCGTTGACGATCAGGTTCACCTCCTCGGCGCCCGGCCGGCGGTCGATCGCGCCGCGCACGCCGACGATGGCGTCCGCCAGCACCAGCTCGCCGAACTGCGCGAACTGCTCGGGCCACAGGATGCACCGCATGATGCCGTCCATGTCCTCCAGGTCCCACATGGCGTACTTGCTCGGCATGCCGGGCTTGGGGTTCTTGGTGTGCGACATCTTGATCGCCGCGAGCATGCCCCCCATGACGACCTCGGTGCGGTGCTCCAGCTCGCCGACGCCCGTGCTGCTGTGGCTGCAGAAGGTGCGGAGCGTCTTCTCGTGCTCGGCGAGGGGGTGGCTGGTGAGGTAGTAGCCGAGGACCTCTTTCTCAAGGACGAGCAGCTCCTTCTCGTCCATCTCGGGCACGTCGGGCAGCGGCGCGGGGGCGTCGTCTTCCTCGGCCTCATCACCGAAGAGCCCCTTCTGGCCGCTCTTGCGGTCGGCCAAGACCGAAGCGCCCGCCTGCATCGCCTTGTCGATGCCCGCGAGGAGCGACGCCCGGTTCGCGCCGAAGACGTCCATCGCGCCCGCTTTGACGAGCGTCTCGATCGTGGAGCGGTTACAGGTGGAAGGGTCGACGCGCTCGCAGAAGTCGTAGAGGTCCTTGAAAGGCCCGTCCCCTTTTCCCGATTCAACACAGCCTCGGGCGGCGACGATCGCGTCGGCCGCCCCGCCGCCGCACGCCTTGATGGCGGAGAGGCCGAAGATGATCTTGAAGTCGTGCTTCGACTTGGTCCCTTCCTCGGTTTCGCCGTCGTCTTTCACGACGGCGAAATCGACGTGGCTCGTGTTCACGGTCGGCGGGTCGACCGTGATGCCCATGCGGGTGCAGTCCTCCAGGTGCTCGACCAGCGCGTCCTTGCTCTTGAAGTTCCGCCCCGGGATGTCGCCCGACAGGAGCGCCGCCATGAACTGCACCGGGTAGTGCGCCTTGAGGTAGGCGGTCATGTAGGCGATCAGGGCGTAGGCGGTCGAGTGGCTCTTGTTGAAGCCGTAGCCCGCGAACTTCTTGATCATCTCGAAGAGCTCCTCGCCCTTCTTCTTCTCGAGGCCCTGCTCTTGTGCGCCGGTGAGGAACTCCTCGTAGAACTTGGCGATCATCGGCAGCTTCTTCTTGCTGATCGCTTTGATGCACGTGTACGCCTGAGAGAGCGGGATCTGGCCGAGGCGGTTCAGGATCCGCATCACCTGCTCCTGGTAGACCATCACGCCGTTGGTCTCTTCGAGGATCTCCTCCATCACCGGGTGCGGGTACTCGGCGGGGCGGCGGCCGTGCTTCACCTCGATGTACTGGTCGACCATGCCCCCTTCCAGCGGTCCGGGGCGGTACAGCGCGGCGGTGGCGATGATGTCGTGGAACTGGTCGGGCTTCATCCGCTGCAGCAGGTCGCGGATGCCGCCCGACTCGAGCTGGAAGATGCCCTTCGTCTCGCCCCGCTGAAGGAGTTCGTACGACTCGGGGTCGTCGAGCGGGAAGGCGTACGGGTCGACGCGTTCGCCGGTCGATTGCTCGATCAGGTCGACGCTCTTGGCGAGGACCGTCAGGTTCTTCAGGCCGAGGAAGTCCATCTTCAGGAGGCCGGCCGCCTCGACGTCGTTCATCGCCCACTGGGTGATGACCTCGGTCTTGCCCTTCACGCGCTGCAGCGGCACGTACTCGTCGACCGGCTTCTCGCTGATCACGACCGCCGCGGCGTGGGTGCCGACGTTGCGTGCGAGGCCCTCGACCTTCATCGCCAGGTCGATCAGCTCGCGGATCTCCGGGTCGCCCTCGTACGACTTGGCGAGCTCCTCGCTCGTTTCGAGCGCCTTCTCGATCGAGATCCCCAGCTGGTCGGGGATCATCGCGGTGATCTGGTCGACCCGGAAGATCGGCATCGACATCGTGCGGCCGACGTCCTTGATCGCCGCCCGGGCCGCGAGGGTGCCGAACGTGCCGATCTGCGCGACGTTCGCCTCGCCGTATTTATCCTTGACGTACTGGATGACCTCGCCGCGCCGTTCCTTGCAGAAGTCGATATCGATATCGGGCGCTTCCAGGCGGCTCTCGTCGAGGAACCGCTCGAAGAGCAGGTCGTACTTGAGCGGGCAAACGTGGCTCATTTTGAGCGCGTAGCAGACGATCGAGCCGACGCCCGAACCGCGCGCCGTGTTCGGGATGCCACTCTCTACGGCGAAGCGGACGAAGTCCCAGACGATCAAGAAGTAATCGGGGAAGCCGAGCTTGTTGATGACGCCCAGCTCGCGGTCGATGCGGGCCAGGACCTCGTCGGAGAGCTCACCGGTCGCCGCGTCCTCGCCTTGCCAGCGTTCGGGTTCGTTCTGGTAACGCTCCTTGAGCCCGCCGATGACGAGCTGACGGAGGTATTCCTCGCTCGCGATGATGTCCGGCTCGCTCTTGCCGGGGGCGGTGAAGGTCGGGAAGTAGCGTTTGCCCAGTTCGAGGTCGAGGTCGATCGAGTCGGCGATCTCCTGGCTGCGCGCGACCGCGTCGGCCACGTCGGGCATCGCCGCGTACATGTCCTCGGGGCTGCGGAGGTAGAACTGGTCCCCCTCCATCTTCATCCGGTTCGTGTCCGTGCGGAAACGGCCCGTGTTGATGCACAGGAGCACGTCCTGCGCCTCGGCGTCCTCGCGGTTGATGTAGTGCGCGTCGCTCGTGGCCACGAGCGGCAGGCCCTGGCGGTTGGCCAGTTCGATGGTCAGCTCCTTCGCCGCCTGCTGGATCTCGACGCCGTTGTCTTGGATCTCCAAGAAGTACCGGTCACGGAACAACTTCTCGAACCAGCCGGTGATCTCGGCGCCGCGCTGCATCGCTTCGTCGGCCGACGCGCCCGACAGCAGGCTGCGCGACAGCTCGCCGCTGACGCAGCCGCTCAGGCAGATGATCCCCTCGCTGTGCGCCTCGAGCAGCTCCTTGTCGATGCGAGGCTTGTGGTAGAAGCCCTCCAGGTAAGCGCTGGAGGCCATCTTCACGAGGTTGCGGAAGCCCTGGCGGTTCTTCGCGAGCAGCGTGAGGTGGTAGGCGGCCTCCTTGCTGCGTGTGGCGCCCCCTTTGTCGAAGCGGCTGCCGGGGGCGATGTACGCCTCGTAGCCGACGACCGGGTTGATCCCCTCGCCCTTGCACGCCTGGTAGAACTCCAGCGCGCCGTACAGGTTGCCGTGGTCCGTGAGGGCCAGGCCGTTCATGCCCAGCTCTTTCGCCTTGCCGACGAGCTTCTTGATCGGGCTCGCCCCGTCCAACAGCGAGTAGTGGCTGTGGCAGTGGAGGTGAACGAACGGCTTCGTGGGGGCTTCCATGCGGGGGGCGATTCACGGGTTGCAACGGCGGGCGGGACGCCGCCGATTCTACCGCCCCCGCACCCCGATCACCACGAGGCGAGCTACTCCGCCCCGCCGATCCGCCGGAGGTACTGGGCGATCTGCGCTTGCAGGTCGACCAGCTCGTGCCAGCGGGCGCGTTCGATGGCGACCGGCTGGTCGTCGTCCGGCGCGAGGGCGCCGTGCAGGAGGGCCCGCGTGCGGGCGTGGAAGTACTCGAGCATCTCGGCGACCTGCGCCGCCTGCGCCGGGGTGAGTCCGTCCGGCAGGTCGGGGGGGCCGGGCAGGTGGAGCGTGCCGGGGTAGCCGAGTGAGTCGCTCCCCCACTGCAGGTCGATCTCGACCGAGTCGTCGCTCGACGAAGCCGAGGGGACCGGGCCGGTCGCCTTCTCGACCATCGAGTCGGTCGGAGCCCGTTCGCCGAGCGAGCGGAGCAGCTCGACGCGTTCGGCGATCTCGTCGCGCGTGCCGAACAGCAGCGTCGAACGCCCCACGGCGATGAGGTCGCCCACCTGCAGGATGCGGAGCTGGGTGTCGAGCCCGTTGACCCGCGTGCCGTTGGTGCTCTCCAGGTCGGTCAGGACGAGCTTGCCCTGGTCCTCCTGGATCTTCACGTGGAACCGGCTGATCCGCTCGTCGTTCAGCTGGATCGTGTTGCCCTCCTCGCGGCCGATCGTCAGCGGCGTGTCGAGGGCTTCGTAAACCGCCCCGCGGTCGGCCCCGTCAAGCACTTGCAGGGTGACGGGCAACGGCATGGGCGCAGGGCGGGGGTCAGCGGGGCGGAGCCGGATCGCTCAGACCCCTTTATATCAAGGCGTTTTGCCCCCAACAAGCGAGTCACCGTGCTGGCCGATCTACGGAAGGGGGATAAGGGGATGGAGGGAGAAGGGGGATGGCCGCTTGTCCTGCATGACCATCACGGCGATCACGGGCGTCTAGTGCGTGCACAGGAAGCGACTTTTTTAATGAGGCGATCGCTACGCGATCGCCCCACCAAGGCTCCCATCATTTACACGCACGAGTTTCCCCTGGTGGCCGTAAGGCTCAACGGGACGAGGGACCATCCCCTTATCTCCCTCCATCCCCTTATCCCCCTTCCGTAGGTCAGCCAGCCATCAATGCCGGAAGTGCCGGCGGCCGGTGAACAGCATCGGCATGCTGCAGCGGTTGCAGGCGTCGATGACTTCCTGGTCCCGTTTGGAACCGCCCGGCTGGATCACCGCCGCGACGCCCGCCTCGTGCGCCGAGAGGATCGAGTCGTCGAACGGGAAGAACGCGTCCGAAGCGAGCACGGCGCCCGGCACCCGGTCGCCCGCCTTGCGGATGGCGATCTCGACCGAGTCGACCCGGCTCATCTGCCCGGCGCCAACGCCCACCAGCATCCCGCCACGCGACAGGACGATCGCGTTCGACTTCACGTGCCGGCAGGCGGCCCAGGCGAAGCGCATCTCGGCGAGCAGCTCTTCGGTCGGCTGCGTCTCGGTGACGCATTCCCACGTGTCCGGCTCGTCGGGCCCCTCGTCGGCCGTCTGGGCGAGGTAGCCCCCGTCGATCGCGCGGAGGACGAGGCGGTCGGCGGCGGCGTCGGCCCCGTCGATCGTTACGAGCCGGACGTTGTTGCGCCACTTCGGCTTCGTGGTGAGGATCTGCAGCGCTTCGGCGGAGAAGGCGGGGGCGGCGATCGCCTCGACGAACTTGCCCGGTTCGCACAGCGACTCGGCCGCCGCCGCATCGACCTCGACGTTGAAGCCCAGGATGGAACCGAACGCGCTGAGCGGATCGCCCGCCCAGGCGAGCGCGGCCGCTTCGCCGACGGTCGGGGCGGTCGCAGCGCCGCACGGGTTGTTGTGCTTCAGCACCGCCACGCCCGGCGTGGGGAGCGCCTTCGCGGCGGCCCAGGCGGCGTCGAGGTCGAGCCAGTTGTTGTAGGACAGCTCCTTGCCGTTGAGCTGCTCGCCGTAAACGACCGAGCCGGGCGCCGCGTCGTCCATCGCGTACAGCGCGGCGGGTTGGTGCGGGTTCTCGCCGTAGCGGAGCGACGACTTGCGAACCAGCGACAGGTTCATCCGCTCGGGGAACGTGTCGGCGTCGGGCGCGTCGCCGGCAGGCGTAGTCTGGCGGGCGAAGTAGCCGGCGATCGCCGTGTCGTACTCCGCCGTGTGGGCGAACGCCTCGGCGGCGAGCTTCGTGCGCAGTTCGAGCGATGTGCCGCTGTCGCCCTCCAGAGCGTCGGCGATCGCATCGTACTGCGCGGGGTCCGTCGCCACGGCGACGAACGCATGGTTCTTCGCGGCCGAGCGGACCATTGAGGGCCCGCCGATGTCGATCTTCTCGATCGCCTGCGGGACGGGCGGGTCGCCGTCGGCGATCGTCTCGCGGAAGGGGTAGAGGTTCACGACCACCAGGTCGATCATCTCGATCCCGTGCTCCGACGCCGCGCCGGTGTCCGAGTCGTTGTCCCGCCGGCAGAGCAGCCCGCCGTGGACGCGCGGGTGGAGCGTCTTGACGCGTCCGTCCATCATCTCGGGGAAGCCGGTGTACTCGGCGACATCGCGGACCGGCAGGCCGGCTTCCTCGAGCGCCTTGCGGGTGCCGCCCGTGCTGAGCAGCTTCACGCCGGCGGCGGCGAGGCGCTGGGCGAAGGGGACGAGCCCCGTCTTGTCGCTGACGCTGAGGAGGGCTTGCCGGATGGGGGCGGTGTCCATGGGACGCTCGATCGATCGCGGGGGGTGAGCGAGGGGGTGGGCCGAAGGGGTCGGACGATAGCACTGTCAGCGACGCGCTTCAACGAGCCGCGGAGCTTCTTTGGCCGAGTGCGCCGAGCCGCGACCGTGAGGGAGCCGACCGTTGTGTCTCGAAGCCGTGCGGTCGCTTCCTGACGGGCGCGGCTCGGCGATTTCCGATACGCCGAACCTTCGGTCGTGCTCCCCCGTAAACAGGGGCGTCGTGACCGGGGCGAGGGCGCCCCGGCGACTGTTTGGCAGGAAGCCGAGTCCCCACTAGTCACCCCCTCGCGATCCACCCGTTGGGCGAGGGCGGGGTTCTTTTCTCCGCGGTTCTCTCCGCTCGGCCCTTTTTCGCCGACCGGCGCCACCGTTGCGATCGGAACTCGGCGGGACGCGTCATTCGGCTTGTGCGGATCGCCCGCCCCGGCCGCCGAGCGGGCCTCGAAAAGTCGCCCGCTCATTTTTTGACCGCCCCCAAACCGCGATCTATATTCCGTTGGCCACGACCCCGGCATGAGCCGGGCGGATGTCGGAAGAGCGTGAGTCACACGGCGGAGCCGTTTCCGCCGGGCGACCACGCGAGCTGGGACGCGTCCCGACACCGCGGCTGATTCGATCGCGCACGCCCTCCCCCGCGTCAGCGTCCCCCATCGCACACCCTCCCCCGGGTGGTGCGTGCTCAGTCCCCTCTGAGCCGGGTCGATTGGCCGGTTCCCGTCGCGAGCGAGTGCCCCGACGCCACGCCCTCCGCCGCCCCGGTGGATGGGGCGAGCGGTTTCGGGACGTCCTGACCCGCGAGACGGAACGAGCCTATGTCCTTGCTGCACGCGTCCCCACGATCGCGCCGCTGTTGTCTCAGCCTGGCCTGCGCCCTCGCTGCGCTGGTGGCGCCCGCCGCTCACGGCCAGGCGACCCTCGCCGCGCCGAGCAACACCGAGACGGTCGCCATCCCGGGCGAAGCCCTCCCCGCCCAGGCGGACGAGGCGATCGAAGCGGGCCTCGAGCTCGAATCGCTCGGCCGCTGGAGCGACGCGGTCGCTCACTACGAGCGGGCTCTCCGCGTGACGCCCAGCGATCGCCGTCTGGAGCGCCGCTTCGATTTGGCCCGGCTGCACAGCAACCTGGAGCGTCGGTACGCGGATTCCAGCTTCGTCGAAACCCTCAAAACCCTCGCCCACCGCGAAGCGCTCGAGCTGCACACCGAGCTGCTCGCGAAGATCGAATCGCACTACGTCGTCACGCCCCCGTGGACCCGGCTCACCCGCCGCGGCGCCCACGCGATGCTGGTCGCGTCACGCGACCGGGCGTTCCAGGGCCACCACGGTATCCGCCCCGAAGCGGAGCGGGTCGAGGCGTTCCGCCAGGAGCTGGGCCGCCGGCTCGTCGATGCGGGCGAGGTCCGCAACGCCCGCGAGGCGCTCCGCCTGACCTCCGACCTGTCGCAACTGGGCGAGCTGCGGTTCGGCGTTCCGGCCAGCGTGTGGACAATGGAGTTCGTGTCGGCCGCCGCGGGCGGTTTGGATAACTACTCGGCGTTCCTCACGCCCGGCCAGCTGCGTGACGTGTACTCGCAGATCGAAGGCAACTTCGTCGGCCTCGGCGTTGAGCTGAAGGCGGACAACGGCGCCCTGCTGATCGTCCGGGTCATCCCCGGCAGCCCCGCCGAGCGGGCCGGCATGAACGCGGGCGACCGGATCACCGCGGTCGACGGCCGCCAGACGGCCGAGCTCTCCACGGACGAGGCCGCCTCGCTGCTGACCGGTGAAGAGGGGAGCTTCGCGATGGTGACGATCGAGTCGCCCGAGGTGGACACCGACGATGTCGCCTACCTGGTCGCCAAGCCGGTCGACGGCGCGGTCGCTTCCGGCCAGCACCGGACGCTGCGGGTCCGCCGCGAGCACGTCGAGGTGCCGAGCATCGAGGGCAAGTCGATCTTGGATAAGGACTACGGCGTCGCGTACGTCCGCGTGCCGGTCTTCCAGAAGTCGACCAGCCGCGACGTCGAAGCCGCCCTGTGGGACCTGCACCGCGAGGGGATGCGGACGCTGGTGATCGACCTTCGGGGCAACCCGGGCGGGCTGCTCACGTCGGCGGTCGAGCTGGCCGACAAGTTCGTCGCCCAGGGCAACCTGGTTAGCACCCGCGGCCGCAGCGACGGCGAGGACTTCGACTACCGCGCCCACCGGGCCGGCACCTGGCGGGTGCCTCTGGTCGTGCTGATCGACGGCGACAGCGCCTCGGCGAGCGAGATCTTCGCCGCCGCGATCCGCGACAACCGGCGGGGGACGATCGTGGGCGACCGCTCGTTCGGCAAGGGCTCGGTGCAGGGCATCTTCCCGATGACCCGGGCCGGGGCCGGCATCCGCCTGACGACCGCCAAGTTCTTCTCGCCGCTGGGCCACCCGATCAGCAAAGTGGGCGTCGATCCGGACGTGTCGGTCACGAACGCTGAGGAAAAGACCCCGGACGACGTCCTCGGCCGGGCGGTCGAGGTGGCCCGCCAGCAGGTCGCGATGCGGTAGCGGGCCGGCAACCAACCAGTTGACACGCCCCGTGGGGCCCCTGGATACTGTTTGTCCACGTCCGGCGGGCAACCCGCCAGGCATTGGAGTGAGGGCGCGTCCCGCCTCTGCGGGGGCCGCCACCGGCTGCCGAGGAGTCTCTCGGCGGCGTCCGACTCACGGATTGGGGCGATCTCCGTTTAGTTAAGGTTCTTTTTGGCTGCCCGCCGGGCTACGCCGCCCCCGGGCGGCGACCGGGGCAGCCGCACGACCGGGCGAGGCGACGCGGACCGATCCGCTCGCCGACCCGACACCACGCAAGATTCTCTCAGGGCGATCCCGCCATGCCGATGCCGCGCGAAGAAGAAGACGATCTGTTCCACGACGTGTCGGACGTCGATTTCGTCGATGACGACGGGGAAGAAAAGCCCAAGAAGAAGACCGCCAAGAAGAAGGCCGCCACGAAGAAGGCGCCCAAGAAGAAGACCGCCAAGAAGACGGCCAAAAAGACCACCAAGAAGAAGGCGGCCCGCATCGAGATCGACGACGCCCCCGCGCCCAAGAAGGCGCCCAAGCGTCGCAAGAAGAAGGCGAAACCGGCCGACGAGCCGGTCAAGCCGGAGGACGCCTTCGGCGCCGGGCTCTTTGGGGACGAGCCGGACGAGGAGGTCTCCACGCCGGTCGCCGAGACCCCCGCGGAGCCCAAGCCCTCGCCAAAGCCCGAACCGGCCGCCGAGGCGGCGCCCGCCCCGTCGGACGCGGAGTCGACCGACGAGTACGGTCGCCCCGAGCCGGTGGCCAACTACGTGGTTCATGTCTACGAGCTGGGCCGCCTGAAGCGGACCATCGCCCGCGACTTCACACCCGAGGCGGCCGAGGCGTACGCCACCGAGTTCTCGCGGACCTCGAAGCGCTACGGCCGTCAGGCGGTCGCCGGGAAGAAGGACACCCAGCCCGTCAAAGAGCTTGAGCCGGCCGAGTCCTGACGCCCCGGGGTCGCCCGCGACGCGACCCCCCCGGGCGACGGCCCGAGAATCGGCACGACCCGCAGCGTCGGGACGTGTGCAAGCAACTTGTCGGGAACCCCCGCAGGGTGCCGATCGTCCCAAGGATTGATCCTCGGACTTCCGCCGCTGCGCGCGGCGTGAAGGGAATGCCCGGGGTTCCTCCCTGTGTGCTGCTAACTCCCCTCGCCAAGGCGTCGCGCTATGACCCGCCGTTTCTCGATTGCTCGCTCATTCATCGCGTTCGGACTCGCGGGGACGCTGTCCGTTTCGGGGGCGTGGGCCCAGGAAGGCGCCCCGGTCGGCGACTTGACGCCGCAGGAGCAATTGCAGGCGCTTATCGAGCAGGGGCAGACGCAGTTCAACGAGGGGGATTTCGAGGCCGCCGCCACCTCGTTCTCGACCGCGGTGAACGCTCTGGAACGGGCCGGCGCCTACGCCCCCGGGCCGCTGCTGCTGCGGGCGAAGGCGTACGCTCAGCTCGAGGAGTACGAGGCCGCCCTTGAAGACCTCAAGAAGGCCCTCCAGTACGCTCAGAACCAGCCCGCCGTGATGCCCGAGATCCAGAACACGCGGGCGGAGGTCTACATGGAGTTCGACGCGTACCAGGCCGCCCTGCCCGACCTGCAAGCCGCCGTGCAAGCGAACCGGAGCAACCCGCAGTACCAATTCAATCTCGGCAAGGCGCTCGTGAAGCTGGGCGGCGCGGATCAGGGAGAGAAGGCCCTCACCAAGTACCTCGACGCCGAGGTCGAGGGAGAAGAGGACCAGCGGGCCGAGGCTCTCCGCCTGCGTGGCCAGGCCTACGGGGGCATGCGGAAGTTCGCCGAGGCGAACGCCGACATCGACGCCTCGCTCGTGATCGAGCCCGACAACTACGAGGCGTACTACACCCGGGCGCAGATCGCGCTGATCAAAGAGGATTACGCGGCCGCGGCGGGCGACCTCCGCGAGGCGATCGCGAAGTACGAGCCGGCCGATGAGGAGGACGACTTCCCCTTCGCGCAGGGCCACCTGACGCTCGCTTCGGCGCTCGAAGAGGCCGGCAAGGAGAAGGCCCGCGAGGACGACGACGCCGGCGCCGCCCAGGCCTACGCCGCCTGCGAGGCGGAGTGCGAGAAGCTGCTCGCGCTGATCGAGGAGGACGACGACCCCCGCACGCCGCAGACCAAGGCCGCCTCGCTGTTCCGCAAGGGCGTTGCGCAGCGGATGCAGGGCGAACTGGGCGACGCGGTCAAGGCGTTTAGCCTCGTGCTGGAGATCGACCCAAACTTCGGCGAGGCCTACTTCCGCCGGGGCATTTGCTTCCACTTCATGGGCGAGGAGAAGCTGGCGATCCGCGACTTCGAGCAGGCCGCCAGCATCAACTTCGACAGCCCGCGGTCGAACCTGTGGAAGGGCATGTCGTGGGCGAAGCTCGGCGAGTACGACGAGGCGATCCGGGCGTACGGCGAGTCGATCGCCGTGAGCGACCGGTACACGCCCGCCTACGTGAACCGCGGCTTAGCGCACCTGGCCGACCAGGACTACGACAAGGCGATCGACGACTTCAACGAGGCGATCCGCCTCCAGCCGACCGAGGCCATGCACTACTACCGCCGGGGCAAGGCGCAGTCGCTCAAGGGCCTGCGGGACAAGGCGATTCAGTCGTTCATGAACGCCATCGAGTTCGACAGCCGGATGAGCGTCGCCTACGGCGACCTGGCGAGCGAGCTGGACGCCAACGGGCAGTCGGCCCTCGCCAACGAGTACCGCCTGCGGGCGAACCAGCTCGGCCTCTGAACCGGCCGGGGCTTGCCGACGGATTAACACCGGTGGAAGGCGCAGCGACCGTTCGTCGCCCCCTTCCAGCTTGTCGTGCGGTCGCGCGGCCGTAATACTCTGGTCCTCACGGTCTCGTGCGGTCCCGCCGCGCCGCCCGCGTGGTCCACGACGCCTTGGTTAAACCGGGCCGAGGGGAGCGGGTGGGTTAGCAGGGGGGGCGGCGCCGTGCAGGTCTCCGCCCGTCGCTTAGTCGAACCCAGGATCGGCCGGTGTCGTCTGCTGCCTCTCAGAGCCCACCCGAGCGTTCGTTCCTCGAGCGGCACGAGTTCCTCGTCCGCCGCCTGCACTCCCTGTCGGGCCTGATCCCGGTCGGCGCCTTCATGTGCGTCCACCTGGCGGTCAACGCGAGCGTGGTCAACGGGCCGGAGACGTTTCAAAACAGCGTCTACGGCATCCACGCGCTGGGCAAGCTGCTGCCGCTGGTCGAGTGGGCCTTCATCTTCCTGCCCCTGATCTTCCACGCCGTGATCGGGGTCTGGATCATCAAGGGGGGCCTGCCCAACTCGGGCGCGTACGCGTACGGCAGCAACATCCGCTACACGCTCCAGCGAGCGAGCGGCGTCGTGGCGTTGCTCTTTATCCTGTACCACGTCTTCCACATGCATGGCTGGTTCCATTGGGACTGGTGGCTGGCGATGGCCGAGCCGCTGGGGGGGCACCAGTTCCGCCCCTTCAACGCCCCGTCGACCGCGGGGAAGGCGCTCCAGAACCCGCTGGTGATGATTTTCTACGCGGTGGGCGTGATCGCCTGCGTGTTCCACCTGGCCAACGGCCTGTGGACGATGGGCATCACCTGGGGCGTCTGGACCAGCCCCAAGGCGCAGAACCGGGCGCTCTATGCCTGCGGGGCGTTCGGCGCCGCGCTGCTGGCGGTCGGGCTGACCTCGATCGCCGGCATGGTCGCCGTCGGCTCGGGCGAGGGCTTCCAGAACGCTCGACAGATCGAAGACCAGATGTACGAAGCCCGCGTCGAGGCGGGCCTCGCGCCGGCCGATTCCCACAAGCGGGCGCACGAAGAAGACCACGCCGAGGGCGACGACGAGGCGCAGCCGGACCCCCCCGAGGCGGAGTGACCCACGTGGCGCTCAACCCAACCAACGCGACAACCTGCCGGAGCAGCGGCGATGAGTGAACAACGAGTCTTGGTGGTCGGTGGCGGCCTGGCGGGCCTCGCCTGCACGATGAAGCTCGCCGAGCTGGGCGTGAAGGTCGATCTGATGAGCCTCGCCCCGGTGAAGCGCTCGCACAGCGCCTGCGCCCAGGGCGGCATCAACAGCGTCAACGGCCTCACCCGTCAGCAGGGCGACAACGAATGGAAGCACTTCGACGACACCGTCTACGGCGGTGACTTCCTCCAGCACCAGCCGCCGGTCAAGGAGATGACCGAGTGGGCGCCCCGGATCATCGACCTGATGGACCGCCTCGGCGTGCCGTTCAACCGGACGCAGGAGGGCTTCCGCGATCAACGCCGCTTCGGCGGCACGCTGTACAAGCGGACCGCTTTCGCCGGCGCCACGACCGGCCAGCAGCTCCTCTACGGCCTCGACGAGCAGGTCCGCCGCCGCAAGGCGGAGGGGCTCGTCAGCATGTACGAGGGGTGGGACTTCCTCGGCCCGGTGGTCGACGACCAGGGCCGCTGCCGCGGCGCAGTCGCCCAGAACCTGGTCACGATGCAGATCCGCACCTTCAAGGCGGACGCCGTCGTGGTCGCCTCGGGCGGGTGCGGCTTGCTGTACGGCCGCAGCACGATGTCGATGGCGTGCAACGGGTCGGCCGTCAGCCGCTGCGTGCAGTCGGGCGCGAAGTACGGCAACGGCGAGTTCATCCAGGTCCACCCCACCGCCATCCCCGGCGCCGACAAGCTCCGCCTGATGAGCGAATCGGCCCGCGGCGAAGGGGGCCGCGTGTGGGTCCCCCGCACGCCGCAGGATTCGCGGGCCGCGGCGGACATCCCCGACGACGAGCGGTACTACTTCCTCGAAGAGCGTTACCCGGAGTACGGCAACCTCGTGCCGCGCGACATCGCGACGCGCGAGATCTTCGACGTCTGCGTGAACGACGGGCTCTCGGTCGAGTCGGGCAAGCAGTGCGTCTACCTCGACCTCACGCACATCGAACGGAGCGAGCTCGATCGCAAGTTGGGCGGCATCCTCAACATCTACGAGAAGTTCACGGGCGAGAACCCGCGCGACTTCCCGATGAAGATCTTCCCCGCCGTCCACTACTCGATGGGCGGCATGTGGGCGGACTACGTCCGGACGGCCGAGGGGGGCCTCGACCCGGGCAACCCGGTCAACCAGCAGACGCACGTCCCCGGCCTCTACGCGATCGGCGAGTGCGATTACCACTACCATGGCGGCAACCGCCTGGGCGCCAACTCACTGCTCTCGTGCATCTTCACGGGCCTCTTCGTGGCGCCCGGCGTGAAGGCGGGCATCGAGTCGCTCGGCGCCGGCGCGACCGACGAGCAATTCGACACGCTGCACCAGAAGACCCTCGCCGCCAAGCAGGCGGAGCACGACGCCCTGCTCAAGCAGGCGGGCGACGACGGCGAGAACCCGTACGAGATCCACCACCTCCTCGGCGAGGAGATGACCAAGGCGGCGACCGTCGTTCGGCGGAACGATCAGATCGAGGCCGCCCTGGGCGTGGTCAACGACCTGGGCGAGCGCGCCAAGCGCTGCAGCCTGTCGGACACCGACGCCTGGACCAACCAGAACGTCGTGTTCACGAAGTCGCTGCGAGACATGTTCCCGCTCGCGAAAGCCCTGCTCAAAGGCGCGCTGGCCCGGGACGAGTGCCGCGGCGCCCACTTCAAGCCCGACTTCACGATGCCCGGCCTCACCTCCGAAGAGCCCGCCGAACGCCGCCGCCAGGCGGAGTCGTGGTGCGACGCGTTCGAGGAGAAGAACAAGAAGTGGCTGAAGAGCACGATCGCCACGTTCGACGACGCCGGCGAACCGACCATCAGCTATGAAGAGGTCGACACCTCGCTGATCCCGCCCCGCCCCCGCCTGTACGGTTTGGTGGGCGCCGAGATGATCGAGGAAGTGTGGAAAGAACGCCAAGCCGTGAAAGAGGCCGAACCGGCCGCGGTTTAATCCCAAACGACCCCGCTCTCAAGCAGCTCGCAAAACCCAACCCGATCCCGGCGGCCGCGTGGCCGAACCCTCATGATCGCCCCGAATAAAGACCTGGCGAAGCCCGCCACCTTCGACGTCCGCGTGCTCCGCCAGGCCGGCCCCGGCAGGGAGAGCAAGTGGGAACGGTTCCGCATCCCGTACGAGCCGAACCTGAACGTCATCAGCGTGCTGCAGAAGATCGCCCGCATGGCGAAGACGGCCGCCGGCGAGAAGACGGCCCCCGTCGCCTGGGACTGCAACTGCCTCGAGGAGGTCTGCGGCGCCTGCACGATGGTCATCAACGGCCGCGTGCGGCAGAGCTGCTCCGCCCTGGTCGATCGCCTGCTCGAAGAGAAGCCGGGCGAGATCGAGCTGCGGCCGATGTCGAAGTTCCCCGTGCTCCGCGACCTGGTGGTCGATCGCCAGCGGATGTTCCGGGCGCTGGAGCGCGTTGATGCCTGGGTGCCGGTCGATGACTACCTCGACCGCGGACCCGGCCCGAAGGAGTCGCAGGAGGCCCAAGAGGGTCGTTACCCCCTGTCGGAGTGCATGACCTGCGGCTGCTGCCTCGAGGCGTGTCCGCAGTACACGAAGGTTGAGCTCACCCGCGAGCCGGGCGAGACCGACGACGCCTTCGAGGCCCGCCGCCAAGCGGCTCACGACGGCTCGTTCCTCGGAGCCCAGGCGATCAGCCAAGCCGTGCTGTTCAACGACCACGGCACCGGCAAGATGCTCGGCGACGAGCGGATGGAGGCCCTCATGGGCCCCGGCGGTGTGCACGCCTGTGGCAACTCGCAGAACTGCGTGGCGGTCTGCCCGAAGGAGATCCCGCTCACCACCTCGATCGCCCGCGCCGGGCGGCAGGTGACGGTCTACTCGATCAAGAAGTTTTTCGATCGCTGAGGAGCACGGGCCTTCATTCAGGAACAGGGAGGTCGCCCTCCCCATTCCAGCCGGCTCCCTGAAGCGGCGCATGCGAAGCGGCGGCCCGACATCGGACCGCCGCACGCGTTGACGAGTTGTTGGCCGCGGCTCAGAAGCCGAAGCCGATGCTGATCCCGCGGCCGCCGTAGACCCCGCCACGGTAGCCACCTCGGTAGCCGCTACGGTAACCATAGGCGGCTGCGCGGTGGCCGTAGTTCACTGGGGCGTAGACGACCGGCCGGGCGACCACGACGGGGCGTGGCGCGTAGCCATAGCCGTAGCCACCACCGCCGTAATAGGCCCCATAGCCGCCGCCGTACCCACCGTACCCGCCGTAGGGTCGGCAGCCACGGGCCTCGGCTTCGGATGCGGAGCCGAGCGTGAAGCCGGCGGTGGCGAGGACGGCGCAGGCGAGCAGGGCTCGTCGGGCGTAGCGTTTCGTTTTCTGGATCATGCGAGTGTTCGCCTCCGTGGAGAGCGACGCCTTGGCAGGGCGTCAGGGGGGAGCGGCTGAGGGCCGCGTGCGGGTTGTGCCGAATCCTCTACCTCGCAGACGGCACGCCGAATCCAGTGGCGGGGCGCAAGTCCTTTGGTGGAATGTTATTACGTCGTTTTGGAGAAGGCGGTGGGTCGAGAGGCGTTTAGAAAAGAAGTCGTAAGGATGACACTGAGATGTCTAAGTGACACGTATTTGCCCAGGCCAAGGCCGAATCGATTGGCACGGTGCTTGCAATAGGTATTGGCGTCAGCAGGTAACCCACCTGGTCCCAGCGATTTGAATTGGGCCGGAATGAGAAGAGGCGCTCAGGGGCCGGCGGACGAAGAGGCTTACGCAACGGTTAACGAAATCCTAGCAGAGAAGAGGTTACGACCCATTCTGAGCCGCCGTACCTCCTAATGGGTCGGCACGGTTTTCGTTCAACCTAGGCGGGTTCGGGGTCTTTGGAACAGGCGACCCCGACCCGCCTGTTGCGTTTTAATGCGCATCGTTTTTGAACACTCGGCCTATTTGCGGCATAATTGATCAGCCCGGCTCGTACTCCTTTCGTCAGTCCCTTGGTTGTTCGCTGGGGTTCCATAAACAACGAAACCGGGTCGATGGAGTCGGGCTTTCGTGACTTACCCCCCGGTCTCCGCCTAGAATCAAGGTTCGCCAGGGCGGTTGGATGATCGGCTGGTGGCCCCTTTTCCTGAGTTCGAGGGATAGCGAAGCATGGCCCAGCTCCAACGAGCATGGCGAGGGTTGGCACGGCGGGCTTGGATGGCCGGCCTGGCGCTGGCGGTCTTGGTTCCCCAGGCCGACGCCGCTTCGGTGCAGGACGCCGAGGTCACCGCCGCGATCGACAGCGCGTTGAGGACCTCCTGGCGGGACGCGAGCGCGGCGCCCTCGAAGCCCGCCCCCGACGGCGCTTGGGCGCGACGGGCCTACCTCGACCTGATCGGCCGCGTGCCGACGATCGACGAGCTGCGCGCCTTCGTGTCGCAGCCGCGCAGCGATCGCCACGCCTGGCTGGTCGATCACTTGCTCGGCGACACTTACAAGGAGGAGCGCGCCCGCTGGCGAGCGACCGAGTGGTCCAACCTGCTGGTCGGCCGGACCGGGGGCGATCGCAACTCGCTCGTGATCCGCGATCCGTTTGAGGATTACCTCCGCGAGGCGTTCGCCACCAACCGCCCCTTCGACGAGCTGATGCATGAGCTGGTCAGCGCGACCGGCAGCGTCCGCCCCGACGACGACGACTTCAACCCGGCCGCCAACTTCCTCGCCGACAAGATGGCGGAGGGGGGCGTGCAGGCCACGGCGAAGACGGCCCAGGTCTTCCTCGGCATGTCGGTGCAATGCACCCAGTGCCACAACCACCCGTTCAATGAGGGCAAGCAGAACCAGTTCTGGGAGCTGAACGCCTTCTTCCGCCAGACGCGCGTCGAGCGGCTGCGCGAGGACGAGGACGACCGCCCCAAGGCGCGGATCGCCAACCGCGACTTCTACGGCGAGGGACGCGGCCCGATGTCGGCCGTCTCGTTCACGCCGGGCCAGGCCGACGCGGCGGAGACCTACTACGAGCTCCGCAACGGCAAGCTGAAGGTCGCTTACCCGGTCTTCGTCGACGGCACGGCGCTCGCCGACGTGTACGAAGAGCGCGGCCTCGACTACGGCGACAGCGGCCGGCTCGACAAGGTGAATCGCCGCGAGGAGCTCGCCAACCTGATCGCCGACTCGCCCGACTTGGCGAACGCCGCGGTGAACCGGGAATGGGGGCGGTTCTTCGGCTACGGCTTCACGCGCCCCGTCGAGGACATGGGCCCGCACAACCCCCCCTCGCACCCCGAGCTGATGGAGACCCTGGCGGACGCGTTCCGCGAGTCGGGCTACGACCTCGACCGCCTGGCGCGTTGGATCGTCCTCAGCGAGGCGTACCGGCTCGACAGCCGCGCGGGGCGCTCGAACCTCGACGACGATCCGGTCTTGGGCGTCACGCCGCAGTACTCACGGTTCTATCTCCGGCAGCTCTCGGCGGAGCAGATCTTCGATTCGCTCATGGCCGCGACTCGCGCCGACGAGGCCCTCGATGACGAACGACGCGACGCGACCCGCAGCCGCTGGCTCCGGCAGTTCACCACCGCCTTCGGCAACGACGAGAACGGCGAGGCGACGAGCTTCAACGGCTCGATCCCGCAGATGCTCGCGATGATGAACAGCGACCTGATGCGTCAGGCGACCGACCTGAAGTGGGCCGACTGGAGCGAGGCGAAGCCGGCGGACGGCGCGCCCATGATGAGCCAAGGGAGCGGTTCCAAGATGATGGGCAGCGGGACCAAAATGATGGGGAGCGGCACGAAGTCGGGCAGCGGAACGAAGCGTGGCGGCGGCTCCGAGTCCTACGCCAAGGGTTCCGGCAAACGGCCCGCGGGCTTCCTGTCGTCGGTCGCGGCGGACCCGTCGCTGAGCAACGCCCAGCGCGTTGAGCGCCTGTACCTCGCGGCGCTCGCCCGCAAGCCGGACCGCCGCGAGCTGGCGGTCTGCAACAAGCTGCTGGTCGCCCGCGAAGGGGACGCCGCCGAAGCGCTCCGCGACGTCTGGTGGGCGCTGCTCAACAGCAACGAGTTCATCCTACAGCACTGATTCTCCGGGCGGTCTCGGCTTGGCTTCGCCAAGACCTCGCCGCGCGACGACAACCGAACGACTGAAAGACACGGACAGCACTTTTACTGTGGGAGGCGTCGGAGACGCCTCCCACAGAATCGATCGAACGCGACCCAACCCCAACCGAGGCGACGATGTCCCAACCCATGAACCGGCGGCACTTCCTCGATCACATGGCGGGCGCGGCGGCGTTCGGCGCGGCCTCGTTCGCGCTGGGCCGCACCGTGGAGGCCGCGGCGGAGCAGCTCCGCCGCGATCACAAGTCGGTCATCCTCCTCTGGATGAGTGGCGGACCGCCGACGATCGACATCTGGGACCTGAAGCCGGGCGCCCCGACGGGCGGACCGTTGCAGCCGATCAGCACCACCGGCGATGTGCAGATCACCGAGCGCCTGCCGCTGGTCGCCCAGCAGATGAAGCACCTGTCGATCGTTCGCTCGATGAGCACCCGCGAGGCGGACCACACGCGCGGGCGTTACTACATGCACACTGGCTACGTGCCCAACCCGAACGTCGAGCACCCGAGCTACGGCTCGGTGATCGCCCACGAGCTGGAGCCGAAGCTCGCCGGCCTAGAGATCCCCCCCTTCGTGTCGATCGGCGGGCCGAGCCAGGGCCCCGGCTTCCTCGGCATGGCGTACGCCCCGCTGCAGGTCGATCCGAGCGGCCGTGTACGCGACGTGCAGCCGATCGTCGATAAGGACCGCATGGAAGAGCGTCTCGCCCTGCTGGCGGAGATCGAAGGCCGCTTTGCCAAGCAACGCCGCGGCACGGCGCCGGGCGAGCACGCCAAGGTGCTCGAGCGGACCGTCTCGCTCATGCGGAGCGACCAGATGAAGGCGTTCAACGTGAACGCGGAGAATGACAAGACGCGCGAGCGCTACGGCCAATCGGGCTTCGGCCGCAGCTGCCTGCTCGCCCGCCGCCTCGTCGAGGCGGGCGTGCCGTTCGTCGAGGTCGACTTCGGCGGCTGGGACCTGCACGACGACTGCTTCGGACGGCTCGACGATAAGCTCCCGCAACTCGACCAGGGGATGAGCGCTCTCGTGAGCGACCTGGAGGATCGCGGCCTGCTCGACCAGACCGTCATCGTCTGGATGGGCGAGTTCGGCCGCACGCCGCGCATCAACGAGGACGCCGGCCGCGACCACTACGCCCGGGCGTGGAGCGCCGTCGTGGGTGGCGGCGGCCTCAAGGGGGGTCTCGCCGTGGGCGAGACCTCGTCCGACGGCACGACCGTCGAGACGAAGCCGCACTCGGCCGAGGACCTCATGGCGACCGTCTGCCAGGCGATGGGGCTCTCACTGCAGACCAACTTCACCAGCGGCAACGGCCGCCCGATGAAAATCGCCGGCGGCGGCGCGCCGATCAGCGAACTGTTTGCGTAGGAAGCGAGTCGTTGTGCCGAGGTCTCGTATGCCACACAAATCCCCCTCCCTTTTAGGGAGGGGCTAGGGGAGGGTCGAACGCCCCAGTACAGGAGGACTTTCCTGTCTTGATCACCTCACCCTCCCCAACCCCTCCCTACAAGGGAGGGGCTTACGCCAACCTCTTTTGGAGACGATCGATGAGCGACTCCAACGACCCGGTCCTCCTGACCGAAGTCCCCACCGAGGCGGACGCCATCCTCCTGCGTGACGCCCTCGCCGAGCACGGCGTGCGGGTCGCGTACAACGGCGCCGCGATCGCGGGCTTCCGCGCCGAAGCGCCCGCGATGGTCCGGCTGCTCGTGTCCGAGGAGGACTACGAGCGAGCCAAAGCCCTCATGGCCGAGCACGGCCTCGAAGAGGGCGACACGGTCGACTGGTCGCAAGTCGACGTGGGCGAGGCCGAAGGAGAGTAGGTTGGTGCGTCTACCGCCATTATTCAGTCCTGTGAAGACGGGCGTGTGCCGACAGGCTTGCTTGTTCCGCTGAGCAAACTCCCAAGCTCTACCTTTAGCCGCCCCGCGTGGCGGCTCGACGTGCCGGCGGGGTACGAGCCGCGGCCGGAGGGCACTTCACCTCAGCTCGCTGCGTGGTCACCCGAATTGTGTGGCTTGCGGTGAGGCGTCGGGCTATGCTGACGCCCGTCGGGAGACCGGCCGTCGGATTCGACCGCCTTGGCGTCTTACCCGCTTGGTGATGTCCGCGGCCTTCTATTCTGAGTGATCTTCAAGCGTCTGCCGGAACCGAGACCTCACGCCCTCTTGATCCAGGAGTAAGGTGAGATGCGACACTCCCTAGCGGCTGCCGCTCTGGTTATCTCAGTCGGCGTAGGCCCTCCCGGCTTCGCGGCCCCCCTCGACCCCAATGGCTTCGCGTCACTCGGCGCCCTGCCCGCGGGCGACTTCCTGATCGATACCGACGCGCTGACTTTCGGCGGGACACCGGGAGCCGTCCTGCACGTTCAAGGGGGCGGGGCCCCCGACATCGCCGTCTTCACGTTCGACGGGGGAAGCACCCTCGCGAGCGGGCAGCGGGTCTCGGTGGTAGGCGGGAACGCTCTGGCGATCCTGTTCCGCGGCTCGGCCACGCTGGCGGGGACGATCGACGTGAGCGGCGGCGACGGATCGGATGCCGTGCAGAACGTCGTAACCGGGGTTGGCGGTGTCGGCGTGGCGGGGGGCGGCAGCGGCGGCGCCGGAGGCCCATTCAGCACTGGGCAGGATGGCGTTGGCCCCGGGCACGGCGTTGTCGGTTCAAACAGCGCTTCGGTCAGCGGTGTTGGGTCGGGCTCGGGCGCCGGATTCGGCACGATGGGGGGGCAGGGGGGCGTCGCGGTTACTTTCCGCGCCGGTGGCGCCCCGTATGGCGATCCGCTCCGCGACCTTCTCTTCGCCGGCAGCGGAGGTGGCGGTGGGGGCGGACAAAGCAACTCGCGGTTGGGCGGGGGCGGGGGCGCTGGCGGAGGAGCCCTCGAGATCGGCGCCCTGACCTCGCTCGAGTTCGTGGGGGCTTTAATCCTCGCCAACGGAGGGAACGGCGCCCTTGGTTTCTCCGACGGCGGCGGGGGCAGCGGCGGGGGCGTCCTGTTGCACGCGTTCGAGCTGTCCACCAGCGCAGACACCCTGATCCAAGCCAACGGTGGTGACGGAGGCGCCGCGCCGAGCGTCGGTGGCTGCGGCGGCGCCGGACGCATCGAGATACTCCACCACCCGGGCGGCGGTTTCATTAACTTTGGCGTCATGGAGGCCGACGCGGGCGCCTTCGGTGGCGAATGCACCGACGGCGAGACCGTCGTCACGATCACCACGGACGTGGGCGTGCCCGAGCCGAGCGGCCTGATGATAGCGGCGCTCTTGTTGAGCCTTGGCATGGGCCGCGCACCGGCGCGACCGACCAATCGGTGATTCCACCCCGTACAGGCTTCCCGCGGATGCGCACCGCCTCCTCACTCCTGGTCGTTGGCTTCCTCTTCACGAGCGGTGCGCTCGCCGAGCCCAACGGCTCGGTGTTCACCATGAGCCGCCCCGCGTGGCGGCTCCACGTGCCGGCGGGGTACGAGCCGCGGCCTGAGGGCGCGTACGACCTGCTCGTCCACTTCCACGGCGACCCGGCGACGGTGCAGCGCAACGTCGCGGCGTCGCGGCTCAACGCGGTCGTCGTCACGGCGAACTACAACGGCCTGTCGAGCGCCTACCGCCGCCCGTTCGAGGAAGCCGGGCTCTTCCAGACGCTGCTCGACGACGTCGCGGCGACGCTACGAACCTACCCGCGATTCGGTCCGAAGGCGACGCGCGATCGGCTCGCCGTGTCGTCGTTCAGCGCGGGGTACGGCGCCGTGCGTGAGATCCTTAAGCAACCGCGTTACGTCGAGGCGATCGACGGTGTGCTCGCGGCCGACTCGCTGTACGCCTCCACCGCGGCGGACGGGACGCCGGAGGATGAGCAGATGGCGCCGTATAAACGCTTCGCCGACCTGGCCGCCGCCGGCGAGAAGACGTTCCTCCTCACGCACACCGAGGTCCCCACGCCGACCTACGAGAGCACCCGCGACACGGCGGACGAGCTGCTCGCGCACCTCGGGATCGAAGCGACCGCGGTCGACCAGAAGGGCCGCGGCCCGCTGCGCTTCACCCGGACCGCCACGCGCGGCCGGTTTATCCTATGGGGCTGCCCGGGCGAGACAGGGGACGAGCACATGGATCACTTCCGTTACCTCGCCGAGTGGCTCGACGCGCTGCCGTTGGCGAAACGCGGAGAGTGAGCGTCGGCGCGGTCAGCGGCGCCTCGCGGTGAACCCGGCAAGACCGATCAGCGCCAGCAACGCCGACGCCGGTTCGGGCACGGCGGTCACGCGCGCCGTGAAGCTGTGGCTCAGGTTCATGCCGACTTCGTTGAACGCGATCGTCAGCGAGTCGTCGGTGTGCGACAGCAAGAGCTGGGCGGTCGGCACGCCCACGCTCGAGATGATCTCGAACGAGGTGAACGCGGGCAGCGAGTCGCTCGTGTCGGTGAAGGTGACCGATCCGATGATCTGCTGCGGCGGTTGGTTCGTCGGCGAGGTCCCGGTCATCGTGAGCAGATCGCCCTCGAAATCGAACAGGTACTCCTGGCCGGAGTTCTGCGAACCGGTCACATCGACGCCGGCGCCGACGGTGAAGGGGTTCGGCGAGAAGGTCGTGATCGAGAGGACGCCCGACCCGGTCAATTCAGCGCCGGCGAAGTCGAGCGCTTGGGCCTGCCCGGTGAGCGCGAAGCCCCCGGCGATAAAAGCGAAGAGCATAACGGGGAGGCGGGACAATAGCGGCTCACACGGTGGGGGGTCTGAAGCGGGCGGAACAACGAAGCCAACGAGGGGCATTATCGTGCATCCAGGGAGCCAATGCGACCTTCGGAGGGCGTTCTTTGAGCGGTTCCCGGCGCCAGCTTGTAAGTGCTATTCAGCAAGAGACTTACGACACCCCGGCGGCAGGCGAAATCCGGTTAGGGGCCGCTCTAGCCCGCTACGACCCCGGGCGAGTACCGAACCGGCATCGAGTTCTTAAGCCGAGGCCTCGACACGACATTCAGTCGGACAGCTGCGGACCAGCAGGAATACCGCTAGTCGCCTTGCCATGGATGAACGCTTGCATGAGCTCAGGCTGCGATTGCACCCCGAAGTGCTTGAAGAGCGTCTTGGTGTAGCTGTTGACCGTGTTGATGCTCAGTTCCATCAGGGTGGCGATCTCTTGGCGGCTGTTGCCGTGGATCAGCAGGCTGAGCAGCACCATGTGCCGGCGGGGGAGCCCGGCGACATCGATCGCCTCGCTCTCTTGCAGGCCGTCGTCCGCATGCACCCAATCCGCCCCGTCGAGAACGACATCCACGAGCAGGCGGTCACGCGGGCTAAACGGTTTGGCTCCGAGGCCGCGGTAAAAGGCGACCACGCTCGAGCTGGACTTCTCCCCGAGGCGGCGGGCGCTGCTCATCACCACGCCAACCCCCGCCCGTTCGATCAGCTCCCGCACGGGGCTGGTCTGCCAGTGAGTCAGGTCGGTGTAGTCCTCCAGGCGAAGGGTGACCTGCCGATCACTCCGGGCGATCGCGTCGCGAAACCCGGCCTCAACCTTCTTGATGTCGGGGTGCGCGGCGGCGGCGGCGAGGCTCTGTAAACCCTCGGCCGCGAAACCTTCGTGCAGCAAGCCCGCGTAGCGAGGCTCGCCGCTGGGGGCGTCTTGAAGGCGTCGGGCCCACAGCCAATGGCTGGCGTTGATCGCGTCTGCCAAGCCGTCAAACAGATACCGCCGCTTCGGCACCAGGCTGCCGGGCGTCCCCGCCAGCTCACAGGCCAGCGAGGCGATCCGGCGGACATCGGCCTCGCTGAGTGAGTCCGAAGGGGCTTCGCGCGTTTCTTCCATGAGCCGTGGTCGGGGCGTGCTGAGGAGCCGGGTCTTCTTCGTGCTGACGAATCGAAGGAGGGGTAAAGGGCTTCTCGCCTTGCCGGGGAGGAACAAACGGCGAGAAAACTCAACGCTAGTACCTCGACCGCCCTCCGTGCAAGCGCCCCAAATTTGGGGTTTTGCCTGCCAGAGCCCGAATACCCCCGATTTGGGACTGGTCGTTTGAATCTCACAAATCAGGCTACTTCTCAACTTCGCTACGGAACCGGAAGCGAAGCGGGGCAGAACGGCGCGAGTCACCACCGTCGAGGTGGACGGGGGCTCGCAGCCGGGACGGCCTCATCTTGCATCATCCGATTTTTCACCTTGAAACGAGAGTCGCTCATGAACCGCACCCACAAAGCCTGCGCCAAGCTCCACGCAGCCAAGTCCCTCTTTGCCTGTCTCGCCGCGACGGCCTTGCTCTTGCCAACGACGGCGGCCCGCGCCGGGTTCATCCTTGAGGTCGATCCATCGGCGAAAGAGTTCTCTCTCACCGGCTCCTCGGACGGGAAGTCTCCGAGCGACCACGCCACTTGGTTCGGCGGCGGCCCGAGCCTCGGCATCTATATGGACAACTTTGGTGGCTCGAAGTTGAGCGTCGTCAAGGCGGTGAAATCAATCACCGGTCTAGGGCTCAAAGAGTCGAAGGGGCTGGTAGACAACGCTCCCGGTTTCATCACTATCAACAGCACGGCTAAGAACGTCTCGAGCCACCTGTCGATCCTGCGCAATGTGGGCGCGACCGTACGACCCCTGCTGTCTTCGAAGAAGACGTCTACGTTCTCCTTCACGGGGACGGATGGGGCGGCGCTAACCCTGAGTCTGGCAGAAGACGGTTTGACGCTCGACAGGTCCTTGTCCGTCGCCGCCCTGCTCGCCGCCAGCGCCGGCTCGACGGCGACGAGCTACGCCTCGGCGACGCCCGCCCAACAGGCGTTCCTCGAATCGCAGATCGACGCGTCGCTTCGGCTGGTCGACGGCTCCGGTTTCCAAGCCCTGCAAGTCGTGAGCGCCGTCCCCGAGCCCGGCAGCCTCACGGCCTGTGCGGTCCTGAGTGGTGTGGGAATGCTGGCGGGTCGAAGAAGGCGGCTTCGCTGAAACCACGAGCCACTCCCCTCAGCCGCCGCCGTGTGCCTTGTGTGGCATGGGGCTGGCAATGCATCAGCGGAAGCATTTTTCTCATTATAAGACACCGTCCACATGCGTGTATTTTTACACGACAGGGAGCCCAGGAAAGGCCTCCAAATTACTTGATGAGTTCCAGCCCTAAGTCACTGGGTTGGCGTTTCGATAACTATCGATCTGATCATAGATCACACGTCAAGATGATTCCTCCTCGACAGACTACTTCGCAAGGTGAGCAGCTAATGACTTTTACGACTCCACGGCCTACTCTCCTCGCCGCGATTTTCGTGGTGATCACCGCCTCATCAGCCCGGGCAATCAGCTACAACGACGGCGGAATCTACGACGTTGCCACGGGAACCTTCGACGAAGTTCTAATCTCGAACGGGACGACTGTCGAATTCAGCGGTGCCTCAGCTGCAGGGGACGCTTACGTCAGCGACACCTCGTCGTTCACGATCTCGGACGGGATGCTGGGCGACCTCTCCGTCTACGTCGATGACAGCGCGTTTTTCGAGTTTACTGGAACTGCCGACGCCCCGAACGACCTAGCGGTCTACAGCCACTACATTTCGGGGACCAACTCAAGCATCAACTTCTCAGGCGGATCGGTCTACGACGACCTCGACATCTACAGCGGGCCGACGTTGAACTACAGCGGTACGACTTCCTACGAAACCGAGGTGTACCCCGGCTACTACTTGGATAGCTCCGCTCCGGTGACGGCGAACTTCTCCGGTGGCTCGCACGAGGGCTTCTATATCTACACCGGCGGTGATGATGCGACAGGCGACATCACGGCGAACTTCTCCGGCGGAACCTACACCTACGCCGAGCTTTACCCCGGCTACTACGACGACCCCAATCCGATGATCAACATCTCGGGCGGCGATTGGGGCGAGCTCTACATCTACAACGGCGGCGACGACGAACTCACCCACGCGGTCGTCAACGTCTCGGGCGGCACGTTCGATTACACCGAACTGTACCCCGGTTACTACGACGACGACACGACAACCAACATCACCGGCGGCGTGTTTGGTGAGTTCTACGTCTACACCGGCGATGACGACGAGGGCGTCCCCGAGATAGCGATGAACGTTTCTGGTGGCACGTTCAACGGGGCAGTCGGTTTTGACCTCGGCTACTACGGCGACGGTGCCGATGTGGAGATCTCCGGTGGCACCTTCAACGACGATGTCCTCATCGACGCCGCCTACGAGTCGATCGTGACGATCCTGGGCGGTGAGTTCAATGGTGCACTCACGATCAACGCCAGCGCACAAAGCGAGGTCCACATCTGGGGCGGACAGCTCGGCACGGACTACTCCCTGGTGGACGAAGCCAACGCAACCTTCTATGGGTACGAGTTCTTCCTCGACGGCCAGCCCGTTCCGTTCGGAACAATCGACCTTACTTCACTCGGCGGCGAGGCGACCCTGAGCGGCACGCTTCTCGATGGCTCCGTGTTTCTTGATGCGAACCTCTTGCAGGGCGGTACGGGTCGCTTCACGCTGGCCATCCCAGAGCCCCAAGCCGTCACCCTGCTCTTGTTCGCGGCCGTGTGCCGGTTGGGCCGTCCCCGGTTCTGAGTTGGTTCTTGCACACGCTGCGATTGAGCCGAGTTCTCATTTGTGCGCCGGCCTGGCAGTTAGTGGCCTGGGCATCAGGCGGAGACGTTGAGTCACAACCTGACGGATTCCGGCACGAGTCTCGCCACGCTGGTTGCGGGCATGACAGCGACTAGCCGGCGCCGACTCATCAGCACGCCTAACGCTCTGCGAATCCCCCCTAGAAAAGGCCTTGCTGAACTAATCGACGATTAGCGTCATAGAACGCTCTGGACGGAGTCCTCTTTTCTCAGACGGAGCGAGTGAAGGCCGCTAGCAAGGCGAGTAAGAAGTCGTACCGGGTGACGAACTTGCGGGAGTACAACGAGTCGCTGGTCCGCCGTGGCGACATCACGTTCTGGTTCAGCGGCGAGGTGCTCGCTGTCTGGGAGCACGACAACGCCGAGGCCCGTCGCGGACACCCGTTCGTCTACAGCCCACGTCATCAATAGACACTGGGGCGATCGAGACGCTGCTGACCCTCCGGGAACTCTTCCGCTTGCCCTACCGCCAGACCGGAGGGCTGGGTCGGGCGCTCGCGAAGCTGATGGGCGTTGAAGTCGCAATCCCGCACCACACGAGCCTCGTGAAGCGGGCCGCCAAGCTCGACATCGACACGCAGTTGGCCGACGTGAAAGGCCCGATCGACGTGATCGTCGATAGCACGGGCCTGAAGGTCTACGGCGAGGGCGAGTGGAAGGTCCGCCAGCACGGCGTGGGCAAGCGTCGCGATTGGCGGAAGGTCCACTTCGCGGTCGATCCCAACTCGCACGCGATCCTCGCCGAGTTGATGACCGACTCCGGCACGCACGACGCCACGGCGGCGAAGCCGCTGTTGGAGCGGGTCGAACAAAAGATCGAGACGTTCTACGGCGACCGGGCGTACGACACGTGGGCCGTGCGTGAGCACCTGCAAGGTGAGTCGATTCACCAGATCATCCCGCCGCAAAAGAACGCCGTGATCAAGCAGCACGGCAACTTGAAGAAGGACCCGCTGGAACGCGACGAGTGCGTGCGGCAGATCCGCCGCGATGGCAAAGAGACCTGGAAGGAATCGATCGGCTACCACAAGCGGAGCCTCGGTGAGACCGCCATGAGCCGGCTGAAGATGACCTTCGGCGATCGCCTCAAGAACCACGACCCGCCCAATCAGTAGACCGAAGTCGCGCTGCGGACCAAGATCCTCAACGCCTTCGTCACCCTCGGCATGTCGCTCTCAATCTGGATTTAGTCAGCAAGGCCACGTGCTGCCGTGGCGAGGTTGCTCGCTTGACCCGTGGCGCTCGATGGGGACGGCCGAGTCAAGCACGTTTCTTGGCCACGTGCGCGGACCCAAATTGTTTGACAGCGCTAGCGCTGAATCCCGGGCTCAAGGGCCTAAAAGGGGTGGCTCGCTTCCAACAATTCACCCGCCGACTTAGCCATCGACGAGGGCCTGGCGGGAGGCCCGGACGTGTTGGCGGGCGTCGTCGGGGGAAGCGGCCAGCTGGGTCAGGTGGCCCATCTTGCGGCCCTCGCGGGCGGACTCTTTGCCGTAGAGGTGCAGGCTGGCTCCCGCCGACAGCGAGGCGGCCCAGTCGGGCTCGCGTGGGGCGCCCGAGCCGTCGAACCAGAGGTCGCCCAGTAGGTTGGCCATCGCCGCGGGGGCGACGCTCTCGGGCGAGCCGAGGGGCAGACCGGCGAGGGCGCGGACCTGCTGCTCGAACTGGCTGGCACGGCAGCCCTCGATCGTGAGGTGGCCCGAGTTGTGGGGCCGGGGGGCGATCTCGTTGACCAGCAGCTCGCCGTCGGGCCGCTCGAACAGCTCGATGCAGATCAGCCCGACCGCGTCGAGGCCCTCGGCGACCGCGGTGGCGATGCGGCCCGCGGCGTCGGTCACCTCGGGGCGGGTCTCCGGCGCGGGCAGCACGGAGACATCCAGGATGTGGTTCGCGTGCTCGTTCTCGATCGGCCCGTAGAACTCGCACGAGCCCTCGGCGCCCCGGGCGACTAGCATCGAGACCTCGCGGCGGAAGTCGATGAACGCCTCGAGGATGCACTCGCCCGGCCCGATCGCTTCCCACGCGGGCTGGAGGTCGGCCGGGTCGCGGAGGACGCGTTGGCCCTTGCCGTCGTAGCCCATCTGGGCCGTCTTGAGGACGGCGGGGAGTCCCAGCCGATCGGCGGCGGCGCGCAGCTCGTCGAGCGTGTTCACCGGGGCGAACGGCCCGACCGGCACGCCGGCCGTGTCGCGGAGGAAGGTCTTCTCGCGGACGCGGTGCTGGGTGGTGTGCAGCACGTGGCTGCCGGGGCGGACGATCGTGTGCCGCTCGGCGACGGCGATCGACTCGGTCGGCACGTTCTCGAACTCGAGCGTCGCCGCATCGACCGAGAAGGCGAAGCTCGCCACGCTACGCGGGTCGCTCAGCGCGCCGACGTGCTCGTGATCGGCCACCAAGCCCGCGGGCGAGCCGCGGTGCGTGGAGAAGACGTGCACCCGGTAGCCCATCCGCTGAGCGGCGTGGACGAACATCCGGCCGAGCTGGCCCCCGCCGAAAACGCCGAGCGTCGCGCCGGGCAGCAGCGGGGCGTGGGGCGAGTTGCTCACGGGTCGGGCTCGGGAGGGGGAGGGGCCTCAGGAGAGCTTCATGGCGCGGACGCGGTCCGCTTCGCTCTGACGGTACGCGTGCAGCTTCTCTCGGAGTTCGGGGCGTGAGCCACCGAGGATTCGGACGGCCAGCAGGCCGGCGTTCTTCGCGCCCGCGGCGCCGATCGCCAGCGTGCCGACCGGCACGCCGCCGGGCATCTGGGCGATCGAGAGGAGCGAGTCGAGCCCGCTGAGCGCCTTCGACTGAACCGGCACGCCGAGCACCGGCAGCACCGTCATCGAGGCGATCATGCCGGGCAGGTGGGCCGCCCCGCCGGCGCCGGCGATCAGGACCTCCAGCCCGCGGCTCTCGGCCTCCTGGGCGTAGGCGACCATGTCCTCGGGCGTGCGGTGGGCGGAGACGACGCGGGCCTCGAACGGCACGCCCATGCCGGCGAGCGCCTCGCAGGCGCCCCGCATCGTCGGCCAGTCGCTGTCAGAGCCCATCACGACCCCGACCAGCGGGTCGCCGGCGGGCGAGGGGATCGGCTTGTCGGTCGGGTCGGCCACGGGCGGGGATCTCGGGAGCGTGTGAAACGGCCCAGTTTCGCCGCGACGGCCTCTGGGGGCAAGTCGCCAGGGATTGGGAGTTTTCTCCCTACAGCGGAAGGGGGCCGTTCGGTCTATCCTGACCCCCGTGAGCGAGGGGGCACGCCAACGCCGATCGACCCGCCGCCGGGATATCCGCCGGACCTACGCCAACGCGCTGATGTGGGCGCTGGGCAACGGGCTCGTGTCGATGACGCTCGTGGTCTACCTAGCGATCGGACTGGGGGCCGGCGGGGTCGCGATCGCCTGGCTGCTCGCGGCCCCCCGCTTCGCGGGTGTGCTCCGGGTCGCCTCGCCGGCGGTCCTCGCCCTGGCGAGTCGTTTCGGCTTGGGCCGCCAAGGGGTCTGCCTCACAGCGTTCGGCCTGAGCGCCCTGGTGCTGACGCTCGTGCCGGCGGCGCTGTGGGGGGTGACCGATGAGGTCACCTCTGACGAGCAGGCGCGTCGGATCGCGCTGTTGGCGATCGCGTGGTGCGGCTATCACCTGCTGGAGTACGTCGCCACGGTGGCGCTGTGGAGCTGGATCGGCGACCTCTACCCGCGCCGCCTGCGGAGCCGCCTGATCGGCCGCCGCGAGCGCTGGCTCACGATCGGTCGGGCAGTCGGCATCGGCGTGAGCATTGGGCTGGCGGTGGTGTGGCGCCTGTGGCTCCCGGCGGACGGAGGGTGGCAGCCGCTGGCGGCTTCGGCGACCGTGGGCGCGGTGTTGATGCTGCTCGCCTGCGTGCCCCTCGTGCTGATGACGCCCCTCGCTTCGCGACCCAGCGCCCGACCCGAAGCGCCTTGGCGGACGCTCGAGCGGGCGTTGCTCGAGAAGCCCTACCGCCGCCTGTTGGCGTACAGCAGTTGGCTCGGCTTCGCGAACGGGCTGTCCGCCTCCGCCCAAGCGATGTACCCCGGCAAGGAGCTCGGCATCGGCTACGAGACGCTGCAGGCGTACCGCTTCGGCATGTGGACGGGCCAATCCGCCATCGCGCCGTGGGCCGGCCGAGCGGTCGCCCGGGTCGGGGCGAAGCGGGTGATGCTGCCGGCGCAGTTCGTCGTCGCGGCCGGGGCGCTCTGCTTCTACTTGGCGAGCCCCGACCAGACGTGGTGGATCGCGGTCGCCTACTTCTGCTGGGTCTTCTGGGCTCCGATCAATGTCGGGCTCGACACGCTCAAGCTGAACCTCGCCGACCCGCAGAACAACGCTCCCTACCTGGCCGTCTTCCACGCGGCGAGCGACTTCACCAACGCCTTCACGGTGCTCGCCGGGGGGCTGCTGTACGACACCCTGGCGGCGGGCGACTCGCGGGCCCTGCGGGTCTACGCCGGCCTGTTCCTCGCCGGCTGGATCGCGCGGATGCTGGCGGCGCCACTGATCCTCAGGTTGGTCGAGCCAGACGGGGCCGAGCGAGCTACCATAGAGGCATGAGCCGCCACCTTTTCCTTCTCCTCGCTCTGACAGTGTTCCCCGGCGTTACGCCGGCGATGGACACGCTGACGTTCCGCGAGGCGCCCTACCCCGACGCGGACAAGCGGACCCTCACCGCCACCGGCCGGGTCCTGATCGAGGACTCGGCGGGCAACCGGTTCTTCGAGACGGTCGACGGCGCGCGCTACCTGATCGCCGCCGCCGACGTTGTCTCGAGCTCGTCGGACGACGAGCCCTTCGGCCCCGCGTCGGACGACGAGCTGGGCGAGCGGCTGCTCGCCGACCTGCCGGGCGGGTTCCGCCTGCACAAGACCAAGCGTTACGTGATCGCCTACGACACGAGCCGCGAGTACGCCGAGTGGGTCAGCTCGCTGCTTGAGGGTTTGCAGAAGGCGTTGGTGCGGTACTGGAAGCGGCAGGACATTGACCTGCACGATCCCGAGTTCCCGCTGCCGATCGTCATCCACCGCACTCAGGCCGCCTACAACGCGGCCAGCCGGGCCGACGGGGTGGGGCAGGGCGCCATCGGCTACTACCACATGGGCACGAACCGCGTCCGCATGTACGACCTCACCGGCGCCGACTCGCTCCGCAACCTGGGCGGCGCCCGGCGCGGTTCGCGGGCGGAGATCACGCGGATGCTCTCCACACCGATCGCCGAGCCGCTGGTGGCGACCATCGTCCACGAGGCGACCCACCAGGTCTGCTTCAACACGGGGCTCATGCAGCGCTACGCCGACCTGCCGATCTGGTACGTCGAGGGGATGGCCGTCTACTTCGAGGCTCCCAAAGCGGGCAGCAGCCGGGGCTGGCGCGGCATCGGGCAGGTCAACCACCGCCGGCTGGCCACATTCCGGCGGAACCTGCCGAAGTGGAACGGGGGCACGTTGACCGGCCTGATCGCCACGGACGAGGTGCTGCGCAACCCGCGCACCGCCGGCGCCGCCTACGCCGACGCCTGGGCGCTGAACTACTACCTCCTCAAGAAACGCCCCAAGGATTACACGGCGTACGTGCAGATGATGAGCGAGCGCGAGCCGCTCCAAGGCCCGCCGGCCGACCAACCGAAGTCGGTCACGTCGAAGAAACGGCTGAAGGATTTCACCGAGCACTTCGGCCCGATCGACGAGCTGCAAGCCGACATGCTGCGGGCGATGAGCCGGTTGTGATCCCAGAAGGGGAACCGCCAAGACGCCAAGAGCGCCAAGGATCGCCAGGAAGGAAGAGGGGGAACCACGAAGGAACAGAGGAACGACGGGCAACTGCTCATGTAGAACAAACCGCTTCGGCGATAAAGTCAAAGTCGTGAGCGGTTGATAGCAGAGGGAAACTTAGGTGCTTCATGGATCGAGAAGCCCGCTCGATAAGCCTCTGGAACTTAATGACGACGAGTAGGCTGGTCAGTTGACTTGCATCGCTGCAATTGTCATCAAGTAAGGCTCCGCTGGCATAGACTTGCTGCAGCTCTTCGAGGCCCTTGATGGTGTAGTCATCAAATCTCTCTGACTGCCAATCGGACAGCCAGTCGTAGTCTTCATGTCCGCCGTAGGCGGAGTATGCGAAGCAATCGCAGTACCAGCGGTCCGGATTGATGTCGAATCCGTTCATCTCCGTACAAGCAGCCGCGATGCTGAATCGAACCGCCTCTTGCTTGAAGAAGCGATCGAAATGCAAGGCCACGTCTTGTGGATCGTTCGTGATCGCCAGATTAAGAACGGCATGAAACGGAGTAACCGGCATCGAACGCATGCGCGTCTCGATGGCCATCTCGCATCCCTCTAGATCACCAGCCCGCAGGGATGGCTCCAAGCGATCCATCATCTCGAACAGGATGCTGCTCATGCTGAATCCCAGGGGAAAGTTTCTCGAGCTACTCGGCGTGGCCCTAAGGAGCCGACCTTCGTTCCTTAGTTCCTTCGTGGTTCCTCTTTATCATCCTTCCTGGCGATCCTTGGCGCTCTTGGCGTCCTTGGCGGTTCCCCTTAAAGCCCCTCGTTGAGCCCCTGCAGGTCGTCCGGCACGAAGCGGCCGTCTTTGCGGATCAGCTCGCCGTCGAAGTGGACCTCGCCGCCGCCGTAGTCCTCGCGCTGGATGAGGACCAGGTCCCAGTGGATGCGGCTCCGGTTGCCGTTGTCGGCCTCCTCGTACGCGTTGCCCGGCGTGAGGTGGAACGAGCCGCCGATCTTCTCGTCGAACAGCGTGTCGAGCATCGGGTGGCGGACCCGGTTGTTGGTGCCCAGGGACCACTCGCCGCAGTAGCGCGCGCCCTCGTCGGAGTCGAGCAGCTGGTTGATCCGAGGGGTGTCGCTGGAGGTCGCCTCGACGATCTGCCCGTCCTTAAACGTGAACGCGATGTCGCTGAACACGACCCCCTGGTAGCGGCTCGGCGTGTTGAAGCGGATCGTGCCGTTGATGCTGTCGCGGACCGGCGCGGTGAAGACCTCGCCGTCCGGGATGTTCCGCTCGCCGCTGCACGGGATGACCGGGATGTCCTTGATCGAGAACTCAAGGTCCGTGCCCGGCGCCGTGATGTGGACGCGGTCGGCTGCCTGCATACGAGCCACGAGCGGCTTCTGCGCCTCGCCCATGGCGGCGTAGTCGGCGGTGCAGACGTCGAAGTAGAAGTCCTCGAAGTCACGCGTCGGCATGTCGGCCGCCTGCGCGAACGAGTCGGTCGGGTAGCGGAGAACGACCCACTTGGTCTTCGGCACCCGGTAGTCGTTCACTAGCCGGAGCCAGTGCTCCTGGTAGAGGTCCATCCGCTCGGGATCGACCCCCTTGAGCTGGCTGGCGTTCGCCGCGCCGCGCACGCCGACGTACGCCTGGACCTTCTCCATGCGGGTCCGTTCGAGCTCGCCGTTGAGCTTCATGGCCGTCTCGGTGGCCGTGCTCAGGACGCTGCGCTGGACCCGCTGGTTCTTGATCTCCACCAGCGGCGTGGCGCCGCGCTGGGCCGCCCCTTCGACCAGGGCGCAGATCAGGTCGGGCTCGGGCAGGTCGATCGCCTCGATGAGGATCGTCTCGCCCGACTTCAGCTCGCAGCTGTGGTCGAGCAGGACGTTGGCGAGGGCGTCGATGCGCGGGTCGTGCATGGCGGGGCGAGCGGAGGCTGAGGGGCGTCGGATGAACGCCCGCATCCTCGCACTCCGCGCGGGGGACGCAAACCCCCGGCGTCCGCTCGTGGCGTCTCGGTTCAGCTAGCTCGGCGGGCGTTCAGGCCCGCGACGCCCAGCAGCAGCCCGGCCAGCAGGGCCGAGGCGGGCTCGGGCACCGTCGTGGCGGGCCCGACCGGCGCCGTGGGGCCGGTGGTCGTAATGAGCAAGGCCTCGCTGCCGTAGTTGAGGGCCCACTTCTCGTAGTCGAGCAGGTCGATCTTGCCGTTGTCGTCCAGGTCGGCGCCGGTGCCGGGCGGGACGATGTCGCCCTCGGTATCTCGCCAGATCGTGTAGTCGATCATGTCGACTCTGCCGTTCTGGTCGATGTCGAAGTCGCTGTAGATGGTCTCGACCGACTCGTAGGCGAAGTTGTAGACGAAGAGCTCGTAGTTGCCGGTGTCGGTGGCGTTCCCGTTGATGTCCGATTCGGCGTCGACACGGATGTAGTACTTGCCCGTATCCGGCAGATAGAGATCGAACAGGATCGAATCGCCCGACTCGAGCGCGTCGTTGTTCAGGGCGTCGGTCCCGTAGTAATCGACGAGCTGGCCGTTCTCGTCGAAGAGCATGACGCGCGAGTCGATCGTGTTGTCGTAAGTTTCCGAGATCGAGTCGGAGATCACCTCGATGTTGATCAGCTCGCCCGCTGTGCCATCGAAGCTGTAGTAGTCCTTCTGAAGGACCGACGAGATCTCGCCCGTGACGGCGACCGCATCAACGAAGAAGGTGTTCTCGATGAATCTTCCCGGGGGGTCTTCGATGGTGTCGGGGACCGAGAGGCTCTGCAGGGTGATCGGCTGAGCGGTCGCGAAGGATTGCTTCAGGCCGGCGGTTTCGGAGACCAGCAGGCCGGGGTTGGTCACGCTCTGTTCGTTGAACGCGAGCTTGGTGGCCGAGCGCGCCCCGAAGTACCGGTTGGCCGTGCGGGCGTTCGGGTCCTGGATGACCTCGGTCATATCCACGCCGAAGACCGCGCTGGTTTCCATCAGGTGATTCGGCGTCTCGGTCGCGTTGTACGAGCCCGGGTAGGGAGGATTGGGGAAGGGCTGCGGCAGCAGGAACTCACCGATCACCAAGTTGTTCACGATCTTCTCGGCAAGGAAACCGGGGTCCGGAGAGAAGCCCTCCCCGATGGGACCCAAGCTGTCGCGGTGGGTGAGCCCCACCAGCTGGCCGAGTTTGCGCGAGCCGATGTTGGCGCTCATCGTGATGAAATCCCCAGGCGGGAACTCATCCGGGTCGATGTTGATCCGGGCGTTGTCGGACGGGTTCTGGTTGCGGAAGTCGATCGCTTCGGCGACGCCGAAGGCGGGGCCGTCGTTGAAGAAGAGCGTGCTGTACTCTCCCGCGGTCGGCTCGGTCCGTGTGAAGTTGAAATCGAAGGCGCTGAAGTCGGCTTCCATCCTGGTCTGGATGGAGTCCATCTCGAACTGTGAGTAGAGGTAGTCGTCGCCGCCGGTGCGATCGAAGTTGAGGTACACCACCTGCGTCGCCAGGACGGCGTGCGCCGGCAGCAGCGCGGCGAGCAAGAGGACGGACGCGCAAAGGGTGCGACGCAGCCGCAGGGTGCGTGAGAGCATGGCGCAGGGAGGGCGTGAATCGGGCGGGCGGATTGCCTAGGGAGACGGCCGGAAACGGTCCCCGGGCCGGCAGAAAACCAATATCGAGACTAGGCAGCCGTTTCGGCGCAGTCAACTAAATCGATTCGGGCCCCCGGCAGACCGTTATTCCCCGCGGTCAAAGGACTTGCCGTTTTGCGGGTCGCCGAGAGAGCCCCCTCCCAGCCGAGAACGCACCGGCCCCGGCTGACGTAGAATAGGAGTGGCGGTTAGGGACCGATTCGGCCTCTCGACCACCTTTCTCAAGCCCCCAGGAGGCGGCCATGGCGACCCCCGTCGAGACCCCCCGGCCAGACGATCCGGCGACCGCGAAGCCCCCGGGCCCCGCGGAGGAGGCCTCCTTCGCCGAAACCGCCCTCAAACTGGGCGGTAAGAGCGACGACGAGGCCCGCCGCACCGGCGCGATCGACAAGGCGGACGACCAGGTCGAAGACCTCTTCGCCCCGCAGTACCAGACGGTCAACAGTCCCGCGCACCGGGCCGTGTGGGAACGCCGGGTCCCGGCGGACGAGTTCCTGAGCCACCCGCCCAAGCCCTCGCCCGAGATGCAGCTGGTCATGGAGGCGTCGCTCGACGTCGTCCGCCGGCACAAGCGGGCCGGCACGCTGCACAACGAGGAGGGCCGCCTCCGCGAGGAGGTGCTCGCCGAGCTGGGCGAGGCCGGCTACTGGGGCATGCTGGTCGATGCCGACCACGGCGGTTCCGGCGCGCGGTTCTCAACCATGGCGGCGTTCCTCACGCAGATGGCGACGCTCGACGGTACGATCGCCGGCCTGGCGTCGATCCACGGCTGCATCGGCGCGGTCGATCCGGTCAAGACCTTCGGCTCCGCCGAGCAGCAGGCGCAGTGGCTGCCGAAGCTCGCCAGCGGCGAGCGGCTCAGCGCCTTCGCGCTCACCGAGCCCGGCGCGGGCAGCGACCTGACCGCCCTGAAGACCACCGCCGTGCTGGACGGGGATCACTACGTGGTCACCGGCGAGAAGCTGTTCATCTCGAACGTGCGGCCGGGGCGGACGATCGGCCTCGTCTGCCTGGTCGACGACAAGCCGGCGGTGCTGATTGTCGATCTGCCCGACGAAGAGAACGAGCGGTTCCAACTCAAGAAGTACGAGATCTACGCCCTGCGGCATCTCTACAACCGCGGCATCGTGTTCAACGGTCTGCGAGTGCCCAGGGGGAACCTCCTCACGCCCCCCAAGGGGGACGGCCTCACGATCGCCTACCACGGCTTGAACCTGGGGCGGGTGTCGCTCTGCGCGAACGCCGCCGGCACAATGCGGCAGATGCTCGCCGGCATGCTGCCCTGGGCCGACTACCGCGTCACCTACAGCGAGCCGATCGGCCGCCGCGAGCTGGTGCAGCGCCGCGTCGGCGAGATGGCGTCGCTCATCGTCGGGTGCGACGCGTTGGTCGCCTGGTGCAGCGACCTGCTCGACCGCGGCTACCGGGGCGAGATGGAGTGCATCATCGCCAAGATCTTCGGCTCCGAGGCGCAGAAGCACGCCGCCATCGAGCTGTTTATGAAGACGCACGGCGGCCGCTCGTTCCTGGGCGGGCACCCGTTCGGCGACAACGTGCATGACTACCTCGCCCCCTGCATCTACGAGGGCGAGGGCGAGATGCTCGGCATGGCGTTCTTCAAGTCGCTCGTTAAGGATCACGGCAAGCGCTACTTCGAGCCGGTCGGCAAGGCGATGGCCGCCGCGGGCATCAAGAAGCCCAACCCGCTGAACCCCCGCCACGCGATGGCGCTCGCCGGCGTGGCGGGGCCGTACGTCCGTTGGCGCGCGGCGCGGCAGCTCGCGGGCGTCGGCAAGGCGGACCTGCCGCAGCTCCCCGGGCCGCTCCAGTACCACGCCGAATACGCCTGCCGGAAGCTGCCCGAGATGGCGCTCGAGATCGACTCGGCGATGCAGAAGTTCCAGCTCAAGCTGGCCGACCGCCAGTGCCGCATGGCCGAGCTGAGCAGTCGGGCGCAGGACCTGATCACGATGCTCGTCACGGCCCTCTACGCCGGCCGCACCGAGGACCCGATCGTCCGCGAAGCGGGCGACCTCATGTGCCAGCAGCTCCGGCGTAAGCTCAACGGCAAACGCCCTCGCGACCGCTACTTCAAGCAGGTCACCGCGCTCGGCCAACGGATCGCCGCCGGCGAAGCCGACGCGCCCGAGTCGCTCGGCCTCGGCGCGATCGAGCCGCACGCCATCCTGGAGCGCTACGAGTAGCTCAACGAGAGGGCGGGAGGGTGATCGATACCTCGCTACCCAGGCGCCGGATGACCAGTCTGCGCGGACGGTCCGCCTGACCCAGCTGCTCACGAACGCGACCAAGAGGCCAATCGATAACATTCTCGCCATCAAGGCGGACAAGCTCATCCCCCACACTGAGCCCCGTGCTAGAGACCTCGCTGTACCGGGCCACGTGGGCGATCTCGATGCGGCCGTCGTTTCGCCAGGTTCCTATCGAGCCGTCGTGAACTGGCCAAGGTTCACGGAACCGCTTGTTCGGCGCCAAGAAGATGCGTGTCTCTGCGAGATCGAAAGTCACCAAATACCTCCGCAAGAACTCGAGTCCGATTCGATTCTCACTCCCTTCCAGTACGGGAAGTTCTTGCATCCTGTGATTGGCGACTCCGAGAACTAAGCCATGTGCGGTTCGACGTGTGTTCTTGCCGTGGATCGATTGGACAGCGGTCTGGGACACGAGTTCGATCTTCTTGCTCTCAACAAGCGACTGAAACAATTCCCGATCCAAGGTCACAGCACTGTTGGAACCCGTGTCGACTTTGAATGAGATCGGATCGGAATCGGCGACGGCGACTCGAATCTGTGGGCAGGCGCCGGGGCTGTACGTTACTTCGAGTTCGACGCCCCAATCGGCTCTAGGCTTCGTTCCAACCGGCAAGGCTCGCCATTCATTCGTGTCAAAGTCAAGCTGTACAACATTGCTGACGAAGAAGGGCATCCCGAGAACACCTTCGACAGGGCGATCTAGCACTTTGCGAAGTGTGTCGAAGTCAACGAGTAACGCCCCACCCAGCTTCTTGGGCAGGGCAGCGCCCGGCACGATTAGACGCGGGCACCTAACAATCGGCAGCTTCTTGCGCCGCCCGCTCGCTCCCCCGACGGGCATTTCAGAACGTTCTAAACTAGCAACGACGGGGAGGTCCTTGCCCAGCGCTATGAGCGAGCACCCCGTATCCAGCAGGAACAGAAGCCGTTCGTTATCGATCTCTATCGGTAGATAGAGCGCTTCGTCGTACGGAGCCAAAGGGAAACGGGCGGGAACGATTGCAGCTGGCGCTGATTGCTCCACGGCGAGGCTGCGGGCAGCCAGACTGAATGAGAGCATGATTAGACAAGCGCTCTTTGAAAGCCGTATCATGGTTTTCATCTCCACCTTGCTGTAGCTTGCCACGCGTTGGTTTGTCAGGCCGACGCGTGGCGAAGTCTACCGCTCGCACTTGTCACTCAACTAGTTCAATCCATGCTTGCACGTTCTTTGCTGCTCCTTCTGTTCGCCTCTGCGGTCTCTCATGCCGAGGAGCCGCTCGATGGGCGGATCACGCCCGCCGTGTTGGCGGCGTTCGAGAGGCAGGCGTTCGACGACGAGGGCTTCGAGCTCCCGTATCGGCTCCTGGCTCCCGCCGACGCCAGCGACACCGACCGCCGGCCACTGGTGCTCTTCCTCCACGGCTTCGGCGAGCGGGGCGAGGAGAACCAGCGGCAGCTGATCCACGGCGGCACGCTCTTCGCATCCGAAGCCTTCCGGCAGCGCTACGGGGCGTACGTCGTCGCGCCGCAGTGCACGTCACGTAATCACGAGGGGACCGATCGCCCCATTGTTTGGCCAACGCTCACCGAATCGAAAGAGAAGTGGCGTTCCGCGGGTCTCGACGCGGAGATCTCCGGTCCGCTTCGCGCCGTGAAGCGGCTGGTCGATCACCTGCTCGCCACCCAGCCGATCGATCCCGATCGCGTCTACGTGACCGGCCTCTCCATGGGGGGCTACGGCAGCTGGGAGCTCGCCGCACGCTACCCCGACGCCTGGGCCGCCGCGGCGCCGATCTGCGGCGGGGGGCTGCCCGAGTGGGGCGAGCGGCTGACGCGTCTGCCCGTGTGGGCGTTTCACGGCGATGCGGACGGCGCCGTGCCGGTCGAACGTTCGCGCAACCTGATCGCCGCGATCAACGCCGCGGGCGGGCGGGCGATCTACACGGAGTACCCCGGGGTGGGGCACGACTCGTGGACGCCAACGTTCGCGAGTCAGCAGGTCTGGGACTGGCTCTTCACGCAGCGCCGTTAAACAGGCTCGGCGATGGGTTGCTTCCGATCGCGGAGCGAGCGGTACGTGTCCCCCACCCAGCGTTCGACCGTGCCTAGGGCATCGGCCGGGCGGGCGTGGAGCGTCGTGGCGGGGCGGTGGGTGGCGCCCCAGCTGAGCTTATAAGGCTCGTCGCCACGCAACAGGTCGAGGCGCGTCCGGCCGGTGCCCAGCGCGTGACGCGCCAGCGCCAAGAGCGACAGGTGGCCCGCATCCTGATCGAGGGCCTTTGCCGCGATGCCGCCCTGGTAGGCGTAGACGGCGTTGGCGCCTTCGCCGGGCCGATCCTGCAGCGAGTACTCAATGGCGACCGGCTCGCCGTCGAGCTCCAGCACCGCGAGATACAAACGACGCTCTTCCAGAAGCCGCTTGCTGGCGAGTTGGTGGAAGCGGTTGAAGCGGGGCTCGTCGAACACGCCCTCCTCGCCCATGCCGACGCGGCGTTGGCGATGCAGGTCAACGAGCAGCGGCCAGGTCGCCTCGCGGTCCGCCTCGGTGTGGGCGACGCGGACGGTCGCCTCCCACGTGTCGAACTTCTCACGCGTCCACTTTCGCAGCCGCTTGCGGCGGTTCTTCGAGAGCGTGGCGAGGTAGGCGTCCCAGTCGGGCTCTTCGCCCGGGGCGGCGAGCTGAACGGGGAAGCTCCCCAGGTCGTCGATCCGCTGCGTGTCGATGCCCGCCTCGCCGAGCAGGCGTTCGAGGTGGTTCATCGCGCGGTCGTCGGCGTCGAGCGCCTCGAAACGGACCCGCCGCCACGCGTCGCCCGCGGTGTCGATCATCCAATCGGCCACCGCCCGGACGACCGCCGGCTCGTCCTCGGGCGTGCGGCAGAGGAGCGTGTGGTGATCGGTCGAAGCGCGGCCGTCGCCCAGCAGGTGGAGCGTCGGCCCGAAGACCGGGTGGCTGCGCAGGTAGAAGGGCGCCAGCCCGACAAGGCGGTCGTCCGCGTCACGCACGGCGAGGGCGGCCAGCTCGTAGGCCGAGTCCTCCTCGCCGAAGGCTTCCCACCAGCTGAGCAGCCACGAGGGGGACTGCATCGGCGTGGGGAGCGACAGCTCGCGCCACTCGGTTTCGAGGCGCCGGAGGGCGCCAAGCGTGGTGAGGGCTTCGAGGTTCATGCAGATCGAAGGATTGAGCTGAGTGGCTGGCAACCCCGACCAGGCTTGGTCGGGGTTACAGCAGAATGGCTAGCGAGGGAGGCCTTACACGCCCGCCAGGTCTTCCGCTTCGTGCGCCGCGAGCACGGTCTCTTCGTGGACATCGACCAAGCGGAAGCCGTCCGGCGAATCGGGGTCGAGCACGAACGTGATCGGGTACGTCCACTGCTCCTTCTCCTTGCCGAACAGCTTGCCCACGTAGCGGTCGACCCGAGCGAGGAACTGCTTGAAGTGGGCGGCGAGGCTCTCGGCGTCGATGCTGCCGCAGGCGTAGCCCAGCCGCTGCCGCAGCACGTGGTTGCCCGTGTGGACGTTCAACCGCCGGCGGGCGAGCGGGTTCTTGTGCTCGGTCGAGAGCGACACGTTCAGCCCTTCCAGATTCTCGACCCGGTGCGGGGCGAGCTGCGGCCACGTGATGAGTTGACCCGGCTGGGCGTCGAAGATCAGTGCGTACTTGTCCCACTCGGGGTCGTACGGCACGTCCTCGCTCCACTCGCCCGAGCAGACCTTCTCGAGCACCAGCGATGAGGCGAAACGCTTGTCGAAGTGCGGGTAGACCCACGCCCGCTTCTTGCCGCGGATGTGCCACAGCATGTTGACCGGCATGTCGACGTGGTACGGCACCCACGCGCCGGGCGAGCTGATCAGCAGGTTGGCGGTGCGGTCTTGCGCCGTGAAGTGCGACGCGCCCTCTTCGAGCTCGTCGAACAGGTTGTTGATCACCTCGGCGTGGGCGGGCTGGCAGTCGAGCATCCGGCGGCAGTTGATCCAGAGGTGCCCCTCGCGGACCATCTGCACGAGCTCGTCTCCCGGCACGCCGCCCCGGTCGCCCTCGCGCCAGTCGAACTTATCCTTCGTCTTGCCCATCGTGTTGACCGAGAGGTGCTCGGCCGGATGGGAGTCGAAGATCGCGGCGAGCGCGTCGTCGGTGAACAGGCCGGTCTCGGCCAGCCGGTGGTTGGCGACCAGCACGCCCCGTTCGAGCGTTTCGAAGTCGTCTTTTTGCCAATCAGCGAGCAACGGTTGAGACATCGGGCGTTCCGGTTAGGAGGCGGAGGGGCGCGCAGACCTTTCCGGAAGGGTAGGTCACAGAACTCCCCGGCTCGGTTTCCCGAAGCGCAGAACAAACGGATGCAGAAGCGGCGCAATCGTTACGAGCCGATACCGGCTCAGGCGACGGCGCTGGCGATCTGGTAGGTCACCAGGGCGGCGACATAGGCCAGCACGCTCATGTAGCCGAGCTGGAAGAGGGCCCACTTCCACGAGCCGGTTTCGCGCCAGGTGACCGCCTGGGTCGGCAGACACTGCATCGCGAGCACGTAGAAGACCAGCAGGCTGAGGCAGGTCGCCGTCGTGAAGACGGGCGAGCCGTCGGCGAGCTGGGCGGCGCGCATCGCGTCGAGGAGCGAGCCCTCGTCCCCCTCCTCGCCCAGGCCGTAGAGGACCGACAGCGTGGAGACCACCACCTCGCGCGCCGCGAACGACGTGACCACGCCGACCGTGGTCTTCCAGTCGAAACCGAGCGGCGCGAAGACCGGCTGGATCGTCCGCCCGATCCGCCCGGCGAAGGAGCGATCGAGCTCGGTCTGTGCGGTGAGGGCGGCCGCCGCTTCGGTCTGGCCCTCCGCCTCGAGCTGAGCCACGGCGGGGGGCAGGTCCTCGGGCGCGGTCTTCGGATAGGTGGCGAGCACCCACAGCACGATCGAGATGACGAGGATCGTCGTCCCCGCGTTCTGGATGAACTGCCACGCTTGATCGACGGTGCGGAGCAGCGCGTCGCGGATCGAGGGCATCCGGTAGTTGGGCAGCTCGATCACCAGCGGGCGGCTCTCGCCCGGCAGGAGGGTCCGCTTGAGCACCCAGGCGGCCGCGAGCGCGGCGACGATGCCCAGCGCGTAGGCCCCCGCGAAGACCGCCGCGGCGGCCACCGGCCGATCGGGAAAGAGCATCGCCACGACCATCACGTAGACCGGCACCCGCGCCGAGCAGCTCAGCAGCGGCGCGACGAGGATCGTCGTCAGCCGGTCGCGGCGGTCGTCGATCACGCGCGTCGACATGATGGCCGGGATGGCGCAGGCGTGGGCGGAGAGCATCGGCACGAACGCCTTGCCCGGCAGGCCGACGCGTTGCATCAGGCGGTCCATGACCAGCGCCGCCCGCGCGAGGTAGCCCGAGTCGTCGAGCAGGGCGAGCAGGAAGAACAGCAGGCAGATCTGTGGCAGGAAGACGAGCATCCCCCCGACGCCGCCGATGACGCCGTCGACCACCAGGCTCTTGAGGTCCCCCTCGGGGAGCCACGCGCCGACCGATTCGCCCGCCCAGCCGAAGAGGGCGTCGATCAGGTCCATCGGCACGGTGGCGACCGAGAAGATCGTCATGAACAGGCCGAACATCACCGCCGCGAACGCCAGGAGGCCACCGAAGCGGTGCGTGAGCACCGTGTCGACCGCGTCGGTGAAGCGGCTCGGCGCCGCGAGGTCGCCGCTGAGCGACTCGGCGCGGACCGATTCGGCCCAGTCGAAACGCGAGGCGTAGCCGCAGCCGTGGCAGCTGGTGCAGGCGCACGCCGCGTCGTCGAGGACCGGCAGCGGCTTCTGGTCGGCCAGGGCGTTGATGGCGGTCACCAGCTGATCGACGCCCGCGCCCGTTCGGGCGGAGACGCTCACCACCGGGCAGCCGATCCGCTCGCTCAGACGCTCGAGGTCGAGCTTCAGGCCGAGCCGCTCCGCCAGGTCGCTCATGTTGAGCGCCACGAGCGAGGGGCGGCCGAGCTCGAGCGTTTGGATCGCGAGCGGCAGGTTGCGTTCGAGGTTGGTCGCGTCGACGACGATCACCACCGCATCCGGAGCCCCCTCGCCGGGCAGTTCGCCGCGCAACACGCGGAGCGCGACCTCCTCTTCGGGCGAGGTCGGCTCGAGGCTGTAGAGCCCGGGCAGGTCGATGACGGTGAGCGGCTTCGGGCGGAGCGGGGCGGCGGTCGAGGGCCGCAGGGCGCCCCGCCGGTGTTCGAGCGTCGTGCCCGTGAAGTTGGCCGTCTGGGCGCGCTGCCCCGTCAGCCGATTGAACAGCGAGGTCTTCCCCGCGTTCGGATTGCCCACGAGCGCGACGCTTGTGGGACGACGATCCGAAGAGGGGTTATCGTTGGTAGCTAGGCCAGCTTGCACGACGAGATCGTAAGGCTCACGGCCCGGCCCGCCGAGGGCACCTCGGCCGAATCGTTCAGGCCGCCGCGACGACGACGTTGGAGACCAGCTCGCGAGAGATGCCGATCCGCGAACCGAGCACCCGCACGACCCAGGCGTCGCCGGTGCGGAGGACCTCAATCGATCGGCCCTCGCACAGCCCGAGGGCCCGCAGGCGGACGGTCTCGGCCGACTGGCCCTGCACCGCGACGACGCGGCCGCAACCTCCGCGGGGGAGATCGCTCATCGCCATCGTGGGGCTGGCAATCGCAGGGGCTTCGGGGTTCTTGGCGACCATGGCGTAGTTTTGAGAATGAATCTCAGGCACGACTGAGTAGGCAAGGCTATCTTTCCTATTCATCGGCGACAACCGGTCATGGGCTCCATCCGGCCATAAAAAGAGGATTTGCGGCAGGCGAGCCTGTTGATAATGCCTGGCTCGGCCTCGTCCCTTGCCGTTTCAGGTCGTCTCGATCATCTCTTCGGCGAGTTCTTCGGAGGGGGTCACCTTGCGGTCACTGAGGACGACCACGATGCCGGCCGCTAGCACCAGGGCGGCGGCGCCGTAGAACGCTGGCTCCGGCCGCTCGTTCAAGAAGGCCCAAGCCAGCACGCCGGCGAAGAGGAACTGGAGCATGTTCAGCACCGAGACAACCTGGCCCCGCAGCGAGCGCATCGCGTTGTTGATCAGCGAGTGCCCCACGATGGTCGGCAGCAGCGCCAGCAGCAGCACCCAGGGCGCCTCGGCGCGCCAGTCGAGCGGGGCGGCGGGGTCGATCAGCCCGAGCGGCTCGGCGGCGGGCGTCGCCGCGAAGGCGACCGCCGACGCCGTCGCGTACAGCGGGGTGACGTACAGCAGGTTCGTCGGGTGGTGGCGGAACTTGCGGCCGAGCACCAGGTAGACCGCCATCAGCAGCATCGATCCGAAGCAGATCAAGTCGCCCAGCAGCGTCTGCGGCGAGACCCGGTAGTCCGACACGAACAGCACCGCCAAGCCGGCGAGGCCGAGCAGCGTGGCGTAGACCTCGCGCCGGTTGACCCGTTCTCCCAACAAGAGGAGCAGCAAGAATGGTGTCGCAATGGGCGTCAGGTTCACGATCATCGCGCCGTTCGAGGCGAGCGTCATGCGCACGCCGAGGTTCCACGTGATCACGTGCACCGCGAACACGACCCCGGGGATCGCGGCGTCGCGGAGGTGCCGCCAGCCGAGCCCCGCCCGGTGCCTTCGCCAGTCTCGCCAGGCGAACGGTGAGAGCAGGGTGACCGCGATCACCAAGCGCAGAGCGGTCAGCAGGATCGGATCGACATTCGACAGCTTGATCCAGAGGACCGAAGTCGAGCACGCCACGATCCCGATGAGCAGCTTGAGGTAGGCCACGGCGTCAGACGTTGAACAGGAAGTGGCAGACGTCGCCGTCCTGCATGACGTAGCCCTTGCCCTCGACGCGCATCTTGCCCGCGTCGCGGATCGCTTTCTCCGATTCGTGCTCAACCAGGTCGGCGATGCCGTAGGTCTCGCAGCGGATGAAGCCGCGTTCGAAGTCGGTGTGGATCACCCCGGCCGCCTGGGGCGCCGTGGCGCCGATCGGCACGGTCCACGCGCGGACCTCCTTCTCGCCCGCCGTGAAGTAGCTCTGCAGGCCGAGCAGCTTGTACGCCCCTCGGGCGAGCGTGGCGAGGGCGGGCTCTTCGAGGCCGACCGACTCGAGCATCTCCGCTCGGTCCGACTCGTCGAGTTCCGACAGCTCGGCCTCCAGTCGGGCGCAGACCGGCACGACCTCGCCGCTCTCCTCTTCGGCCCGCTGGCGGACACGCTGGACCAGCTCGCCTTCGCCGGCCAGGTCGTCCTCTTCCACGTTGGCGACGTACAGCACACGCTTTGCGGTGAGCAGCTGCAGCTCGCGGAGGATCTTCGCCGAGGCGGGGTCGTCGTAGTCGAGGCCCCGGATGGGCGTGCCGTCGGCGAGGCGGGCGTTGCAAGCCTCGAGGATCTCGACCTTGCGTTTCGCGTCCTTGTCGCCGGTGCGGGCCGACTTCTTCGCCTTCTGCAACTGCTGTTCGACCGATTGCAGGTCGGCGAGCATCAGCTCGGTGTCGATGGTCTCGATGTCGCGGATCGGATCCACAGAGCCATCGACGTGCGTGATGTCCGGGTCGTCGAAGCAGCGGACCACGTGCAGGATGGCGTCGACGTTGCGGATGTGGCTGAGGAACTGGTTGCCGAGACCTTCCCCCTCGCTGGCGCCGCGGACGATGCCGGCGATGTCGACCAGCTGCAGGATCGCGGGGATGACTTTCTGCGTGGCGATGAACTTCTGGATGGTCTCCAGCCGGCCGTCGGGCACCGAAACGGCGCCGACGTTCGGCTCGATCGTGCAGAACGGGTAGTTCTCGCTCGCGATGCCCGCGGCGGTGAGGGCGTTGAAGAGGGTGCTTTTACCGACGTTCGGGAGGCCGACGATGCCTGCTTCCATCTGAATCGCGGGGGGAAGGGGGGACGCGAAGGGGGTGGGGCGATGATTCTAGGCCCCCCGACACGCGGGCGGCAGGCGCCCGGTATCCGCCATATCTGCTCCTCTCCCCCTTGAGGGGAGAGGTTGGGTGAGGGGTGAAACACAACCCTCCCCTCGAGAGCGAGGACATTCAAAACGGCGAAGCCGCCATCTTTCCCCCCTCTCTTCGCTTGCGGGGGAGGCCGCCTTTCATAAACCCTGCGGGGAGGGGGTAGAACCCGGGTACCCGATTCACCTCCTCCCCTAACCCCTCCTCCTAGAGGAGGGGGATTTCAAAGCGGCTTCGCCGCTTTCGAATGTCCACGCTCCCTAGCCCCTCCCTGAAAGGGAGGGGGACTCGCAACCCTCTCCAGAAAACCCTTCCCTCAGAACCTGCGTAGTCCCCCAAGCCTCTCCCCGTAATAATGGGGCTCCGCGTTAGCACGATTCCCGAAGGACGGCCCCGCTATGTCGAATCGCTCCGAGACCCTCAGCCTGCTCCTCGCCGCCCTGCTGCTGGGGGCGATCGCGATCCCCGCCCCGGCCCAGGAGACGGCCGAGCCCCCGGTCGCTGAGGAGGCTCCGGCCACCGACGTCGCGGTCCCGGAGACGGAGCCGGCCCCCATCGAAGAGCCGGAGCCCGTGGCCGAAGAGCCCGCCGCCGAGGAGGAGGACGCCAACAGCGAAGAGGCCACCCCTCCCGCGGCGGAAAAGGAGCTGACCGCCGAGAAGGAACCGGCCGACCCCGAACCCCCCGTCGATGCCGATAACCCGGGGCTGGATTCGCTCGACAAGGCGATGGAGCTCAAGCTCAACGCCCAGAACTTGAAGGATCTGAACGAGGTCGTCGACCTGCTCGACGAAGCGATCAGTGAGGGGCTCGATCCGGGCAACAACGACTTCGCCGAGGAGCTGTTGGTCGCCAGCCTCAAGCAACGCGCCACGAGCCTCGCCTCGGCGGTGGTCGGCAAGCCGATCACCGACCCACGCCGTGACCCACGGTGGCTGCAGGTTCGCCAGTTCGCGTTGACCGACTTGCAGCGGATCGTGAGCCTCGACGACTCGCAGGTCGATGTTTGGCTGCTGATCGGGCGGCTGCAATCGTTGCCGCTGGGCAGCTCTAGCGAGGCCCGCCGGGCGTTGAATCAAGCGATCCGGCTCGCGGAGAAGGCGGCCGAGGACCCGCAGGCGGACACGCTCGAGCCCGGCACGCTCGCGCAGGCGTACGCCCTCCGCGGCGCGGCCCAGAAGTCGCCAGCGGACCAGTTGGAGGACTTTCAGAGGGCGATCGAGTTGGCCCCTGAGAAGGCCGAGTACCTGCTCATGTGCGCCCAGGCCCACCGCTCCGCGGGTGAAGCGGCCGAGTGCCTGGAGCGGATCGAGCAGGCGATCGAGATCGCGCCGGACAACCCGAAGGTCCACGAGCTGAAGGCGCTCGCCTTGCTCATGCAGGACAAGCAAGAGGAGGCCCTGGAGAGCTTTGATAAGGCGTCGGAGCTCGCCCCGAAGATGCTCACCCCCTATCAGTACCGCGCGGAGCTCTACAGCCAGCTCGGCAAGACCGACGAGGCGATCGGGCAGCTCGACGAGGCCCTGAAACTCTCGCCGAACAACCTCGCCTCGCTGCTGATCCGCGCCCAGTTGCTGATCGGCGACGAGGACTTCGAGCGGGCCTTGGGCGACGTGAACGCGATCCTCAAGCAGCAGCCCGGCCTTGTCCGGGCGCACCTGATGAAGGCCCAGGTCCTCGACAAGCTCGGCCGAACCGACGAGGCGGTCGCGTGGCTCGAACGGCTGGTCGCGGCCGACCCGAACCGCCCCGAACTGCAGCTGCAGCTCGCGTTGTTCTACGTGGACAAGCAGATGGCGCCTGAGGCGATCGAGGTGCTCACCCGCGTTCTGGAGACCGACGAGGGCAACGAGTTGGCCCGCCGGCTGCGGGGCGACATGCACCTGTACAAGGGGGATCATGACGCGGCGATCGCCGACTTCGAGCGGGCCCTGGAACTCAACCCGCTCGACTCGGGCGTGCTGAACAACTACGCCTGGACCCTGGCCACCAGCCCGTACGAGGCGGTCCGCGACGGGGCGAAGGCGGTCGAGCTCGCGACCAAGGCGTGCGAGATCACCGAGTACGGCGCGCCGCACATCCTCAGCACCCTGGCCGCCGCCAACGCCGAGGCGGGCGACTTTGCCGAGGCGGTAAAACGCTCCGAGGAAGCGGTCACCAAGGCGAAGGAGCTGGGCACCGCCGAGCAGTACGACGGGCAGCTCGACGCGGAGCTCAATTCGTACCGCTCGGGCCAGCCGTGGCGTGAGCTGCAGCGGTTTAGCATCGCCGGCCCGGCCGACCAGACCGCCGACGACCTGGCCGACTTGGAAGCGGATGACATCGCCGACATCCCCGCCGAAGAGGCCGCTCCCGCCGAGGAGCCCGAAACCGAGGAGGAGAACCCGGCCAGATCGTTCGATTTCTGACGAATAGCGGGTGACGGCGGGCCCAGCCGCAGCGACACGAATGCTTGTTTCGCCTCGCGCCGGGGCCTACAACAGCCTGTAGGCAGCGGCTTCGCTTCTCACTCACACCTTGGACCCGGGTCCGCGATGGGCACAGTTTATCTCGTCCTGACTCTGATGGCGGTCGTCGCCGTGATCGCCGTCTTGGCGATCGTGGCCCGCTTCTTCCGGCTGTACATCCAGTCGGTGACCACCGGCGCCGGGATCGGCATCTTCGACCTCGTGCGGATGACCTTCCGGAAGGTCAACCCGGCGGTGATCGTCCGCAGCAAGATCATGGCCATCCAGGCCGGCCTGACCGAGGAAGAGGGGGTCACGACCCAGGCCCTCGAATCACACTACATGGCCCGCGGCAACGTCCCGCTGGTCATCCGCTCGATGATCGCCGCCCGCAAGGCGAAGATCATCGACCTGGACATGAAGCGGGCGACGGCGATCGACCTGGCCGGTCGAAACATCCTCGAGGCGGTGCAGACGAGCGTTTACCCGCGCGTGATCGATTGCCCCGCGAAGGGGAGCA